>JACRUD010000163.1 GCA_014304875.1 Vulcanimicrobiota bacterium
TACGATATCACGTTTACCGACGTCGACGAAAAAGTCAAGAACGCGTGGACGACGTCGTGGGGCGTTTCTTGGCGGGTTCTCGGTGGGGTCATCATGGTGCACGGCGACGATCGAGGGCTGCTCTTGCCGCCGGCCGTCGCTCCACACCAGGTGGTCATCGTGCCGATTCCCAAAAAGGGCGACGACACGGTCATTGAAGCGGCTCGCCGGCTGGAGGCAGAGCTTTCGACAACCGCACGGACGCTGTTGGACGCCCGCGGCGAGCAGAGCGCGCCATGGAAATTCAACGAGTGGGAGATGAGGGGAGTGCCGCTGCGCATAGAGATCGGACCGCGCGATGTCGCCGCCGGACAGATCACTATCGCACGACGCGACACCCTTGAAAAAATAGCCGTGCCGCGAGAAGAGGCCGCTGACCGGGTGACCTCACTACTGGCCCAAGTACAGTCATCGCTGTTGGCCAAAGCGCGGGCCGACCTTGAGGCGCGTTCGCCGGCCGCCGACGGAAAAGATCGGTTCATCGATGAGTTGCGACGCCAGGCGGGCTTTGTTTCGGCGTCCTGGTGCGAACGGGGCCAGTGTGAGGAAGATATCAAGAACGCAACGGGAGCAGTATCGCGCGTCATCATCGGTTCCGCGGCCGACGGCGCACGCTGCGTCTTCTGCGACAACCCGGCTTCGGTGCGGGCGTATTTTGCGCGTTCCTATTAGCGCGGTCGTCGGTGCGGCGGCCCTGGCGCTCGTCGCGGCATGCGTTGCCCAAGCCGGCGCAGGCATACGCGCCATCTTCATGTACCATCATGTCTGTCGCGCCGTCGCTTCAGGCCCCTACGCGCGGGCCTTGACGGTGACACCGGACGAGTTCGCAGCCCAGCTGCGTTGGCTGCAGGCCCGCGGCTGCCAAGCCGTGACGCTTGACAAAGTGGTCAGCGATGCCGCTTCGGGTACCGGGTCGGACCAGCGCAGAAAGCCGGACTGCGAAGTCGCGCTGACCTTCGACGACGGTTATTCCGACGCGGCGCAATTCGCCGCTCCGCTGCTGCGCAGCTTCGGCGACGTCGGCACGTTTTTCGTCATGAGCGCTTACATCGACCGGCCGGGCCACCTGCGCGCCGGCCAGATCCGCACGCTTGCGTCGGAGGGTATGGAGATCGGAGCGCACACGATCGATCATCCGGACTTGACACTCTTGCAGGGGCCCAGGCTGGCCCAGGAAATCGGCCTTCCCCAGAGTGCGCTGAGCCGTCTGAGCGGATCGTCCATCACCGCATTCGCCTACCCGTCGGGACGCCTCGATGGGCGCGTCGAAGCGGTCGTTCGAGCCGCCGGCTATCGCGTTGCGGTGACGACTGTTCCGCGCCGCCTCGGGACCGGACCCGGCGTTGGTGATCGCCTAGCGCTGCCCAGGTTCCGCATCCTGCGGGGCCGCGGCATGGGACTTTTCGCGAAGGTGCTGGGAAAGCTGCGTCCGGCACCAGCGGAAGCTTCACCGCTGCGGGTCAAAAACGTCGCACGGCGTAGAATCGAGGGGAACGATGCAAAAGCCGCAGAAGCGATTGCCGTCGATCTGTTGGATCGAGAGTATCCCGAACAGATCCTCAAGGTCCGTGTTTTAAAAGTGCCGCCGGTTAGCGTGGCCGGCATCATGTTATCCGGCGTCAAGTTCCATCATAGGCTTGGCGTCGGAGTGTTCCTTGGCGATGTGCGTGCGATGATCGCCGGGGCGTTCGCGTCCGAGCCGGGTCTTCGAGAAGTGGACGTTTGGGCCGTTGTGCCCGTCGCCACGGCACCCGACTCAACCGTCTCCGGCGATTACGCGGTGCCGACCAACCGCACAGTGTTTTCGACGACAGCCCGCGCCCCGTCAGAGGAGTTAGGCAAGACGTATTGGGACACGCAGTGGGCCGACAAGCTCGCGAAAAGCGGCCTGCCGTGAATGATCGCAGCTACCGCAAGACGGTTTTGTCCAACGGCATTCGGGTTCTGACCGAACGCATGCCGCAAGTGCGCAGCGCCGCCATCGGTCTTTGGGTGGGCGTCGGCTCGGCTCATGAGGCTCCTTCGCTGCGCGGCATCAGCCACTGCATCGAGCACATGCTGTTCAAGGGAACCGCGACGCGCAGCGCGCGCGACATCGCCGAGTTGATGGATTCCATCGGCGGCCATCTCAACGCATTTACCGACAAAGAATCCACTTGCTATCACGCTCGCATCGTCGACGCTCACGTGCCGCTGGCGCTAGAAGTCCTGGCGGACATGTTCGTCCACTCATTATTCGATCCGGCCGAGCTACACAAAGAGCAGCAAGTCATCCTCGAAGAGATACGCATGTACGATGACTCGCCCGACGAAGTGAGCCAAGATCTATTTCTCAAATCGGTGTGGCAAGGCAGCTCGCTCGGGGAACCGACGATCGGATACGCCGAGACGGTCTCGGCCGTGACGCGTGATGCTATCACCGCATACATGCAGCAGCAATACCGGCCCAGCTCGGTCGTGCTTTCGGCGGTGGGAAACGTCGATCATGAACCCTTCGTCGCGGCAGTCGAAGCGCGCTTGGGCGCCATGACTCCGGGTACCCCGCCGCCAGACGCCCCGGAGCCCATCTTCGTCCCAGCGTCCATCGTCAAGCAAAAGGATTGCGAGCAGGTCTACGTTTTGGTGGGGGCCGAAGGCGTCAGCGCGCGCGATGACCGGCGCTACACGATGGCCGTCCTCGATGCGATTTTAGGCGGCGGCATGGCCTCACGTTTGTTCCAAGAAATCCGCGAGAAGCGCGGGTTGGCGTACAGCATCTACTCGACCCACAACATCTATCGCAGCGGCGGGCTCTTTACGGTGGCGGCTTCAACGCGCGCGAAAAACGCCCAGGAGGTCGTGCGTCTCATCCGAGATGAGTTGCAGCGCGCGGCGACGCTTGGCGTCGAAAGCGGCGAACTGTCGCGTGCGAAAGAGCATCTCAAGGGCAGCCTCCTCCTCTCGCTGGAAAGCACAAGCACTCGGATGCTCCGTCTAGGCCGATCGGAGTTGAATCTCGGCCGCCACGTCCCCATCGCGGAGATCACGGCATCGATCGACGCGGTGACCAAAAAAGAAGTCGATGCTGCGGCCCGACGCGCGTTTGATGCCGACCGTCTCGCGCTGACCGTCGTCGGCCCCGTGGACGGCGCGTTCGAAGCGACTTCGGGTTCCTTGGCCCAGTCCGCGTAAAGCGCCGCATGGGCGGCGCCGGTGCAACCGATCTGACCTCGTATCTTATCGTGGCTGCGCTGCTCTACATGTGCGCGCAGGCCCTGCAGATGGGGACCGGAGCGGCTCGGCTTGCGGGAGTGAGGACGCAGCGCGTGGCCACCGGATTGACGCTGTTCAACCTCTTCGCTACGACGGGCCGCTTGCTCTCGCTTGTGTACCAACCGCTGATCGCCACGCTGGCCGACCACGCCCGGGCTTTACCGGGCGGCGCGCCTGCGTTCGAGCGGGAGATGCGGATCGTCATGCTGTTCGCAACTTTTGGCGCCGCCCTCGGCGGCGCTCTCATACCGACCGCCGCAGTGGTCCTGCAACGTGGGATCGGATCGTTTGAGAGGTCGGGATCTTTGGTGCGCGCGATGTCCAGACTGGCCAGACCGAGCGTGATCGGATCGGTGATCGCGGAATTTCGGATGCCGCGGCCCGCGATGTTGGGACTGAGCGCGCGCGCCCTGCCCAAGGGATTCCTCGTCTGGAATATGATCGTCCTGGCGTTTTGGATAACCGGCCCGCTGGCGGCCCTCGACGCAGGCGTCTTGTCTCCCCATGCTGCCGTCACCGCCGTATCACTGTCCGGACTGATCACCGGCGTCGCCACCATCACGCTGACGCTAATCGTCGACCCGACCGCCGCTCTCATCACCGACCAAGCTGCCATCGGGGTCCGTCCCGAGCACGACGTCAAGGCGATGCTGCTCTATCTCGTCCTGACGGCGATCGTCGGCACGCTCCTTTCGCAACTCCTGCTCCATCCCGCCGCGGCGTTGATCGCGGCTGTGGCGAGGTTCCTTTATGATGGTCAACCGCATCCCGGCTAGGCGCCGTCTCGTTCTGCTCGCGTGCGTCTGCTTCGCGTTGTCCGCGTCGGCCTGCGCCGGATCGTTGACGCGCAGAATCGTCGCGTTGCGCACCGCCCAGGGCGATGCGGCCGTCCAAAACCACGACCTTGCGGAGGCGCGCAAGGAGTACGCGCTCGCGCTGGCGCTGTCGCCCGCCAACGCCCATGCCCGTCAGGGCCTGGCGCACGTCTTGTTTTTGAACGCCAGCGCCGACTTCATCAATGCCAGACTCGACCAAGCTCAGCAAGAAGTCGCCTCGGCCCTGAAGTACGCGCCGAACGATCCCGCTACCCAGGCCTTGAACAGCCAGATCGAACAGGCCAGGATCCGGCGTGAGATCGTCATCGCGAATTACCCGCTTTACGCGTCGGTCGGGTCGTCGCTGACAGCTTCGCTGAAATCGGTCGATGCCGCGAAGAGGGACGTCGAAAAGCAACTGCTATCCTTTGATTATGACTACGATACCGCGCATCTCCAAAAAGCGATTATCGAATCGTACGATTTGCAGCAGGACATGCATCGCATCATGTTACGGCTCGTCGCGTATCGCAATCTCGTGCAATCAGGTGCCTCAAAGCCGCGCTCGGCGATCGAAAGTGAAACGCCGAACTTACTTCCTATTCCCTAAGGAGCGGGCGAAATGGCGCGTGTCGTACACCTGCCACCCCGAAGACACGGACACCATGCGATACCGCCGCATGAAGCGGTAGAGCGCCGCGTTGGCCCGGAAGCGGGGCACCTCAACCGCGATGAAGTAACGCGCGCCCTTTGCGATTGCGCTCGTCATGTCGTGCACGTCCCAGGCTAAAGCGTCTTCCTCCCAACCTTTGCGGCCGATCGTGTATAAGACCGCCGGATCGTAGTGGCCCATCACGATCAGAGCATCGGGCGCCAATTTCCGATCGAGTTCTTTGGCGGCGGAGTAGACAGGCCGGCTCCAGGTATAATAGGGGTGGATCTCCAGCATGTCGGTGTACC
Source organism: Vulcanimicrobiota bacterium (assembly GCA_014304875.1). GTDB lineage: Bacteria > Vulcanimicrobiota > Vulcanimicrobiia > Eremiobacterales > Eremiobacteraceae > Mawsoniella > Mawsoniella australis. Next base: position 5,067 of record JACRUD010000163.1, read on the forward strand.
CGACGACGAACGCAGCCGCGGCTAGTCCGGCTGCCGCTGCCTTCGAAACGCCGGCCTCGGGTTGCAGTCGACGCCACACGTTGTCGATCGCACCGCCCGCGACGAGGACGGAAAAAGGGACGAAAAGGATGAGATAATAGTCGACGCGCTCGACGTTCGCGACCACAAAGCTGTATGCTGCGAGGGCGGCCAACCAGACGCCGAACATCCAACCTCTCCCTGGGCGGCGGGGGTCGCGCGGCAGCGCGAACAGGCCGACCAGCGAGATGGTGAAAAGGGTCGGGCCTAAGACGGTCGTGGTGAGCATGCGCAACAGAGCCAAGGCGCTTTGCAGGCCGTGACCGAGCGCGGATGCCGAAGCGAATTCGGCACGCAGCGCGGGCAGCACATGCTTGTTCGTAATGCCGGATGCCCAATGCCATTCGGCTATCTGCGACACGTGGCTGAAATACAAGAAGAACGGCACGAGCGTCAGCGCAAAGAAAACATAGAGCGAGATATCAGCGATCGCTCTGCGCCCGACGCGGGAGAACGTCATCGCGATGAGCGGCGCCGCCACGACGAGTGCGGGGGGTTTCGCGAGCCATGCGAGAGCTCCGAAAAAGACCGCGAGGGCGAAGTCGGACCAATGCCGCCGCTCGAGCCAGCGCCACCAAAAGAGCAGAACGCCTGTGGAAAAGCAGATCATAGTGGATTCAGGCGTGAACGTTCGCCCGTAGTAGACGGCGCTCGGCGCAACGGCGAACAGGAACGCGGCCAACAATCCGGCGCGAGGGGAGAATATCGCGGCGCCAAGGGCGTAGAGCAGCACGACCGTCGAAAGGCTGAAAGCCACCGTGATCAGGCGGCCGATCGTCTCGTGCACGCCGAAATGGCGGTAGGCTTGGGCGGCGAGGTAAGGGACGATCTGCAGCTCCAACTCGACGTAGTTCGGCGGCGGCCCGTCGTAATCGGTCTGCGGGTATGCGATGTTGTTCTGGAGCTGCGCGAAGTTGCGCGCTATTGAGGCCTCGTCGCCCTGACGCCAGGCGGGATGATCGAGGATGGGATTCTCGAGATGGTACAAGCGCAGCGCGGCGGCCAGCATGACGACGGCGGCCAGCATCAGGGCGCGCAGAAAAGCCGGCGTCACGTCGCCTGGTCGGCGCGGTGATGGTGGACGTGGCGGAACGTCCAATACTTATTGATGAAGAAGTTCCATGCCGTGCCGACGGCGATGGCCAGCAGCCAGGTGACGGAATTGCGGTAGTGCAGATCCCGCGGGAGGACGTGCTCGGCGTAGACGATCACCACTTCGCTGAGCGCGAGCGACACGGCCGACACCGAGATGAACTGACCCAGCTCTTTGCCCATGGCCGCCTTCGAGCGGAACGTCCAGTGTCTGTTCCACCAGTAATTGTTGATGCCGCCGGTGATGAATCCCACCGCGTAGGCGAGCCAGATATGCACGTGATAGTGCAGCAGCGAGTGGTAGATGATGAAGTTGACGATCGTCCCGGAGAGCCCGACGATCGCGAATTTGATGAATTGCTTGACGCCGCGCCGCATGCCGCTGCCGGGCAGTTTCAAGCCAGCCAATACCAATCGGCGAAGAGCACGGTGAACAAGCCCAAAATCGGAAGCGACAGTGAAACGATGGCCGAGTTCACGGCCGGGCGCCGTCCCCAAAGCGCGAGCAGAATGAACGCGGGGAATACCACGAGGACGAAGCGCGGCATGCTCATGAGGCTGGCGGTGGACATGGGCAGAAGCAGCGAAGCCGCAAAATACCACGCGTAGGAAGGCCGCAGCGCGCCGAAGGCCGCGACGAGCAGCCCGAGAAAAGCTATCGTGAAGACGAGTTCGATGATCAGATTGACGGAGAAGCTCGACGTCAGCGAGTGGCCGCTCAACTGGCGCAACGTATTCGTGACGCTCTCCCACGGCGGCGCCAGGTGTCTGTTCCAATTGTCTTGGATCTTCATGAAGTACATCGGGTCGGCGACCAGCGCGTACAGGTACAGCATATAGGCGCCTAGGCCCGCCGGCACGATGGCGATGCCCAGCAGACCGCGCGCCAGAGTCGTGCCGCGCCGTTCGCGCCACGCGTGCCAGGCCTCGTACGCAAGAGGCAAGGCCGTCAGAACGCCCTCCACGCGCGTCAGGGAAGCGATCGCCCCGAAAATACCCGCGCTTATGAAGTTTCCGCGCCGTGCGTAGTACACGGACGCCACGGTCAACGCCAGAAACAGCGACTCGGTATACACCGCTGAGAAGAAGATCGCCGTGGGAAAAACGGCGATGTAGAAAATGGCGTGGAAGGCGGTCGCGTCGTCGCCGAATTCGAGTTTGACCAAGGCGTAGAGGTACGCAAGCGCGACGAAAAAGGCGGCGTTCGATATGATCAGCCCCGCGATGAGGTGATCGCCGATCGGTCCGCCGAGCGCATGGATGAGCAACGGGTACAACGGAAAAAAGGCGATGTCTTTCCCGTGGTAGCCCAAGGTTGCGATCGCGAGATAATGCTGAGCGTCCCAGCGCCCCCACACGTCGAGGAGAATCCCGTGGGCCGCGCTCCAATGATGTCCCTGGCGCTGGCCGATGACGATGCCGGCCAGCGGGGCGATGATGATCAGCGGGATGCGCGTCGCGACGAAGACGGTGGCGACCGAACGCACCATCGTCGAAAAGCGCGCCAAGGCGGCGACCTTGATGGCGATCCACAACAGGATCACGGCGCTGATGAGCCCGGACGCGGATGCCGGGGAACCGGGCATGGTGAAGAGGGAAAGCCAAAATCCGAACAACGGGATGTAGCTGTACGCATCGGCGTGCAAGACGTCGTAAAAGTCGGAACCACACGCGCGACTGACGGCCCAGCTATAGATGATCCATAAGGAGGGCGCGCCGATGGCGCCGATAACGGCCAGGCAAACGAGCAAGAGGCTCGACGAAGCCGGGGTCAAGTGGCGATGAACCGCTATGACGTACCATGCGAAAAATCCGACGCTCAGACCGGCAAGCATCGTGAGAAGAGCGCCTGCATAGACGTTCGGCGACAGCGAAAAATGAAAACGGCCGCCGGTCGCGACGGTATCTGCGTCGAACCGCGGCTGCGTCGCTGAGGCGTGCACTTCGCGTCGGGCTTCGCCGTAACGTTTTTGCGCCCTTTCCTCCAGGGTTTTGCCCCCACGCGGAAAATGGGCCGAGGATGTTGCGCAGTCTCATGCGGACGGCGACAGCCTTCATCTTGTCGACGCTCGTGCTGGGGGCGGCATCGCCGCCGGCGACTTCAAGCGGAGAGTTCGTCGGCTTGGGCGCGGATGGGAGCGGCGTCCAGCTGACGCTGCAGCAGACGGATGGTCTGCGTGCATACGACGTGGCCGCAAACGCGAGGGCTAGAGAACGCGAGGCCGGCGGAGCTTGGAAAGATATCCAGATCAGCTCGCTGCAACCGGGCGAGCCCGTGACGGTGGTCTTGGGGCCGAACCGCACGGTGACACGCATCGACGCGGAGTACGTATCGGTCGCGGCGCGGCTGGTTGGCGTTGAGGACGGCTACGTTATCACGACGGCCGGAGCGGCGTATAAGGTCGTCGGTGAGGCTGCGACCGCTTCCGCCAATTTGACGCTCGGAGTGTACCTGCTATTGTGGACCGATCCCGCAAGCCGGATCGCGTTCGCTCTCACGGCCTCACGGTCGCCGCTGACCGACTCTGGCACGCCGGCGAAGTCGGTCGTGATCACGTTCATCGTGACGGTCCCAGTGAATACGCCCGCGGGCGACGCTATCTACATCGCGACCAACACGCGCAACTGGACGCCGAATGCCGTTCGAATGACGCCGCTTGCCGGCAACCGCTGGACGACGACGCTGACGCTGAGCGGAGGAACGTTGGTCGAATACAAATACACGCGTGGGTCATGGGCGACGGACGAGCGCAATGCATCAGGCAGTGATATCCCTAACCGCGCTGTGACGGTGACGTCTTCGGGAAGCCCGCAATCCGTCGCCGATACCGTCGTGCGGTGGGCGGATTTGTCATCGTAGATCGGTCCGTTGCAGCTTCGATCGTTGCAATGAGTCACGGACCTTTAGGTCCGTCCCCGATCGCGCAAGTCACGGAGATTTGAGCTCCGTTCTCGATCGCTCAGTGTAGCCACGGACCTTTACTTCCGTTTTCGGTCGCTTGGAGTATGGGAGCAGCTTTATGGACACCCTGGATTTCGTCAAAGTAACCGAAGCTGCGGCGCTGGCGGCATCGCGGTGGATGGGAAAGGGCGAGCGCGATCTCGCCGACGGCGCGGCGGTCGAGAAGATGCGCGACGTCCTCAACGAGATGGATATATCGGGACGGATCGTGATCGGTGAAGGGGAGCGCGACGAGGCTCCGATGCTCTATATCGGCGAAGAGCTGGGTCGCGGCGGCGTCGAGGTCGATATCGCGGTGGATCCCGTCGAAGGGACCAACTTGGTCGCCAACGGTTTGCCCAATTCCATCGCCGTGCTGGCCGTGACGTCCAAAGGCGGCTTGCTCAACGCGCCGGACACGTACATGCAAAAACTGGCTGTCGGTCCCAAAGCCGCGTCCTATATCCACATCGACGCATCCGTCAAAGAGAATTTGCAAGTCGTCGCCAACGCGATGGAGCGGCCCATCGACGATATCACGGTCGTCATCTTGGATCGGCCGCGCCACAAAGAGCTCATCGAAGAAGTTCGCCGGGCCGGAGCCAAGATCAAGCTGATATCTGACGGCGATGTCGATGCCGCCATCGCGACCGCGATCGATGGCACGGGCATCCACGTCGCGATGGGGACGGGAGGCGCTCCGGAAGGCGTGCTTGCCGCTGCCGCGCTGAAGTGCTTGGGCGGCGGTTTCATGGGGCGGCTTAAACCGCGAAACGAGGCGGAAGCCGCGCGGGCGCTCGAGATGGGAATGGAATCGGTGGACAAGGTCTTGACCATGGAAGAGCTGGTGAGAACCGATGACGTCACTTTCGTCGCCACCGGCATCACCGACGGCGACCTTTGCCGTGGAGTGCGTTTTTTCGGCAACGGCGCGCGGACGCATTCGATCGTCATGAACAGCCAATCGGTCACCGTGCGCTTTATCGAAACCGTTCACCGTCTGAAGGCCGTGCCGTTCCGGGTGCGGCAGCACTGAGGGCGCATCGCTATCTGATACCGGACGCGATGGTCGATCGCGTCAGCGACATCGAGCCCGAGCTGCTGAAGCGCTGGGGCATTCAGGGCATCGTCTTAGATCTGGACAACACCATCGTTCCATGGCACACCGCCGATCTGTCCGACGGCGTGGCCGCATGGGTCGCCCGTTTGCGCGCGGACGGGATACTCTTTTGTTTGCTGACGAACAACTACGGTCGGCAAGCGGCGGAAGTCGCGGACATTCTCTCCATGAACATCATCAAGGGCGCTCTCAAGCCATCGCCGCCGGCCTTCCGAAAAGCGCTCGCCGCGCTCGGGACGCCGGCCAGCGCGAGCGTCGTTATCGGCGATCAGCTTTTCACTGACGTGCTCGGGGGCAAGCTGACCGGAATGCGGGCCGTCCTAGTCAGGCCCATCGGCCGAAAAGAGTTTCCGACGACGGCACTCCTGCGCATGCTGGAAGAGCCGATCGTCGCGTGGCTGCGGCGGAATGAAGGCGCAAAGGCCTGATGCCGGCTCGGCGTTACGCTGTCGTCGGGGACCCCGTGGCGCATTCGCTCTCGCCGCGCATGCAAAACGCGGCGTTTCGGGCTTGCGGCTTAGAGGCGACGTATGCCGCCGTCCGTGCCAGAAGAGAAGAAGGCTTGGCGACCATGAAAGCGCTGTGCGAGGCCGGCTACGCCGGTTTCAATATCACCACGCCGTTGAAAGACATCGCGGCCGGCGCAGTCGATGCCCTCACCTGCGAGGCGGCGTGTGCCGCCTCCGTCAACACCGTGCGTTGCGATCCCGACGCACTCGCCGGACACAATACCGACGGAGGCGGGTTGCTGCGGGCTCTGGACGATATCTGGAGCTGGCAGCCGCGCGATCGGAGCGTCTTGCTGTTCGGGAGCGGTCCCGCGGCGCGCGCCGCAGCGTGCGCTCTGCTTGCCGCAGGCGCCGTCACAATTCAATGCTGGTCCCGCAACGAAGCGGCAGCCGCCGCCATCGGAGCGTCACCGGACGGGAACCAAGATCTGGTCATCAACGCGCTGCCCGCGGGCGCGCTCGTTCCGCCCAGCGTTTTGCAAAAGATCGGCCGAGCAACGCCGATCTTCGATATGAATTACAGCGTGAACACTTGCCCCATCCCGCTCGGCCTGGGCGGCCTGCGCAGCGACGGCAGACCTCTGCTGCTGCATCAAGGCGCGCTGGCGTTCCAGTGGTGGACGGGTTTGAAACCGCCCCTGCAAGAGATGCGCTCGGCGATCGGCTTGGCGTAAGAGAGCGTTTATTGCTTCCGATAACTGTCTCATGGAACGTGGACGAAAGCTCCCCATCGCGTGAGCAAGCGCCTTGCCTACGTCGATGGCTTGCGCGCGGTCGCAGTCCTTTGCGTCGTCGCACACCACGCCGCTAAATACTGCATCACCCTAAGGCCTGGGGTGCTCGCTCACGTTTTTTCTAAGGCGCGCATGGTGTGGACCTGTTCTTCGTGATCTCCGGATTCTGCCTCTCCTATCCGATGCTGGAGAGCTTGCGCCAGAACCGCGCGACACGCTTCGACATCGCCCGCTTTTTCACAAAGCGCTTCGTGCGCATCTTGCCGTCTTACTACTGCGCGATCGTGCTCTTTTGCGCCATGCTGGTGGCTCTTCACCTGAGCGGGAACGTGGCGCCGACGCCGCCTATGTCCCAACCCGCGTCGGCGTACGATTTTTTGAGGCAGTTTCTCTTTCTCGATCAGCCGCCAAATTACATCAACGGATCGTTTTGGTCTTTGGCGATCGAGTTTCGCTGGTACTTCGCCTTTCCGCTGCTCTTGCTGCTGTGGATTAGAGCGCCGCGCGCGTACTTCGGAGTGGCGCTAGGCTCGGTTCTCGCATTCCATCTCACCCGGTTGCACGCGCTGGACTTTGCGACTTTACCCGCGCTGATGCTGGGCATCGTGGCCGCAGACCTGCGAGCACGCCGGGCGAATATCGCGGGGGCGGCAATTGCTGGCCTTCTTGCGAGCGGCGCCGCCGCTCTGTGGGTCGAGCCCAGCACGACGGAAGGGATCATAATACAGAATCAACTGGCGTGGCAGATCGCGGCGTTTTGCTTTTTGTGCGTTTCCCCATCGGTCGGGTGGCTGGCCAGAGTGTTGTCATGCCGCCCTATGGCATTTATCGGACTGGCCTCCTACAGCGTCTACTTGGTCCACGAGCCGCTTATCGCGCTTATGGAGCTGCGTGGCTTTGGTCCCTGGCTTGCTTCGGCGGCGGCCCTGCTGGCGGGGTACGCGTTTTTTCTCATCGCTGAACGGCCATTTGTCGATTCACCCCTGCGCACGATGATCGACAAGGCGACGCCGCACGTTCGGGTCTTCTTAAAGTGGATCGGCATGCAGCCGATCGTCGAGATCGAGCCGGGCGTGGTCCAGACGCGCCGCCAAGCAGCTGCCTAGCAGATCGTTGTCCTGGAGACGACCTAAGTCCCTGGCTCCATACGGCGCGGCCGTTCTCGCTTAGTGTCCGCGCGCACATTAGTGCCGATAGATACATGCAGAAGGGGCTTGCGGAAATGGACGAGGGCCAAAATGCTGACGCTCGGTCGCTCTCTGGCGAAGAGTTCGAAGCGGCAGTAGTCCGTATCGGCGGCCTGCTCGGTTGCGTGTGGCTTCTCTGGGCCGCCTACTCGTGTTGGCTTTTCGGCGGCGGTTACAATAACGCCGTCGGCAGTATCCTCAGCTTTTCGGGCTACGCCCTTTTCTTTGTCCTCGGCTATCTGACTTTGAAGTCACAATTGCCGCGCGGCTACCCCATCATCTTCTGTTCTTGCATCCTGTTCGGGTTGGCCGCCTATTCGTACGTTTTGATCCATTTTCGCAGCCCGGGCATCGGCACGGACGGGTTGGCGTTGGATCTCGCGGCAGCCCAGACTCTCATCCACGGCCATAACCCCTACGGCGTCGACCTGTCCTGGGCTTTTCAGGCATTTCACCTGCCCTCGACATACAACACGCCTCGCGCTGACGGGACTATCGTCGACTCGATGACGTATCCCGCGCTCTCTTTCCTCGTTTACGTTCCCACCGAACTGATGCGCGTCGATTCGCGCTGGCTTAGCTTCGCAGCTTTGGCGGCAGCCATGATGCTGCTGGTCCGATTCGCGCCGCGCGGCCTCAAGACGCTCGCGCCGCTCGTATTTCTCATCGACCCCTTTCACGTTGAATACGTCGTTGGTTCGGTGCAGGACATTTTGTTCGTGCCGTTCATCATGGTGGCGGTTTTCGTCTGGGCCGACGTGCCGTGGTTGGCAGGAGCCTGCTTGGGCCTTGCCGGGGCGATCAAGCAAGAACCATGGCTCGACGTGCCTTTTCTCTTGATCGGTATCTTCATCATGAGCGTGGGCAACGTTTCCCTGAAGATGCGTCGGGTTTGCGTTGCCGCAGCGGCGGCCGGCGTCGCGTTTGCGTTGCCGAACCTTCCGTTCGCACTCGGCAAACCGGCGGCATGGACGGCGGGAGTCCTCGATCCCTTTCTTGCGAAGAACGTCGAAGTAGGCGTCGGACTCGTCAATCTGTCGCTTTCCGGCAGGGTTCCGTTGCCCCATTGGGCCTTGGCGCTCCTCGCGTCCGCAATGTTCTTCGGTGCGATGTTCGTCGGCTGGCGCTATTTTAAAACGGTCCGCAATGCACTGTGGCTCGCGCCGGGCTTGATGCTCTTTGTCTCTCCGCGATCGCTCGAAAACTACTTCATCTACCTGCTCCCGGTTTGCTTGGCTTCATGGTTCGGAACATTCGCCGCGCAATCGGGCCGAAAGATGCCTTTTGGCCGCATATCGGCGACGGGGCTGAAGAAGGTCGCAGCTTGCGTCGTTGCTCTGCTGGCGTGCTTCGCCTCGGCCTGCGGCTCGACCGCCGGCGTTCACGCCACGGTTGCAAAGACGTACGATACGAGCGGTCTTGGAATGGCGAACAAGCTCGCCATATCCGTGCGGAACGATACCGTCAGGTCGATCGCTCCGACGTATCTTGTCGCCTGGAGCGGGTTTAGCCAATTCTTATGGCGCTGCGTGACCGGCTGCGGGCGGCTAGCGCCGCGCTCCGAGCGCCACGTCTTTCTGAGCGCTCCAGACTACTCGGCCGCCATTCCAAGCGGCGCGATCGCGGTCGTGCGCGTCGTGGATTCCTCCTCTGCCGAAGAGTATGAAAGCGGCCGGTTTGCGGTGGCCTTTTCGGCGGTGCATTTATTGAATGCGTGTCTTTGCGGCACGAAAGATCTCGGCTATCTCGTTCCGGCCGGCTGGACCATTTCCAAAGGAGATCTCGCGAGCGGAGACATCGCCTATGCGACCGGGGCCCCGGCAGGGCGATTGACCTTGCGGGTCGGCCCAGTCGGCGTTCGGGGCTGGACGTTTCGCAGCGTCTATCAGAAATTTGTGCCCTTCGCACATCCGATCGCCGCGCGCGTCTCAAAGGACGTCCTCTACCGAGGGGGCGCCGACCCGACGCAGTACGCAGGCATTGCCGTTGCCGACGAGTTGGGCCACTTCGTCTTATTCGGTTGGGGTGACGTGCCGCGCACGGTGACGTACGCCCGCAAGGGATTGTTCGTGATCGAGCCGGTCGACAAAGGCGCGCAAAGTCTGGCGATCGATTTCGAGAAGTATCGCAGGGCGGCCGGGGTTGTCGCTTCGGGGCAACTGACGATTCGGCTTGTTGTGGCCGCTCTTGCGCCCAAAGGCAACCTGGCTGCGACATTCTCAGGCTTCGATCTCATAGGCAACGACAACCGGCTCGGCCCAGCCTCCGCGGCCTTCGCTCCTGCGTCGCTTTAGAGCATGCACGGACTAGACGAGGCGTCTTTTTGGCCGCGCCTCGGCGCGGGTCTGCTCGCGGCGAGCTTGACCTGGGCCGCGGCGTGCTGTCTTGGGTCCCGTCTTATCTCCCTCGCGCTGCCGTCGGCAGGTCGATCGACGCGCTGGGCGCTTTCGGCCGCACTTGGTTACGGGCTGATCGGCTCCATGGTGGCGTTGTTGGGGGCCTTGCACCTGCTTTATCCACAGCTGGTCGCCTTGATGCCTGCTTGCATCCTCGCGCTCGGGGCGCGCCGCATCCTGGCTGTCGCCGCGGATATTCCAGCCAAGGTAAGGCTGGCACGGCAACGGTTGTTGGCGGCCGAGGCCGTCGCGAAGATGGCCCTGCTCGTTATCGCTTGCGCCCTTGCGACGGCGATCATCGCGGCGGCTCTTCCCGCCGTTTGGTGGGACCCGCTCGCTTACCACCTGCCCATCGTCGCGGATATGCTCGCCCAACATACGCTGGTTTTCAATCCCGGCCTCACGCAGAGCGGCTTTCCGCTGCTCGCGGAGTGCGCCGCATTGCCTGCCTACGCTTTGGGCTCGAGCGCCGGAGCTGCGATGGTCACGATCTTCGCCGGGCTGGTGGCGGCGCTCATGGCGCGCGAAATGGCGGAGGCTATCGCGCTCGGTTCCGGCCTGCTTGCGACTGCGCTTGTCGTATCATCGCCGCTGTGGCTTTGGCTTTCCCCTTCATTCTACGTCGACGTGCCCTTTGCGATGTTCGTCCTCAGCGCGCTCCTGGTTTCCCTGACCGCAAGCGGGCGGGTCGGCGACCGGAAAGTCAGCGTTTTGTGCGGCATGCTATCCGGCTGCGCGGCGGCGACGAAGTTGCCTGGGCTCGCCGACGGTCTGCTGATCCTCTTCGTTCTCGGGTGGGCCGCCAAAAAACAGTGGGTCGATGCGGCTCGATGGTTCCTGGCTGCGTTTGCCGCGACGGCGGCCGGCTGGTACCTGCGATCCTACGTCGTCAGCGGCGATCCGGTCTACCCGTTCTTGTCGTCACACGTCGGCGCAACGGCTGCGATCCGGCTGTTCGCTGCTCGTTATACGTTCATGACCCGCCATTGGTGCGGCGGGGGAACGTCGTTGGGCGATGCCGTCGCTCTCCCTTGGCGCCTGCTGAGCGATCCCAGGCATTACTGCGGCGATCCGGGCTTCGCACTGCGGGCGGGCATCGTGCTTTTCGGTTTGGCGATCCTGCGCCGCCGGAGGAGCTTACCGCTCGCCGGCATCACTTTTGCCTTGACGGCGCTTTGGTTTGTCGGCAGTCAGCAGCAGCGGTTCTTTCTCCCGGCGCTGTTCGCGTACGCTACGCTCGTCGCCGTGGGAGCGACCTGCCTGACCGACCGGTTGCGTCCCGTCTTGACTTCGGCACTGCTCGCTCTGGGGGTGTTTGCGGTTGCGAGCAACTGGACTCCGAGCCTGTTGCGGATCGCCTCGAATAGCATCGTGCCCGCATTCGCTTATATCGAAGGCAAACAGGCGGCGGCCGACTATTTGAGCAGCCGGCTTGAGTCGTTCGACACCGCTCGATACAGTCGATCGCAGCTGGCGCCCGATGCGCGCCTCGTTTTGCTCGATGACGTGCGGGGGTATTACTTCCCCTCCGCCGTTTGGGGGAACCCGTTCTATCAGCCCGTCTGGCACCTGGACTGGACCGCCAGCGCGGGGAAGCGTTATCGCTCCCTTGTCGCCCGGCGCATCCGGTACATAGTCGTGAACGCGAACCCGGCCTACGTCGGCCGCACTCCGCACGACATCGAATGGAAAGTGCTCGCCGCAGATTCGCGCAGCAAAGCCATAACAGCCCTCTATTCGTCGGATGGCGTGACGCTTTACGAGATAATGCGGAGCGCCCAGTGAAGCGGGTGGCGGGCTGGACCGCTCTTTTGGTCGCTGCCTGCTGCGCCGCTGCTCTCGCCGGGAAGCTGATCGCGCGCGGGGCCAGCGGTTATATGGATGCGCGTCATCACGTCGATTATCGCGTCGGGCTCCTTTTGCCCGTGCGCGTCGTGTGGCAGACATCTCACGGCTGGGCGTTTCTCGCTCTGATCTTGGGGCTGCTCGTCTTCATCGCGTGGGCGGGTCGGCGGCTGGCCGGCGCGCTCCATGATCTCGACAAACATAGGACGGTCGCTTTTCTGACGGCATTTTTCATTATCTCCGCAGCGCTGATGCTGGTCGGCGTGACGTTCTCGGGCGACCCGTACGCCTACATCATTTTCGGGCGTTTGTTGGCCCTCCACGGGATCAACCCGTACTTCCTGCCGGTATCGCTGGACGTCGGCGGAGATCAAATCCTGCGGCGCTGCCTCCTGTTTTATGGCAACCCGCCGCCGGCGGATAACTACGGGCCGTTGTGGACGTTATTCAACGCGGCGATCGCCAAATTGGATGCCGCGCGCCCCCTCGGCTTCCAGATAGGAGTGCTGCGCGCGATCGCGGTGCTCGCGTCCGGCGCGGCGGCTCTCGGTCTGCTCAAAATCGTCTCGTCGAAGAGCCCCGCCGAAGGGATCCGCAAAGCGGGCCTTTTTGCTTTCCACCCGCTGGTTCTTTAC
>JACRUD010000007.1 GCA_014304875.1 Vulcanimicrobiota bacterium
GGGCAGCATCGTTCCCAGACACCTGCTTGCCAAATACGCAAACGTCAATAGCATTCCGTTCAACGACAGCCCGATCGGCACGGGACCCTACAGAATGGTCCGCTGGCAGCACGGAGCAAGCATCGACCTGGAGGCGAACGACCTCTACTTTGGGGGAAGGCCGAAGGTTCGTTTTATCCACATCCGCTACTACGGGGACCTGAATACGCTGCTCAGCGCCTTTGAGGCCCACGAGTTGGACATGTACAACTACGCTCCGGAATATCAGTTCGAACAACTGAACGGCCTTGCGGGAACGCGGGTCGACGTCACGGGCAATTGGACGTATGCGCAAATCGGGCTTAACACGCGCAGGCCTTTTCTCCGTGACCTACGCGTCCGTCAGGCGCTGGACTTCGCGATCAACAAGAAGGCGATTGCGGACAAGATCTACCATAACGTCGACGTCGTCGCCCACGGCGACATGCCGCCGTCGTCTTGGGCTTACAACGGCGGCGACGTGGCAAGGCCCTACGATCCGCAGTTGGCGACAGCGCTGCTCGCGCAGGCGGGCTTCGTCCCGAGCCGTGATGGGGTGCTGCAGCGAAACGGCCAACCTTTGACGCTCGAGCTCACGACGGTCACGGGCCGGATCGAGCGGGAGCAAGCCGAACTGCTCGTGCAGCAGGATCTCCAGAAGATCGGGATCCGGACGACGGTGCACAACTATCCCGCGACCATCCTATTCGCCACTCACGGCGATGGCGGCATCCTCGCCAACGGCCATTTCGACCTCGCCCTGTACGAATGGCAGATCCCGGCCTTCGATCCGGACGACACGCAGACCATGGGACCGCAACAGATTCCGCCCGCCGGCGACAACTACACGTTCCTCAGCGACCCGCGCATCGGCGCCCTTCAGAAGCATGCCTTGCGGACGTACGACATCATGACGCGCAAGGCCGATTATCGGCGCGTCCAACGCCTGCTGTTCGAACAGGCTCCGGTCATCTTCTTGGTGTGGAAGTCGAACATCGACGCGTACAACAGCGACCTGCAGCATTTCAAGCCCGAGCACGTCGGCTGCCCCTGGTGGAACGCAGCGACCTGGGAGATCTAAGCAAGACCTCGACGCGCCCAAGCCAGCCACCCGGCGTATTCGGCTTCCCTGGGATCGTCCGACAAGTGCGGTTCGAACCGCAGGCGCCGGGCGGTCCAGCAGAGCCGCCGCCTATTTTTCGCTTAGAACGCCGGCCGCGATTCCGGCCAGCGTCGCTGCTCCGCTCGCCGTGGGGCCGACCAAGCCGGCGCCCACGATTACGACTTCTACTTGTTCCGGCATCGCACGACGAAAGACGGCCGTCCAACCTTTTTGGCGCCCTTTGCGCCACGGCGGCGGCTTGTGGTTCAGGCGTTGCCGGCCGGCACATGCTGTTGGCTGCCGGTCTGCGCAAGCTCCTGTGCCCCCGCAGCATCGGCGTGCCCGTCGCGGGCAAGTTCGTCGTCCGCCAGAGCCGCCGCATAATCGCGAACATCTTGCGAGATGCGCATCGAGCAGAAATGTGGGCCGCACATCGAGCAAAAGTGGGCTGCTTTGGCCGCGTCCGCCGGCAATGTCTCGTCGTGATACGACCTCGCGGTTTGCGGATCGAGCGACAATGCGAACTGATCTTCCCAACGAAACTCAAAGCGCGCCTTCGAGAGAGCGTCGTCGCGCTCGCGCGCACCAGGATGTCCTTTGGCTAAGTCCGCGGCGTGGGCAGCGATCTTATAGGCGATGACTCCATCCTTCACGTCTTTTTTGTTAGGCAGGCCGAGGTGTTCTTTGGGCGTCACGTAGCACAGCATCGCCGTGCCGTACCAGCCGATCATCGCGGCGCCGATGGCGCTCGTGATATGATCGTAGCCCGGCGCGATGTCGGTGACCAGCGGGCCTAAGGTGTAAAACGGCGCCTCGGCACAGCTCTTAAGCTGTCGATCCATGTTCTCTTTGATGAGGTCCATCCTGACGTGGCCCGGGCCTTCGATCATGACTTGCACGTCGTGCTCCCACGCGATCTTGGTCAACTCGCCCAAGGTCTCAAGCTCGCCGAACTGAGCGTCGTCGTTAGCATCGGCCTGGCACCCGGGCCGCAGACCGTCACCGAGCGAGAAGGAGACATCATAGGCCCTCATGATCTCGCACATCTCCGCAAAGTGGGTGTACAAAAAGTTCTCCTGTTGATGCATGAGGCACCACTGGGCCATGATGGAGCCGCCGCGCGACACGATGCCGGTCACCCGCTTGGCCGTCAGCGGAACGTAGCGCCGCAACACGCCGGCATGGATAGTGAAATAGTCGACTCCTTGCTCGGCCTGCTCGACGAGCGTATCCCGGTAGACCTCCCAGCTCAGCTTTTCCGTCTTGCCGCCCACTTTTTCCAGCGCCTGATAGATCGGAACCGTCCCGATCGGGACGGGCGAGTTGCGCAATATCCATTCGCGGGTTTCGTGAATGTTTTTGCCGGTCGACAGATCCATAACTGTATCGGCGCCCCAGCGCGTCGCCCAAGTCATCTTCTCGACTTCCTCTTCGATGGATGAGGACACGGCCGAGTTACCGATGTTGGCGTTGATCTTGACGAGGAAGCTTCGCCCGATGATCATCGGTTCAGATTCCGGATGGTTGATGTTTGCCGGGATGATCGCACGCCCGCGCGCGACCTCATCGCGGACGCGCTCCGGTGAGACGCCCTCCCGCAAGGCGACGTACTGCATCTCCGGCGTCAGCCGACCGCTGCGCGCGTAATGCATCTGGGTCACGGCCCGGGCCGCCTTGGCCCGCAACGGCTGTCGAAAATGCGGAAAGCGCAATTCATCGAGTTCGCGCATGGCGTCGCGCTCGCGCCGGTACGACGAGGACGCGCGCGACAAAGGCTAGGAATCGTCGCGCTCGGCGATCCAAGGAGCCCGCAACCGGGCTAAACCTCGACGCACGTCCCCCTCGACGCCCGGATCGGTGTGAGGACCGCTTGTGTCGTACAGGCGAAAATCGGTGCCGTCGGTGAGGTGGATCTGGCGCGCAGGAACGCGCAAACCGCGCGGACCATCCAGGTACACCTTATGGGAAGATGCTTGGCGATGCGGTTCAACCGTGACGCTCATGCGATGCTCCGCGATCCGCGCTGACTGAAATGCCCGAGTCTTTTCACCATGCCGCAGGGTTCAACGCGGCGGCGGCTTCTTCATTCGCGTTCTCCTCTCAAACCCGGCACGCACCTGGGCGGGCAACAATCCGGCGAAGTCGCTCGGTTCGACGTCGGCGGCTGGGATATCCGGGAAAAGCTTGACGCCGGCGTGCTCGAAAGCGGTGGCGACGAACTCTCCGCACGTGAAGCGGTCGCCGACGATATAGTTCAGATGGAAGTGCTTGAAGATGCGGTCCAACGCGATCACCGCGATATCCATCTTATCGTAGCCGTCGCCGATCTTGGTCGCCGCCCATGCGAGTGCCGCGGCGCCGGCACCTTCGGGAGCGGGCAAGACGATGAAGTCCAGGCGGACCGGCGGCTTGGAGACGTCGCGGCGGGCGACGCCGCGCGGGCGCGCCTCGATCACTTCATAGCCGGCCTCTGCCAGAGCCACGTGATAGATGGGCGAACGAGTGAAT
>JACRUD010000028.1 GCA_014304875.1 Vulcanimicrobiota bacterium
GACGAAACTTTCGCGCGCGTGGAGTCGCGTCTCCCACGCACCGACGATGCGGTCCAGGTCCAGCCGTTTCGCGGCCGCGGTTTTCACCGCGTCTTCGGCATGCGGGCACCCAGAGTACTCGAGCCACTTGGCATACGAACGCAGGTCGGCACCGCGATAGTCCCTCAGCCGGCTGCCGTTTCCATGGCCACGAGTGAACCAATTCATGCGCAAGCTCCCCGGTCGTGTGACGGCCATCACACTTCTAGGAGCCGCCGGACGAAGCCCGCCGCCAGGCGCAGATTGGGTACGGGGACCTAAGCGCTGCCCGGGCCTACGGTGATGGGGGACGGGGCTCGGCGCCGCTACGAGCGAGCGCCACGGTATCCGGCTCCGGTAAGCCGAGCTGCTGCTTTCAGCGTCGCAGCGCCGCTTGCTTAAGCGATGCCGTTCTTGATGGCGTAAATCGCGGCCTGGGTTCGCGCGGTGAGGTTCAATTTACTGAAGATGCGGCTGTTATGGTTCTTCACGGTTTTCTGGCTCAAGAACAGCTTGTCGGAGATCTGCTTGTTGGAGAGCCCAGCCGCGATGAGTCGGATGACTTCCGTCTCCCGCTCGGAGAGGTCCGTGGGATTCGCCCGCTCTTGCCGGGTGCTGAGCTTGCGCAGCATATTGCCCGCCAGACGGGGATCCACGTACGCGTCGCCCCCCGCGACCATGATGAGGATGCGCGCCAATTCCGACGGGCTGATGTCCTTTATGACGTACGCGTCTAAGCCGACGGCGAGCGCTCGAGACAGAAGTTCGGACTGCGCATGCATCGAAAGCAGGCACAGCTTGATTCCCGGATGAGCCTCGCGCAACGCCTTAATGCTGTCGATGCAATCGCCCTTGTGAAAGTCGACGTCGAGTATGGCAATGGCAGGCTTGGCAGCCGCGATACGTCCGATGGCGCAACTCTCGACGCATTCCGGGATGACGCTGAAACGCTCGTCTTTTGCGAACAGATGGCACAGCGACTTGCGGAAAAGCGCTTGTTCTTCGATGATCGCGATGCGGATGCGTTCCATGGCTCTTCTCACTCTCAGCGTCTGCAAAAATGGGTTATTATGTCCCTATAGACGGGTATTTGGTGATTCCTGTTACAAAACAATCCGGTCAGTATCGACGTAACACAACGCCAGCCGATGGGTCTTATGTAAGGCTCGGAAGACCGACCAAACGGGGGTGCAAAGTGCCATGTCGATCATCTCGAAGTTTCGCGCGCAAGCGCCCACACCAAGTGCCGGCAAGAAGAGAACCGTAGAACGGCTTTTCGTTAATGCGACCGTGGGTCTACGGACTTGCTACGGACATAAAGAGCACAGCGTCTTCCTCAAGGACGTCTCCGTCGGCGGCGCGCGCATCGTCGCGCCTCTCAATCTGGCCCTCGGCGAGCGGATATCCCTCATCCTCAACGTGAAAGCGAGAATGACCCTGGAGCTTTGGGGACGCGTCGTCCACGCCAAGTCGTCCGGTTATGCCGGCCAACCCGAATACGGCATTCAATACTTACAGCTGCAGCGCCCAGATGTGGAGCTGCTGAACGATTACGTCATGACGTTGGATCCGGCTCGGTCTGGCTACGCTGAGGCCCTGAGAACGGCTTAGGAAAAAGCTCGAGTCGGCCCGCTTCGGAGCGATGGCAGCGGAGCGTTCAGGACTCCTGCGAACGTCGCACCTGGAGGAGGTTCCTCACCGACCCATCTGGCGAAGCCGCGCGCGCCAGACAGTCGGCGGTCCGCCATTCTTCGTCACTTTCGACGACGCCGTGCAACAAGATCGTTTCGCCCTGTGCATCCACCCAGATAGGGCGCCGCCCTAAGATGGGATCATCTGTCAAAGACCGCTTGAGCGCCGCGATGGGCCGGGTCGACGCTTGAAGCGACGCCAGAACGTTCGCGGCCACGCCGCCACCGGAGTGCAAAAGCGATTTCACTTCTGCCGCCGCAGCTCGTCCGACCCGGGCCGCGTGGCTTCCGAAATCGCCTAAGTTATAGTAGGCGCGCCGCCGCAACTCGTTGCGGCCGGCCTGTGGAGCCGTCATGACGCCCGCGGCGGTTCCGAGAAAGGCCGCGCCGAACAACCCCCAGGCTTGGCTCTGTGTCATGATGTCAGCGCGTTAGTTCCCGCACCCGAAGACTTCCTCCCAGTCAGCGGCCTCCTGCGAGCTATCGAGCGTCAGTCACAGATTCGGTAGTCCACCGGTTTGCAGGAACCCGCGTTCGTCTGCTCCGAGGAGCAGGCGGTCAACCCGATCACCACGTCCGTCAGGGCGCGCAGGCCGATCCGGTCTCCCGCCTTGGAGAGCGGCGGCCGTATGGCGATCGTCCCGTCAAGGCTAACAGCGACGTTCATGAACACGTTGAAGGCCGAATCGACGTCGTCCTGATCTATGCCGAACGGGCCAAGCGCCGCGCTGAGATTGGCATGGCAACTTGGATGGCCGGCCTGATCGCGAAGCAACTCGAACATGCGCCGGCTACACGGTGAAAGGAGGTAATCGTGCCGCCCGACCTCGTCGATCTCTATCTCGAGCAACTGGCTGCTGCGGTTTGAGTAAAGAACGTCGCCGACCGAAAGATACAGCTTCTCGTTGTAATCCAACGTCCGCCCCGCTGAAAAACGTTCGCGGACGTCGGCGCGGGCGAATATCGCCAAGTCAGCCACCTGCCGGCCTTGCGGGTCTACGATGTCTAAGCGCTGGCCGGCCGCCAACGTAAAAGCGCAACCGCTTTGCGCGGAGATGCGGGTCAAGGGCGAAACGGACACTTCCATCCATCTTCGACCGCGCGGCCGCCGTATTGCGACGCTTCCGAACGTTCGCCGAACTGAGCCAGGTTAGGGTTGACACAGCCTTGCAGATTCAATTCACGCGCGCGCACCGCGTCGACGAAACGACCGTACCTGCCGTTGTCTCGCAGCGCTTGAAACTGGCTATGAGCGTTGAAGATCAGAGTAGGCCATGAGAAGCGGCGTGCTAGTCGCGAGCTGCCGGGGTGCATTCCCACGACGAAGAACGCCGTGCCCGCGAAGCTGAACGCGAACCTCTTGCTCTCCGGGTCGGCATCGACTGTCGGATCCCAAGCATGGTTTGGACCGTCAAGGTCGCTCAAAGCTTGGAGCTGGGCCCACAGAGCCCGCTCGAATCGCCTCTCGTCGAGATAATCGAGGTCGTCAAAGGTCGCGACGAAGGTGACGTAATCGCCCTCGATGTGCGGCCGTTCGAAAGCGAATGCGCATAGGTCTCGGGCCAATCCTGCGCTTGCTCCCAAGGACGCCAGCGAGCGATATACGCCAAAGCGGTAAGTCCCTTTGTTTACCGCCGCTTTCGCGCCAAGGCACGGGTAACGTCCAGAACCGATGAAAGTGCGAAAGGCGTCGTGCATGAATCGCGCGCGCGCCGTCGGCTCGCGGGAATCCAGAAGCCGCACTAACTCCTGGTCGATCCATGCCATGTACGAACTGTTGCGTAACGCCAGCGCCGATGAGTAGGGGTTTTGGCTCCCGAAAAGCTCGAAAGCGCTGCGGTCGTTCACGCGCCGAGCCGTCGCAATTCCCGCATCGAGGACGCTGCCGATTTGATCACGGTGCCGGAGTACGCCACGCCGCCGTGCCGGGCACGCGACAGGACCGCTAGCCAAGCGCAGACTCCGCGTTCCAGCAGCCAAAGCGGCGCTGCGATACTTGCGGCCGCCGGGAAGAATCGCATTCCTCCCTTACGGCGCCGTCCCGCCTCGGCCAGCGCAATGGCTGCGAAGGCAACCCCGACAAGCGCGGCCCAACGGCGCCCCCACACTGCAAAGGCCAATGCGGGCAGCAACGTCAGTTGGCCCGCAAGACGGCCCGGCCGAGCGAACTCATCGTAGGCTTGGCGGGTGCGTTGCGACCAGAAGTGACGGACGCTGGGCGGGCGGCGCGCGACGTACACGTCGTCTGCGAGCAATTCCCGGCCGCCGCGCGCGACGATCGTTCTCACCAACTCGAGGTTCTCGAAAAGCACATCGGCGTTGTAGCCGTCGCCGACGGCGGACCGCCTGATCCCCAGGGTACCCGGCCAATCCCCGGCTGTCACCCGGTTGAGCACGATCCTTGCGCTGTCGAGCACCGTGTGCCATGCGTGAGGCGCAAAGTAGTTCTGCGGACGCACGACGTCGTACTCGTCCAACAGCGCGACCATGCGCTTCAGCGTTGCAGGCGCATAGCGCACGTCATCGTCTGCGATGATGATCTTCTCATGACGGGCACGGCGCAAACCGGACAGAACTCCTCGCGTCTTTCCGTTTAGACCTTGAATCTGCGGGTCGGGGACGATGTGGGTGAGCCGCCCCATCCAGCGGCGCGCGTGTTCTTCATAGACGCGCGTCGCGGAGCCATCGACGACCATGACTTCGACATGCGAGAGAGAGGACAGATAAGCGGTGAATTCGTCAAGGCCGGACAGGTCGTGCGTCTTGACCGCTACTAGATACGTCGCGTCGTCCATGGTCAGCCATCTACGTACCCGTTGGGGCGCCTGACTAACCTAGAGAGCGCTCTCCGCGGCCGAACTCAAAAGCCATGCTGGCATCATGGGCGCCGGCATCGCAGACCACGACGACATCGCCTGCCTTCATATGGCCCGGGAGCGACACGCCGTCCGCGACGATGTCGTACTCAAGGCACGTCGACCCGCCGATGCGGTCCATACCGCCAGGCAAGCGGGCGCACGTACTGCCGTGAAGCGCGAAGACCCGGTGTGC
Organism: Vulcanimicrobiota bacterium; assembly: GCA_014304875.1. Lineage (GTDB taxonomy): Bacteria > Vulcanimicrobiota > Vulcanimicrobiia > Eremiobacterales > Eremiobacteraceae > Mawsoniella > Mawsoniella australis. The sequence continues at coordinate 4,761 of JACRUD010000028.1, forward strand.
GAAGGATCGTGCCTGCGGAAGCTCGGGATAGCCGGTGTCGACGATTGCTTCGCGCTGACCGCGGCGATCGCGCCATCCAAGACGCGAGCCACGACGCCCTCCACGACCTTGACGATTGCTTTGCCCCGGCTCGATGATGACCTGATCCAATGAGGTCAAACTTTGCGTTGCGAGGTCGACGAATTCGGACAGCTCGCGCTGAAACGCTGCGTCCAAGGCATCGGGAGTCCAGCCGCCGCCGACGTCGAGGACGGTCCAGCGGCTTGCCGGTGAGATGTTCGAAGCGACGTGCCGCGTGCGACATTTCGCTCTGTTGCGCCGTAGCGGCAGCCTTGGCGATGTCGGCACGCCGCGTGAGCTCGTCGCCTTTCGACGCCGAACCTCGACCTGATGCCGGCCGGCCGTCAGGCCCGCGCCATGGCGGCGTCGTCCGGGCTTAGCCGATCGGCTTGTGACATCAGCGGCCCCGCGTATCCGCCGCGCCTCTAGCGCTGGGTGGAATGCCGCCAAAGCGCGGACGAGCCACCGCGACGGCCCGTAAAGGCGCCGATGCGACGATCGCCGTCACTTGATAGTCAAAAGTCAGCGTCGAGCGCCCGCCCATGTTCTCGCGAACGGTGAAACCGCCAGGTGTCTTCGACGAGACGTAAAGACCGTGACTGTCTGATTGGGGCGTGAGGATCACGTGATATTGGCTGCGGGCGAACTTAGGGTCGATTTTCACGTAGGCGACGCCGCCGGTCAGGCGCGCGCTTTCCACATCCGAAATGGTCCCGGTCGACGGCGACGCCGCCGCGAATGAACTGTTCGGATAGACCCGCCCCTTTAGGTAGAGATTTCCCTGAGCGTCTAGCCGGCCGACCTCGTTTCCGCCGTTATCGACGGCGGACAGCAACGGTATGTTGGGGCGAGCGGCCAGCAACTGGAGCGTCGCGACGCATTGAGCGGTATCGCAATTTCCGCCTTGTCCGACGAATGCCGAGCCACCGGCCAAACTATAGACGCCGGTATTGTTGTGCACGCCGATCACACCGTAGGAATCATCGAAGAATGCCGCGGTGACGCCGCTTGCGTTGGGCGCACCGTTGGTTTCGCCGTACACGCCGTTGCCTGAAGCGGAGAACCCATAAACTCCGGTGCCCGTCTTCGCGCTTCCCTGGACCCCGAACCCGTGATTGGATTCGCCTTGAACCCCATTTCCGTACTGACCCGCGATGCCTCGGACTCCGGCATTGATATGGTAGTAATCAGATGTCGCATCCTCACCGAAGACACCGGCAAAACCTGTGGCCGCGTGCTTCCCGGGATTGCCGATGACCTTCCCAACGACGCCGCTGTGCCCGTCGGATTGGGAATAGACGCCGGGTCCGGTGGCTTTGACGAACACACCGCTGCCCGAGCCACGATTTTGGACCGTCAGCATCGGTCCGGAAAGCTGGCCGACGGTCATCACCGGCGGGACCAATTCTTGCGAACCTATGGCGATCGCCGGTATTGCCAGCAAACCCGTTCCGATTAAGAACATGCGCAGCTTCGCGTCCATAAAACCTCCACAACAAAGCCAGACCGAAAGAAAGCAACCCGTGCGATGAAAACGCCCCGCTTACGCCGTGAGTTTCACGCTGTCCGGCTAAAAGTCCACTGTTGGGCACCCCAGCCACCGTTTGCCGCCGCCAGACGGGATAAGGGCACGGAACCGGCGCGAGCGGTGCACGCAGACTGGCCGCCGTGGCTCCGATGGAGTGTGCTTTTGGCAAGAAAGCGCGCTGCCTCAAGCTAACACATGCAACGGGTGATATTTTGGAGGAACGATTATGGATCACGCGACGGAACATCGCTTTCAAGAAGTTTTGACGTTGCGAGATACGTTGATCACCCTTTTGACCAACGGTGCGTGCAAGGATGAGGCGTCGCGGGGATTCGCTCTTCAATCGCTTCACGCGCACCTGCCGGCGGACGATCGCGCGTTGTTCCAAAAGGTGCACAACCGGCTCGGTGAGAGCGCCGCAGACATCCTCAGGCCGCTGATGGTGGACGCCGCGAACTCGGTTCTTTTACCGGCGGAGAATGAGGAGGAAACGCCATCCAAACGCGCGGCGGCCGATTTCCTAGAACGAGCAAGCCTTGCGGTCCTCGGGGACGACTGAGGTTCGGCCGTATAGCATGACGAATGCGGGCGAACGTGCGTCGTGAGGGAATCGAACCCCCAACCAACGGATTAAGAGTCCGCTGCTCTACCAGTTGAGCTAACGACGCACGCTAACCCGACCCTTATCCGGTCCGCCTTGGAGCCCCTGTGACGAGATGACGCATCGGACCCCCTAGCGCGGCGATGACGTCAGTGCGGTTTGCGCTCTGACTGATACGCTCGTCGGCAGCGGCACGTAGTTGACTGTGGCTGCCAGCTTTTGTCCGGCTCCGAGCACCCATCGGAAAAGATTGCGAATGGCTGCCTCTTTGGCGGAATCCGGATAACTGTGGTACACGAGCAGCCACGAGTAACCGCTGATCGGGTAGACCAACGGGCCGGCGGCATCTACGATCGAAAAATCTTTGGCGGAGACGGCCGGCTTGGCGGCTGCCGCTGCTGCGATGGAACGGGGCGAGGGCAAGATGAACGCGTGGGAGCGATTTTCGATGGCCGCATACGACATTTTGTTCTGCAAGGCGTAGCTGAGTTCAACGTAGCCGATGGCCCCGGGCGTGTTTTGGATCTGGCCGGCCACGCCTTCGTTGCCCTTCGCTCCGACCGCGGACGGAGCGGCCCAGCTTATGCTCTTGCCTTTTCCGATCGTTCTCTTCCAGCTCGCGTCAACTGCGCTCAAGTAATCGGTGAAGATAAACGTCGTACCGCTGCCGTCGGCTCGATGGACCACGACGATAGGAAGACTTTTCAAAGAGCCGCCGGGGTTCAGCCGTGCGATTGCGGGGTCGTTCCAATCTCTTATCGATCCTGAAAAAATGGAAGCCAGCAGCGCGCCCGACAGCTTTAAATGCTCCGGCGCATCGGGAACGTTGTACGCGACCGCAACGCCGCCTAACGCGATCGGCAGCTGCACGATTCCCGCCGCGCTATCGGCCTGCCCTAGTTCTTTGGCGTTCATCGGAACGTCGGTTGCCCCGAAGTCCACCGTCTTGTTGCTGAACTGTTGTATGCCGCCGCCCGACCCGATCGACTGATAGTTGACCGAGATACCCGGATGCTCTTGCGAGTATTGGTAGAATGCACGCGTGAAGAACGGATAGTCGAAACTCGACCCGGCGCCGGTGATGATAACTCTCTCGCCCGACGTCTGCGATGAAGCTCCTGAATCGGAATGGCTTGTACAGCCGCCGAAGACGACCATCAGCGCGGCCATCAGCAAAGGTGCTCTTCGCTTGAAGCGCCGACGAGACGCCGTCCGGTGATGCATCCGCCCACACTAGACTGCGCAGCTTAAAACGAGATTAAGGTGAACAGTTGCATATGGGGGAGTAAGGTTTTCTCGCAAGCGTGAAAAGAGCGCCCGTGAGGGCGCTCGAGAGAGGCCGGCGATCGGTCGATGCGCCTATGTCGCCTGATTTGCAGACTGAGAAGCAGGCGCTTGGGGACGCCGCAGGGCCACGTTGGCCAGAGCTCCGACGACCGCAACGGCCAACCCGATCCACGCCGCCTTCGCTGAGTCAAACGAACCCAGCCCTAGAGCGCTGTCAAGCGACAAGCGACCCGGCCCGGCGAAGGCCGTCGCGAGCGCCGCTACGGCAAAGAGCAACGGCAGCTCGACCCCGTTCCCAGCGGCAAAGAACCCCTTTTGACGGTGCACCGTCAACATCGCCACAGTCATGGTCGCCACGATCAGCGTGGCGCCGACCGGCCCCAGGAAGCCCAACAACACCAGCAAACCGCCGAAGAATTCGCCGCAGCCGGCAGCTATCGCAAACAGCTTACCGGGACGAAATCCGATGCTTTCAAAAAAGCCTCCGGTCCCATTGATCCCGTGACCGCCGAACCAGCCGAAAAGCTTTTGCGCTCCGTGGGCGGCGATCGCGGCCCCTAAAATAACGCGGACCGCAAGCGTCCCTAAATCGTGCGACATAGTCGTTATCCTCCAACCTTCCCTTTTGGTGTTGTAGCTTACTTCCAGTAGCCTCGTGACACATAATAGCTATAATACCTTACATTTGTCAAGCAGGATACTAAAAGTAGGCTTAATAACGAAAAGGCATGGCCAGCAAACAGTCGACCGCCACCTTAAAGCAGGGAACGAGTAAAGGGAGGCTGTCCGGGTTTTGCCCGCGTTTTCATCACGCCGTCGAGTTGGTCGGGCGCCGCTGGACGGGGGCTATCCTGCGCGCCCTCATCGCAGGTCCGCGGCGCTTTAACGAATTGCTGCACACGGTGCCGGGACTGTCGGATCGGCTGCTCAGTGAAAGGCTCCGCGAACTCGAAGCCGAGGGTCTGCTTGGGCGCAGCGTGGCCGCAGGACCGCCGGTATCGGTCCATTATGAGCTCACTAAAGCAGGACATAGCCTGGAGCCGGTGATCGAAGCAATAAGCGAGTGGGCCGAGCGCTGGATCAGCGTCTAACGTCAACTTCGCGGCGCTCTACCTTGAAGGCAACCCTTGCCAGCCGCGGACCACGTTCTAGCGCTTGGTCAGTTTGCCCAGCACGACGTTGACCGACGGAGTGCCGGGAGGGGTTGTCGCTCCGGGCTCGGGCTCCGTATTGACGACGCGCGCGTCGGCTGGGCTGCCCGGTAACAGGGTGACGTGATCGACCGCGAGCCCAGCCTGATGCAGCCTGCTCATTGCATCGTTGAGCGTCAGGCCGATGACGTCGGGTATGGGGCCAGGGGCGACATGATGTTCCGCCGCTGGAGGGGCAGCGAGCGCGACGTCCGGCGTTTGCGCCGTCGCGCTCGCCGCTGAGGCAGGAGACGAATCGGCTCGCGAACCCTGCGATGCCGTGGAAGACGGACGCGACATCGGTTCAGTGGTCGCCCATGGAGGCTTGTCTGCGGCAATTGCGCGCTCAGCCACCGCCACGACCCCGGAGGCGCGGGCCACGTGCACGTGCGCAGACTGCATTGGGATAGGATAGGCGCGCACCGTCACAAGCTCGGGTCCAGCAGGTAAGGACCGCGGCAGCGGTGCGTTTGCGACGACCCTTGTCGGAGATCGCTTCGCGTCGACGATTGTGCCGCTCACCGGCGCGCCGTTCACTTTGCGGCCCGCAACGCCGGTAAGGGCGAGGCCCCGGAGCCGGGCCAGCGCCATGACGCGCCCCGAGCGCGCAGGTCCGTACATCGGCGATCTTCGCAGTTCTGCCTCGAAGTCGGCGAGCGCGGCCGCATACAAACCTTCACGCAGCTCAACCGCTCCGAGATCGTAGTGCAAAAACTGCAGGCTCGCGCCAGATGCGCTCGCCGCCCGCAGCTGGGCATCTGCTTCTGCCAGCTTTCCTTGGCGTGCGTAGAGCTGACCCAAGGCGATAAAGTTCCACGGATTCCGGCGGTCGGCTGACTCGCCAAGCGTATAGTCCGCTTGAGCCGCCGCCAGGTCCCCACCGCGCAACGCGACGTTGCCGGCTCGGTAATCCGAGCCTGCGTCCGAGGAATCGTTAGCCATCGCCGCAGCGCTCAATCGCTTGGCGGACTCGGTGTCGCCGCGAAACAGCGCTTCTTCCGCGCGGTCGAGGTCGTCGGATGGCGAGTTGGCCTGGGCGGAATAGCGGCTCGCATCGCGCTGCAAGAAGGGCAAGCGTGCGAACGCCTGGGGTCGGAAAATGCTGAGCGCGTAGGCTCCGGCCGCGGCAATCGCCACCAGCAATGCGATGACGATAAACATGCGTTCGATGCTGACGGCGGTCGCCGGGCCCGATGGCCGTTCGGTTACGCTTTGCAAGCCAAGCCCACGCCTTCCGGGAGCGCTTTTCTATTCTCTAGGAACGCTAAAAATGTGCCCAACGTCACACCAGAACAAACCAGAAGCGAGCGTAAGCAACCGACGAAGCGGCGAGTCTGCCCGTGCAGCCACGGAGTTGGACGCGGCATATCGGCCGAAGGACCGGGAGTGATCTTGTTGCCCCGCCCGAGACTCGAACTCGGAACCACCCGGTTAAAAGCCGGATGCTCTACCATTGAGCTAACGGGGCAATGAGACGACGAGCGTGCTTAGGCTCTTAGCCCTTTTGCAGCGCCTTCACTTTCCGCCCCTCCGTCGAAACGAGCGGACGGATGCCTGGCCGCCGCGAGATCTTCCACGCGCCTGGAGGGGCTCGAACCCCCAGCCTTCGGGTTCGAAGCCCGACGCTCTATCCGATTGAGCTACAGGCGCGCGCTGCGAGCGTTACGCCGGCTAGATTGGGGTGAACGAGGTGATTCGAACCCCCGGCCTCCGGTGCCACAGACCGGCGCTCTAACCAGCTGAGCTACGCTCACCGCGGCGGCAAATCGGGCTTCTCGCACAAACTTTGAGCAACCTCCGACGCGCGGACAAGATCAAACGCGACCGCGTCGCTTTGGAAATCAAATCCGCCGTAACAGGGAGTGCCCGGATGGCCCGGTATCTGGCCCCACGGCAGCCGCATGCGCCGGTGCCGTTGCTGCGACGCGATGTCGTCGTCACTGAGGATGGGAAAGAAAAATACGAACAGCGCGAGGCAGACCAGACCATCAGGTAGCCGCCGATGACGACGCAGCCAGCCCAAGGCGGCTAAGGCACCAAGTTCGGCCCTATTCAGTGCGAGCGATTTCACCTAGCGTGTCGTCGAGCACGCGCGGAAAACGTCTCCCGGGGCGCATGCCCCCGGGAGACACGTAAGATGGTCGAACGTCAAACGGAGCCAGTGGACTCAGCGGCCCGGTGGTCTGAGGCGTCTGCATGTATTTCGATTGGCCTGCTCCTGCGCTGGCCAGGCAACACAAACATCCCGCGCCCAGGGTGACTCGAACACCCGACCAACGACTTAGAAGGTCGCTGCTCTATCCATCTGAGCTATGGGCGCACCTCAATGTGGTTCCGACGGCTCAAAGGACGGCCCTGCCATGGTGGGATGCGGCAACGTCCATCGGCCGCCCGAACTAACGCCGATGTTTAAACGGGGCCCGGCGCGAGCCACAAAAAGGACGAGTAGGGGAAAAACGGACGGCGCCATCAGCGCCCCCCGCATACTGTCCTCGGTTGGTCTAGTCGTTCGCTTGGCCGCGCTGGCCTTTGACTATTTGGTTCCACAACGCGATGATGAGCAGCGTCGGAACCCACTGCCCGACGAAGACCGAGTTGGACTTCTTATCGCTGACGTGAAGCGCGATCGAGGCAAGCATCGACACGCCGGCGAGGCCCAGTAGGACAGTCCGCATCGTCGAATTGACCGGCTCTTGCGCAGCCGTCTCCTCGAGCGTGCGACTCGTCTGGTGGGCTGCCCTGGCGACGTCGCTTTTGCCGGCTTGCGCTGCCGCATCGCGAATTCCATCGCCCGCGGACTGGGCTTTGCGTTGCCAATCTTGTTCGGTTGATCCCTGCATGGTGCCGTCTTTCTTCTCGGAGAGTTGGGAGTCTATATGATACCCGCGCCAGAGCGCGCCAAGCGGCGGGGCTGCGACTAATGTGCAGTCGCCCGTGCTTTCAAGGCACGGGCTTGCTTTCGATCTCTTCCTGCCCCGTCCGCGTGTCCGTCCATATTGGGTAGCCGCCTGCCGAATTTGCCGCCATGCCGGTGTAGTCGCCGAAAAACGAACACCCGAATTCCACACCGGTCGGGCATGGAGAGATGGGGGTGGCGGCGGAGACGGCAGTCTCGCCCGTAAGCGGCGATAAGGCCGCCGAAAACTTGCGGTAGAAATAGTCGTAGATATCCTGACCGGCGTGATGTCCATTGGAGTACCAAGACACGTAGACGTCACCCGTGGTCTGCTGAACCGCCACCGCCGGGAAAAAATGGAAGTTGGCACCCGCATCCGTGGCGACGACCTTCGGAGCGGTCCAGCTAGTCCCGTTGCTCGATGTCGCGATGAGAATTTGCGGAAAACCGGCGCCGGCATCGGCCCAAACGACATAGAGGCGACCGCCCGCAGCTGCAGCCAGATTTGGGAAGCTGTTGACACGAAAGGTCTTGAAAGGGTTGGCGATGTCGTGATCGTCCGCGACTTTCGAGGGAGGACCGAACGCCGCCCCGCCGTTGGTCGACTTGGAGATGAGGATCTGGTTGGAACCGCTCGAGTCGAAATTCTCGTACGCAACCCAGACCGCGCCGGCCGCTCCAACGCCGACCGATGAGCCCGAGTCGTCCGCGCACGCTCCGGCCGTCGTGCCGCCCGGGCAAAGCTTGGTGCCGCCCGGCGCGGACGCGACGACAATCGACGAAAAAGAGACGCCATGATCGCGCGAGTATGCTTCCATGATCGGGCTCGTGTTCGGCCCAAAAAGAGTGAACGTGCTGTAGACGGAATTACGAAAGCTTCCCGCGGTCCCATCATCGACGGCAAGCGCGTCCTTGTCATCGAAATACTGATCGATCGCGGCGTTCACTCGGACGGGTGTCGCATCGACGAAGGCATCCGACACGTTCGGATGCGACCGTGCCACGATCGCTGCGCTCGCCGGAGAACCGCCACTAGGTCCCGAGCGGTTGAACGCGAGCGACGAGTAAAAATCGTCGCCTAGTTTATCGACCCCCACGGCCGGATCGCCGTCTGCGTCGTAGTACAGGGGTCCGCTTACGACGTATTGGACGACGTTGTCACGCCAGCTCGAGCCGCCATTGAAGGTCGCGTACAGACCCCCGTCGGTATCTTCACCGAGGCGGTAGTCGTTTGCCGAGCCGATCAGGTGTTTCGCGCTCGTCGGATCCGAGGCGATCGCCGGCTCGTTCGCCGAGAAAGGTCCCACGATGCCGCTCACCGCGTTGAGCGGCTGCGCGAATGCGAATCCCTGCGAGTGCCGTCTGTCGAGCATTCCGGCGACCAAGCCGGTCAGCGGAATGTACCTGCCGTTGGCCGTCCTCATCGCTCCACGGGCCGCATCGTAACGGAAAATCACATTTGTCTGAGCGCTTAAAGCGGGCCATGCCTGCAACGAAAGCGCCAGGCCGAAAACCAGTGCCGCAGATCTGTACAAAAGCAAGCTCTTTTCTTCTTTCACCACGCTGGACGGCTTGTCAGTACGCGGGCGGGCCGTAGACGTTGAACGTGCTGACGCTTGCCTGCGACTCGTTGGAAAAGCGGTGCGCAACGCCCGCTCGCACGATCACGACATCGCCCTTTTCGAGCAATTCGGTCTCATCGCCGATTTCAGCCAATATCTCGCCTTCAAGCACCAGCAGAACTTGATCGCTGCGCGGGTGCTCGTTGCTTTTTTCGCCGCTGGCCTCGCCGGGCTTTAGCGTCATCAAGGCGGTTTGGGTCTGCGGTCCCGTCTGCAGCACTCTGAAAAACGATCGACTGTCCCCCACATTTTTCTTATCCACGTCAGAGGGGTTCGGCGGATGGGGGATGATTCACCTTAGGCCTCCACGAGCGAAAACGAAAATCTCGGGGACCCTCAATGGGAAGTTCGCAGCGCTGGTGAATCTCGCCGGGATTCACCTTGCGTGCGTGCGCGAAAGGACGGTGTTATGTCGTCGGTTGCACGAGGTCCGGTGCTTGTATGCGCCGCCGCTGCGATGGCGCTGATCGCCGGCATGACGGGCGCACGAGCTGCCGGGCACGGTCCTTTGACCTCCGTCGTGAGGTACCAGCCCGGCACCATGCGCGTGAGCCAAAGATTGAGCGGCACCTGCTGGACCGCGTCGATCGCCGTGAATCGCTCCGACGCTTATCGCTGTATGGTCGTCAACGCGATCTACGACCCGTGCTTTGCTTTGGGCGCGACCTCAGTAGGCTGCCCCACGGACCTCCGGCACAATCGGGGTGTCATCATAAAACTAGCCAAGCCCCTGCCCACGGCAAATTTCGGGCACCGGTCCATGTCGGTGGTGCGTTCGCCGTGGGCGATGACTCGTGCAACGGGCGCATTTTGTTCGCTCGGAACGGGCACGATTATGCCCGGCTTCCCCTTCTATTGTACCGATCGGCTCGTCTGCGGCGTGCCCAGCCGTGGCCCGCTCCTTGGAGCCTACAACGTCAAGTGCGGTCACCCGCAAGGACGGGGAGTCTTCTCCGTGCATTCTTATCCGGTGAGGACCATCTGGGAGTAGCGAAACAACCGGGGGCCGGTATCGGACGGTATAAACCCCTTTGGCGAGACGGCGCGCGCGATCGCCGGCACGATAACGGACACGGCAAGACAGCCCAAGGAGTCTGAAGAAACTGGCGGCGACGGGCGGTAGCTCAGCTTGGTAGAGCGCCGCGTTTGGGACGCGGAAGTCGCAGGTTCAAGTCCTGTCCGCCCGACGCGGCGATCGCATGCCGACCCGCACCAAGCGCCGTCACCAGTGCGAACGCTTTGCGTTAAGCCGCCACGCTGTCTTATGGGAGCAACGCCGCCGCGATTGCCGCTTGACCCAAGCTGATCCCGCCGTCATTCGGCGGCACGCGGTGGTTGATCCACGCGCGGTCGCCGAACTCAGCGCTGAGCAATTCCAGCAAAAGAGCGTTTTGGAAAACGCCGCCCGACAGCACGATGCGCTGGGCCGGCAGTGTGGCGCAGGCTCGCGCGACGGCCTTCGCCACCCCTAGGTGAAACGCTAGGGCGATGTCTGCGGCTGCTCGCTCTCGCAAGCGATCTTTGATCACCGCCTGAAGCAAGGGTCGGAAATCCAACTCGCCGTCACGGAGCGGGAACGGATACGGCGCCGCGTTGGCGCCCGACCAGGCTAGGTGCTCAAGCCACATCGCCGCTTGACCCTCAAAGCTGATTTCGCGCGTGAATCCGACCAGCGCCGCGACGGCATCGAAGAGCCGGCCGACCGAGGTCGTCGCGAACGATCGCACTCCCTTGCGCAGCAGTTCGTGCGCGTCCCGGTAGCGGCGCGGGAAGTGAAAGGGACCGGCCGCCATGTCGGGCAGATCAGAAATCTGCGCCAGAAATCCGGCGGCACACTGCGCGGGGTGCCGTGCCGCCCCATCTCCGCCCGGCAGCATTGCACTGCGCAGGTGCGCCGCGCGGACGAACCCGTCAGCGAGGTTGCCGACAAAAAATTCACCGCCCCAAATGGTGCCGTCATCGCCGTAGCCCGTCCCGTCGAACGACACAGCGGCAACGCGAGTCTGGCGGTCGCCACGCTCGGCGAGAACGCTTGCCACATGGGCCCTATGATGCTGCACGGCAAGGTGATCGCCCGGCAGCGACAACGCATACTCCGTCGACGCGTACTGAGGATGAGCGTCGTGCACGACCAGAAGATCCTCCATCCGAACTTCGTACATCGAACACAAGTCGTCCACAGCTTCTTTGAACGACTCGAACGCTCCGAACTGATCCAAGTCGCCGATGTGTTGGCTCACGAACGCCTGCCCGTCGACGACCAGCGTGATCGTGTTCTTCAGATCGGCGCCGACCGCAAGGATGGGTCGCGACGCCGGAACTTGCGCGACATTTCCGGGCGCGTAGCCCCGGGCGTGACGCAATACTGCCGGCCCGTAAGGTCCCGCTCGGGCGACCGAATCGTCGATGCGCCTCGCGATCTCGCGTTCACCTACCAAAAAAGCATCCGCGATGCCGGATAACCGCTCGAACGCGTCCTCATCCCGATACGCGATGGGTTCGCTCGAACGATTCGCGCTCGTCATCACCAAGACGTCCGGCGCGCCTGCGGCGAACAGCAGATGCTGGAGCGGGGTATAGGGCAGCATCACTCCGATCTCCCGATTGTCGGGCGCCACCCCGTCGAGCCGCGCTCGAGCGGGAGCGAGCACGATGGGTCGCTGCGCCGACGTCAGGAGCGCCTCAGCCGGTGGATCTAATTGTACGAGCTCGCGGGCGGCGCCAAGGTCCCGCGCCATCACCGCGAACGGCCTTTCCTTGCGGTATTTGCGCGAGCGCATTTCGGCGACGGCAGCGGCGTTGCGCGCGTCACAGGCGAGATGGTAGCCTCCCAGACCTTTCACCGCCAGGATGCGGCCGCATCGCAGAAGTTCCGCCGCTTCCCGGATACCCGCGGAGCCAACAATCGTCGAAGCGGCGGAGCGCAAGAAATATGCCGGACCGCACTTGGGGCACGCTGTGGGCTGGGCGTGAAAGCGCCGGTCGCCCGAATCTTGATATTCGCGCCGGCACTGCACGCACATGGCCCAGGCACCCATGGTCGTCTGCGGGCGATCGTACGGCAAGGCGAGGATGATGCTGTAACGGGGTCCGCAATCGGTGCAATTGACGTAGGGATAAGAAAAACGCCGATCTCCCGGGTCGAACAGCTCTCCCAAGCAGGTGCCGCAGACGGGCAGGTCCGGGGAGATACGGGCGCTTGGGAGCCCCCGTTTTTCGCTTTCGCGGATGACGAAGTCGGGAAAACCTTCGACGTGCGCCGACCGCGACTCAAGCGACTCGATCTTGGCGGCGGGCGGCGCTTGGCCGCGAACGGACTGCTCGAAGTCGGCCAGGGCGGCCGCGCTGCCTTCGACATGGATGTCGACTCCGCGTTCGCCGTTGAGGACCCAGCCCGCAAGATTACCACTCCGAGCGAGCCGGAAGACGAACGGCCGGAAGCCCACCCCCTGGATGACCCCGCGAACCGCAAGACGCCTGGCCTCGAGAGCCACTTGGTGGCTTTGACGATGCAGCCGCGGCCTTGCCAGCCGACCTGCATCACTTCGCCGTCTTCCGCC
>JACRUD010000011.1 GCA_014304875.1 Vulcanimicrobiota bacterium
TATCGACGGTGAGGCGAATCAATGGAGCGCGGGCCAGCGTCTGGACGCTGCGATGATGGCCGAGCGTGGGCCGGACGCCGGACATCGCGAAAACATCCTAACGAACCGCTACGCCGCCGTTGGCATCGGGGTATCGGTGGGGCCGCATGGAGTCTACGTCGCCGAAGATTTCGTCGATTACGGTGCGGCTCAAAACGCGGCCCAAAACATGGCAGCCGGACGGCACAGCCGTATGTAGCCACGGACCTCTAGGTCCGTTCGGTGGGCCTGCCCGGCCGCCGGTCCGACTGAAGTCGCGCCGCTACATGGCGCAGCATCGGTATGCGGGGCGGTTTTCCGCCTTCCCGTGGCGTAAGGCCGTGGCATGATCGACCTAGACCTGAGCGACGAGCAGCGCCTGCTCGTCCAGACTGTCAGAGACTATCTAGCCACATCGATCGCTCCGGACGTGCGTCGCTGCGACAGCGCCGGCACTCCGCTACCGGGCGCTTTTTCCAAGCTTTCCGCCTTGGGCGTGACCGGGCTGCCGTTTCCAGCTCGCTATGGCGGCGCCGGACTTGACTACGTCACCCTCGGTTTGCTCTGCGAAGAACTGGAGTTCTGTGACACATCACTGCGCACCATGATGTCGGTGCACATCGGCCTAGCCGGGTGCGGCATCTATCAGTGGGGGTCCGAAGCGCAAAAGCAGCGCTTTCTCACACCGCTTGCCTCGGGCCGCAAGCTGGCAGCGTTCGGACTCACCGAACCCGACGCCGGGTCGGACGTCGGCGCGCTTCGCTCGACCGCGCGACGCACCGCCGACGGATACATCCTAAGCGGCAACAAGCTTTGGATCTCTTGCGCCACCCAAGCCGACACGTTCCTCGTATTTGCCAAGACGTCCCCGCAGGCAGGCAAACGCGGCATCAGTGCATTCGTCGTCGAACGAGAGCACGCAGGCGACGCACTTCACACGTTCGCGCTCCACGACAAATACGGCGTGCGGGCCGGCGACACCGGCGGCCTCTCCTTTACGGATTTGGAGGTTCCGGCGGAAAACAGGGTCGGCGAGGAGGGAGAAGGCTTTATCATCGCCATGACGTGCTTAGAGAACGGCCGCTTTACCGTCGCGGCTGGCGCGACCGGACTCATCCGAGCATGTCTCGAGTCGGCCTCGCGGTACGCTCGCGAGCGCAAAACCTTCGGCGTCGAGATCGGCCGGCATCAGTTGATTCAAGAGATGATCGCCAACATGGCGGCCGGCTACGATGCGTCGCGTTTGCTTTATCTGCGCGCCGCGTGGATGAAGAATAAAGGGCTGCGCAACACGCGCGAGACGGCGCTGGCGAAATGGTTCGCATGCGATGCGGCTAATCGCGCCGCCGACGATGCCTTAGAAGTGCATGGTGCGTACGGGTTCTCTGATGAATATCCGGTGGCGCGCTTTTTGCGCAACTCGCGAGGCAGCGTCATTTACGAGGGCTCGAGGGAGATTCAAAAAGTGATGCACGGAGAGTACGCCCTCGGGTACCGGCGCGACAAGCCGGTTCGCTGCGAGCTTCCGGCGTGGAAGGAAATGGCTTAAGCGGCGGTAATCGTCGGGTGGCAGTGCCCCCGCAAGCCGACGACGCTTGCGTTTTTTATGATGAAGGAGAGTCCCATGCCTGACATCACCCGCGTCGGCGTCTGCGGTTGCGGCTTGATGGGCTCCGGCATCGCCCAGGTGGCCGCCACGGCGGGCTGCGATGTGGTGGTGCTCGAAGCCGTCCAGGCGGCGCTGGACCGCGGCATGGCTGGGATCAAAAAATCGCTCGACAAGTTCGTCGAGAAGAAAACTATGAGCGCGGAAGATCGGGACGCGGCTCTGGCTCGGCTCAAACCGACCACACGCATCGAAGACCTAACAGCCAGCGACCTCGTCATCGAGGCGGTCGTCGAGAACGTGGCAGTCAAGAAGGAACTGTTCGCACAGCTCGATGCTTTGCTGTCACCACACGCGATCATCTGCTCCAACACGTCGAGCCTGTGCATCATCGAGATGGCGGCGGCGACGAAGCGGCCCGCCCAGGTCGCAGGCTTACACTTCTTCAATCCCGTTCCGCTGATGAAGCTGGTGGAAGTCGTGAAGACGATCTCGACCGATCAGAAGACGATCGACACGCTGTTTGGCTTCGTCGAAAGGCTCGGCAAAAAGCCGATCTTGGCCAGCGACACGCCCGGCTTCGTCGTGAATCGATTGCTCGTGCCGTATCTGCTCTACGCCATCCGCACGTACGAGGCCGGACTTGCGTCGCGCGAGGACATCGACGAGGGCATGAAGCTCGGTTGCGGGCACCCGATGGGACCGCTCACCTTGCTCGACTTCGTCGGCCTGGACACGACGTATTACATCGCCCAGATCATGTTCGACGAATTCAAGGATCCCATGTTCGCGCCGCCGCCCCTGCTGAAGCGCATGGTGCTGGCGGGGCATCACGGTCGCAAGTCGGGGAAGGGATTCTACGATTATGCCTAGCGACGGCGACCTGCCGTTTGAAAACATCATCGTCGAACGCGACGGCGATACTGCGCTCATCACGCTGAACCGGCCGAAAGCGCTGAACGCATTGAATGCGGCCGTCTTCGATGACCTGATGCGCGCGTTCGACGAATTGGAAAACGACTTCGCGGTGCGCGCCGTCATCATCACCGGCATGGGAGACCGCGCATTCGCCGCGGGCGCCGACATCGGAGAATTAAACCGGCTAGCCGATGCGGCGGCCGCGACGGAAAAGGCTCGTGACGGGCATCGTGTCACGGACAAGATCGAGCACTCCCGCCTACCCGTCATCATGGCCATCAATGGCTTTGCGTTGGGCGGCGGACTGGAACTTGCGCTCGCGGGAGACATTCGGTTGGCAGCAGATGGCGCGAAACTCGGGCAGCCCGAAGTCAACCTCGGGATCATCGCCGGTTTCGGCGGCACGCAGCGCCTGCCGAGGCTCATCGGCCAAGGGATGGCTTCGTACCTGCTCTTGACGGGCGAAATGATCACGGCCGCGCAGGCTCAGGAGTGCAACCTCGTGGAGAAGGTGCTGCCGGCGGATCAGTTGATGCCGGAGGCAAAGCGTCTGGCGTCGTTAATGGCAGCGAAGGGACCGCTGGCGATCGCCGCGACGAAGCGGGCCATTCATCGGGGAATGCAGACCGATCTCCATTCCGCGCTCCAGATCGAGGCTCAGGAATTCGGCAAGGTCGCCGTTTCGGAAGACGCGCGCGAAGGCACGACCGCATTCCTGACGAAGCGGCCGCCGCAGTTCACAGGCCGTTAGCTATCCGCGGAGCGGCTTCCGGCGGGAGCGGACGTCCCTAAAAGTCCGTGACTACGTAGGCACGGCATGTGTAGCGGCGCGACTTCCGTCGCGCCTTCGGCTGTCAAGCAGGACCGGGACGGGGAACCGCTTCGATGATCGAGAGCGGCGCCGCTCCCGAGAAGATCTTCTTCAACCTGAAACCGCCCCGTGCAAGCAACTCGCGGAACTCCGCCACCGTGCGCTCGCGGCCGCCGGTGCAGACCAGCATCTCGAGATCGACGAGCTTGCCCATCGACGGCCTGGCGCCCGCTGGGATCACC
>JACRUD010000134.1 GCA_014304875.1 Vulcanimicrobiota bacterium
ATCTTTTACAACGCCGGACAGTCGTGCGACGCCCGTTCGCGGATACTCTTGCAGGAAGGCATCTACGAAAGCTTCATGACGAGATTCATCGAGCGCGCGAAAGCCCTGCGTGTCGGCGACCCCATGGACCCGGCGAGTCAAGTCGGGGCCTTGATATCGCAAAAGCAGCTGCAGACCATAGAAGGCTACATCGGCATCGGTCAGCAGGAAGGCGCTCGCGTCGCGTGCGGCGGCACGCGCCCCGACGGAGCGGCGGCGAAGGGCAACTTCCTGCTGCCCACCGTGCTCGATAAAGTCGACAACTCAATGCGGGTCGCCCAGGAGGAGATCTTCGGCCCGGTCGCCGTGGTGACGACGTTCCGCGACGAGCGGGAGGCTTTGGCCATCGCAAACGACAGCGTCTATGGCCTAGCCGCGTCGGTGTGGACCCAAAACGCCGGTCGCGCCCAGCGCGTGGCATCGGCGCTGAAATCGGGCGGCGTCGCCATCAACACTCCGTATTCCATCTTTCCCGGCGTGCCGTTCGGCGGTTACAAGCAATCAGGCTTCGGCCGCGAGCTCGCGATGCAGACGCTCGACTTGTACAGCGAGACAAAAGGCGTCGTGATGTACGTCGGGATCAAGCCGCTCGACCCCTTCGCGACGTAAGTTCCGACGGGAAATGGCGATACCTACTAAGAAGCGGCGACAAGAGTCCATAGATTGCGGCAGCGTGTCAACAACATTAGGAAGATGACCTCCGTGGAAATCAAACCTTTCACCGGCAAGACCATAAAGTGCATCGAATACGACGGCAAGCCGGCCGTGGATCTGACATCGCTCGGAATCGGGCCGGAGCGGTACTTTGAGATGTACCGCTGGCTCGTCTTCACGCGCGCCGTCGACGACCGCGGTTATATTCTCGTGCGCCAAGGAAGAGCCGGCTTTTACGCGCAGACGGCCGGCCAGGAAGCGTCGCAGGTCGGCAGCGCTCTTCCGCTGCAGCCGCAAGACTGGATGTACGGCGATCACCGCTCCCAGGGCAGCCAGCTCGTCAAGGGGCTCTCGACCGCGGAGTGGTTCGCGCATATCTTAGGCAAGTCGCTCGATCCAACCGCCGGCCGTTCCATGCCCGGCCACATCGGGCGCAACAGCCTGCACATCGTCCCGCCGTCCTCCACCGTAGGCAATCAGATCACAGAAGCGGTCGGGACCGCGATGGCGCAGCGCATCAAGAAGACCGACGAAGTCACCATCTGCTATTTCGGCGACGGCGCCACAAGCGAAGGCGACTTCCACGTGGGGATGAATTTCGCCGCGGTCTACGGATCACCGTGCATCCTGTTCTGCCAGAACAACCAATACGCGATTTCCGTCCGGCTGGAAGAGCAGACCCACACCAAGACGATCGCGGAGAAAGCGCACGCCTACGGCATGGATGGCTACCTCGTTGACGGCAACGATGTGCTCGCCGTCTATGCGGTGACGAAGCACTGCGTCGATCGAGCGCGGCGTGGTGACGGACCGGCGCTGATCGAAGCGTACACCTATCGCTACGGTCCCCACTCGTCGGCCGATGACGATACGCGCTACCGGCCCAAGGGCGAGCTCGAGATGTGGCGCAGGGAACGCGACCCAGTCACGCGCTTCCGCAATTTTTTAGAGTCGCAAAAACTGTGGGATGCGGACAAAGAGGCCGAATTGCTGGCGGAGATCAAGGCGCAAGTCGCTGCGGCGATGGAAGAGGCGGAGAAGAGCCCGGTCCCGGAGCCGCTTTCTGTGTTCGATCATGTCTACGAAAAATTGACGCCGCACCTCGAGTGGGAACGCAAAGAACTTGCCGCAGAAATGGCCGCCGGAGCGCAGGGGTAAACGCACGACTATGGCCGTCGAAGTCAAAAAGCAAACCCAATTCACGATGGTCCAGGCCCTGCGCTCGGCTCTGTTCGAAGAGATGGAGCGGGACGAAAACGTCGTCTGTCTAGGCGAGGATATCGGGCCGCGCGGTGGCGTGTTCTTGGTCACCGAGGGCCTCATCGACAGATTCGGCAAGGATCGCGTCATCGATACGCCGCTTGCCGAAGCGGGCATCATCGGCGCTGCGCTGGGGATGGCGCTGCGCGGGCTAAAACCCGTCGCGGAGATTCAATTCATCGATTTCCTGTATCCCGGCTTCGACAACCTCGTCTCCGAAGTCGCGAAGATGCGCTACAGGTCGGCGGGCCAGTTCGGGGCTTCGATGGTGGTCCGCTCGCCGTACGGCGGCGGCGTGCGCGGCGGCGGTTATCATTCTCAGTCGCCGGAGGCCTACTACGTCGCGACGCCGGGTCTCAAAGTCGTCGTCCCGAGCAATCCGTACGACGCCAAAGGACTGCTCATATCATCGATCCGCGACCCCGATCCAGTCGTGTTCATGGAACCAAAAAAGATCTATCGCGCGGTGAAGAGCGAGCTTCCCGAAGGCCCCTACGAAGTTCCGCTGGGAAAGGCCGCTGTGAGCCGCGCCGGCAAGCATGTCTCGGTGATCACGTTCGGCGCCATGGTCCCGGTCGCGTGGGAAGCCGCCGACAAGATGAAA
Source organism: Vulcanimicrobiota bacterium (assembly GCA_014304875.1). Classification (GTDB taxonomy): domain Bacteria; phylum Vulcanimicrobiota; class Vulcanimicrobiia; order Eremiobacterales; family Eremiobacteraceae; genus Mawsoniella; species Mawsoniella australis. The sequence goes on from JACRUD010000134.1 coordinate 2,558, forward strand.
GCGGACGGCGTTGAGGTCGAGGTCGTCGACATGCGCACCTTGCAGCCCTACGACACCGATGCCATCATGCAGACCGTCGCGAAGACCGGTCACGTCGTCGTATTGCAGGAAGCGCCGCGCATCGGCGGATATGGCGGCGAGATCGCGGCATTCGTCGCCGAGCAGGCCATCGAGTATATCGAAGGCCCAATCATGCGGGTCGCGGGCCACGATACGCCGTTTCCGTACGCGCTGGAGAAGGCGTACATGCCCACGTCGGACCGCGTCTGCCGCGCCATCAAAAAGACTCTGAACTTCTAAGCCGGGAGCACCGCACCGCATGGCCGTCGAACTGGAGATGCCCGAGCTCGCCGAATCCGTCATCGAAGGCGAGATCGTCAAGTGGCTCGTGCAAGAAGGCGAGCACGTGACGCAAGACCAGCCGCTGGTCGAAGTCATGACCGACAAGGTCACCGTCGAGATTCCATCGCCCTACGAAGGAGTGCTGCTGAAACACGTCGCTGCCGAAGGTGCCGTCGTCGCTATCGGCAAGCCGATCGCGATCTTCGGCAAGGAAGGGGAAAACGTCGACGCGGGCGCTTCCCTCGAGCACGTGACGCCGCAGCCCAAAGTCACCGAAGAGAAAGAGATGCCGCAAGCGGCCGCCGATGGCCAGACCGCCGCTTCGGCCGAGCCGAAAGCGCCGGCCGAATCCGCCAAGCCGCAGCGGGCTGGGCCGCACGGCTCCAACGGACAAGCCTTGCCCGGCACGGTCGCCCCAGGCGAAAAGGCGGTTCTCAGCGCGTTCGGGCGGCCGATGGCCGCTCCGGCCGTGCGAAAGTTCGCACGCGAATCCAACGTCGATCTGTTCTCGGTCGCGGGCTCGGGCGAAAGCGGCCGCATCAGGCGCGAGGACGTGGAGCGCGTCGTCGCGGCCCGCAAGTCGGCCGCCGGTTCAAAGGCGGCTGCGCCGAAAGCAGCCGCAATCAGCGGCGAAACCCAACGGGTTCCGCTGCGCGGGCTGCGCCGGGCCATCGCGGACCGCATGGTGCAAAGC
>JACRUD010000182.1 GCA_014304875.1 Vulcanimicrobiota bacterium
AGATAGCCCAGACCCTCGCGCGCCCGCACGTGCATCGGCTGGTGGGTGATGTCCACTTCGCGACCGTCGTCGGCTATGAGCGCGACGGTGCCGTCGTTCGGCCGGACTAAGCCGACCACCATATAGAAGGTGGTCGTTTTGCCGGCCCCGTTAGGCCCCAACAGCCCGACGACCTCGCCCGAGCGGACGTTGACCGAGACGTGATCGACAACGGTGCGGTTTCCGTAATTCTTCGTCAGGCCCCGCACGTCGATCTTCACCGGGTCCGGTCTCTCGTTCACCATCTCAATGTCCTATGCCGCTGACGCCGAAAACCCGTAGTTCTTGCAGATCGATGTCCGCGACAGCGCGCTCGCCCCTGAGCAGGTCGCCACGGCTGTCGGAGGCGACAACGTGCCCGCGCGCGGTCAGAACGCGGCTCCTGTCATTGTACGACATAGTATCGGCCGTCAGGGTCACTCGATTGTCATTGCGTGCCGTGACTCCGCCGGCGAGCGTCACATCGTACGAAACCGTATTGACCGCAGCCGTTGGGGCCGTTACCGTCAGCTGGACGGCGGCTCCTTTGTAAAAGGAAAGCGTGGTGTCGGAGAAAGTGCCCTTGCGGCCGTTTGTCGAATACACCCCGCTCGCCGCCCTGAGCGTGTAGACGGGGCGCCCGCGCGCGATGTCCGAAATCGTGATGACGTGTCCGGCGGTCTCGTGCGCCGATACGCGGTATCCCAGCCCTTGCGGGCGCGGCTCGGCCTTGTGCGCGCTCCTCGCGACCGGCGCAGGCGGCGGATGGTTGCATGCGGAGAGCCCCGGCGCGGCGCAGATGAGAGCGACCGTCGCCAGCGCCCGGCCGACCAACCGCGGGGATGGCTTTGGATCGGCGCCGGCTTGCCCCATCGCGCGGCCAAGCGCCAGCATGAGACCGAGCATCGGCCACCACAGCAAGAAGACGAAGGTCGTGACGAGGTCCACTGTGTTCTGGAACGCCGACGCGGCAAAGGCCGAACTCAACGCTGCGAAGAGCAGCGCCCGCTCGCGCTCGCTCGGCGCGATGCGCGTCCCCGCAATACGCGCTGCGCGCCACGACGCCACGACGACCCAGCAGAAAGCGGCCAATCCAAGCAGCCCGTTTTCGACGAGCACGTTGAGCGGCAGGTCATGGGCGTGGATTTCAACCACCTGGGCGTCCGGCTGCTTGAATAGCGGGTAGACGCGGCCGAAGGCGACCGGTCCGACGCCTGTCAGGGCGAAGCGCTCGGCCATCCGAACGGCTCCACGCCAAACGGTGATCCGCGAGGCGTTCTCGCTGGGGTCGTGGCCGACGTTGCGGAAAGCGGTCGCGACAAGCACGAGCAAGACGACCGCAAGGCAGCTATAACGGATCAGCGCACGGCGTCCCAGGCGGGATATCAAGATGGGCAGCGCAAGCAACAGTCCCAGCCACGCCGCGCGGGAGACCGACAATGCCAAGCCGACGGTGCCTGCCCCTGCGGCCAAGATCCCAAGCCGACGCAGCCAAGCCGGCGCGCCGAGCTGAGCGATTCCCATTGGGATCAGGAAAAGCAAATATCCGGCGAACTCATTGGGTTGCAAGAACGTGCCGACCGCCCGACCGTGGACGTACGCGAATGCAGCTGGCGGATGGCGCGAAACGGTGAGCCCCACCGCGAACAACGCCGTCGCGATCCCTGAGACGAAAAAGCACCCGAGCAACGGCCGACGCAAACGATCGTCCCCCATGGTCCACCAAAACGCGAAAAAAGCAAGCGCGTTTCCCGCTTGGCTGATGATCTCAAACTCGCTCGCTCGGAAGGCGACCCCCGCTATGCCGGCGACGATCTCCGTCGCGATCAAAAAGTAGAGCGGCCGGCTGAGCGGCGGGGCTGTCAGACCGCGCCAGCCGTGGGTGAGAAGGATCGAGACCAAAGAGACGATGCATGCGAGAGTTATCGCGGCGCTCAACGCGAGAGCGCTGCGCGGGCCCAGAATCGCGACGCCTCTCGGCAGCACATCGGCGAGAGTGACAAGGAGAGGCATCAGAGGCAAGGCAACCGCGACGGCAAAAGGCAACGCGGCGATACCGACGTCGAGCGAGCCTGCACGCCTGGCGATCACTCCCTCGTTTCCAATGCGAGCACCGCTTGCGCGACTGCCGCTGACGCGCCGGCTGCGCCCATCCGCATCCGGCCGACGCGGCCCATCGCTTCCATGCGGCCCTGGTCGTTCAAGAGCGCGACGACGCCGGACGCGAACTGCGCATCATCTGCGGGAAGCACGAGCAAAGCTTCTCCGAGCAGACGCTGCTGGCGCATCCGATACCATCCCATGCGAGACTGGCGCTCCCGGCCTTCCAACGCCGCGACAACCGGCCGGCCCGCACCTGCCGCTTGCTCGTTGCCCGTCCCGGCTTGGCCGAGGACGATGGTGCTTGCGCGCAAGACATCCCCCAAGCAGCCGGCGACGATCGAAATGTGGATCGGACCGCCGTGGGAACGGGCGACAACGCCGCGACGTGCGCCGGTCGCCGACGGCGCGATGCCTTCGGCGCACAGCGCGCGCATCAAGTCGGATATGTCGACGGTCGGTGCGGCGGCGATGAATGCCTGCAGGGGTCCGGCGCTGGGCAGCAGCGCAGCGATGCGGCGCAGCCGGCGGACGGCTCGAGCGGCATTTTGGACCGCATCGCGGCGGCTGCCCGGCAGGATCCCGATCGCCGGTGCGCCCGACGGGGCCGGCAACCGACACTCCGTCTGGTCTAACTCATCCATCATCGCGTTGCCGGCGAAGCGCGCAGGCACGCCGCGGCGAGCCAAGGCCGCCGCGGTCGCGGCGTCGCGCGCGAAAGTGGCACCCCCCCGACGCGCGACGGCGCACTCTAGCCGCGAATGGCGAGCGACGTATTCGGATTTGGCGGTCGCGACGAACATCGTAGGGCGGCGGACGAACAGCAGGCACACGGCCAGACAGTAGACGTCGCCGACCGCGACGACGGCATCCCGCCGCCGCTGGCGAGAAAGAAATCTGAATTGCGAGATGCTCAGGGTGACTAACCCGGAGCGCAGATCTCGCAACAAGTTTTTGACGTTGCCGTACGTGATGAGGCCGCCCGACGGCATGTCTAGACGCGGACCCACGACCGGTGGCCAGATGGGCCCATCGAAGCGCCCGACCAGCGGCGCATGTTCGACGGTCGCGGCGGGCGCCTTGGTCGCGATCGCGCGCGCGATGGAGGCCGCGATCGCGGCCTCTCCGAAACCGTTGCTGACCAGCAGCACGTTCACGCGGCTGGCCTGGCGGCGCGCAACGGCACCAGCCTGTACGAGACGACGCGGCTGCCCGCGACGTCGACGCTCAGTTCGAGGCGCCCCACGTAGCGCGCGTACGGCCCGCAGTGGACGATCGGGACTCGGCCGACGAACTCGGGTTGCGTCAAAGTGTCGTGACTGTGCCCCCCGACGATCGCCGCCAAGCCGGGAAATGCTGCGGCCAGCGCCCGATCGGCGCGTAGCCCGAGATGCGAGAGCACGATGGTCGCATCCGCACCGCCCCGTGCACCCAGCAGATCAGAAAGCGCCGCCGCCGGCGCGAGAAACCGCCAACCAAGTACCCGCTCCCAGGGGCCGCCCGTTCGATATTGAGGCACGAGCAGACCCAGCATGCGAATCGACATTCCCCTGACTGCCGCATAGAATTCGCGCTGAAACGGCGACGGCATCCGGCCGAACAGGTCGAGCACGTTCGAACAGACGAGCGGCATGGGCAGCGAACGTGCGCGCGCCAAGAACCAAGCGTAGCGGTAGTGGAATTCGCGGTTGCCGACCGCGGCGACCCGATACGGCGCGGCCTGGAAATCGGCGACGATCGGCTCGTCGCGGTGGTAAATGGTCGACGAGCCGCGCAGCGCATCGCCGCAATCGACCAGCAGCGCGTCCGGTTCGACCAGCGCCGCCAGTTTCGTTCCGAAGCCACACCTGTTGTGGATGTCGGCGGTGTGATAGACGACCAGCGTCCGCCCAGGATGGCGGCTCATCGCGGTGCGGACTCCAATCGGCTTGCGACGAACCGTGCGATTCGCATCAACGCATCGGGCGGACCGAGCGCGGCGCGGAGTTCGGCCCCCGATCGCAGCTGGCCGGAGCGGTCGCCTTCACTCGCTAACAGCTCGGCGGTTTCGGCGGCCAGAGCTTGCGGTGTGAAGCGGTGCTGCAACAGCTCGGGGATGAACCGCCGACCCAATACGAGATTGGGCAACGTGATGGGGCCGGCCACCAAGCGAGGCAGGCGGCGGCGAGCGATGTGATATTGCAGTTCCGACACGCGGTAGAAAGCTATCTGAACAACGCCGCGCAAAGCGGCTTCCAAAACCGCCGTCCCAGACGCTACCCAAGCCAGGTCTGCGCTGTCCAAAGCCTGTTCCGTCGCCGTCACTTCGACCGCGGCCAGCGGGCCGCCGAACCGCTTCCAGCCGGCGGTGATTTGAGCTCGGCGTGCGGGCGACGCGGCGACGATCTGCCAGCGCACGCTCAGGCGCTGCGAGAGCGCGGCGGCGCGCGCCAAGGTCGGGAGGTGACGGGCTACTTCCTCCCGCCTGCTGCCGGGAAATATCGCTATGTGAGGAGCGGCGTGCCGCGGAGGCGGCGGGCGGCTAGGGATCACCGACACGAGCGGATGACCGAAATATTGGGCCCGCACTCCCACGCCGTCGTAGAAGTCTCTTTGGTGCGCAAACGGCGTCAGTGCGGTCGAGACTGCGGCGACGGCGCGGGCCTGGCCCGGATCGTCAAGCCACGCACCGGGCGGAAAGTAATAGACTGCGTCGCCGGTGTAGCCGTTTCGGCGCAAGCGCTGCAGCAATCGGATGTGGAAAGCGCCGAAATCCACCGTCACCAGCAGCCGCGGAGGGTCTGCGGCAAGCATTGCCTCCAGCCGACGCAGGGCGCGATAGAGCGCCGGTACGCGGCCGAGCGCGGAGACAGGCCCGATGCTGGCCCATTCCGATGAGTCGGCGACCAAAGAAGCGCCGGCCGCCCGTAGGCGGCTGCTCCCCACGGCGGCAAACGACGTTCGCGGGCGCAGCTTGCGCACGCTGTCCACCAGAAGCGCCGCTTGCAGGTCTCCCGAGGCTTCGCCCGCGCTTATGAAGACATCGGCGGCCATCCGCCCTACGATTCTTCGAGGACGCCGTCGGTTCGTTCATCCGGCCGTCGCTCGGCGACCCGAAGTCGGGCGAGCGTCGGGCGGTTCAGAATGCCTCGCGCGGAGTGGTTGGATAAAAAGTCCAGCAGCTCAATGCCCTCGGGGGTCGCCGATGCGCCGCGCAGCTGGTCGATCGTGCTCGACTTCGTGTCGTCGGAAAAGTATAACATTCGGTACGCTTCTTTGATCTCGTTGACCGACTCGCGCGGCACGTTGTTGCGCTTTAGACCTTCGTTGTTCAAGCCCCGGACGGACGCGGGATTGCCGGCCGCCATGAAAAACGGCGGCACGTCCTTATGAATCTTACTGTGGCCGCCCAGCATGGCCATGCGGCCGATGCGCACGAATTGATGAACTCCGACCATGCCGCCCAAAATCGCGCCGTCGCTAACCGTGACGTGGCCGGCAATCTGGCTCAGGTTCGACATGACGACGCGGTTTCCAATCCGGCAATTATGCGCAATGTGGACGTAGGCCAGCAGGTGGGTATCGCTGCCGATCACGGTCTCCGACTCTTCGCCAGTGCCGCGATTGATGGTGACGAATTCGCGGAACACGTTGCGGTCGCCGATTCTCACGTACGACACCTCGCCGCGATATTTCTTGTCCTGCGACGAAGCTCCGATGACGGTGAACGGATGCACCTCGTTGTCCTTGCCGAGACTCGTCCGGCCGTTCACCACGACGTGAGCCAGCAACCTGGTTCCGTCGCCGATCGTGACGTGCTCGCCCACCAGGCAGAACGGGCCCACCTCGACGCCGCGGCCGAGCTTGGCGCCGGGATGGACGACTGCGGTTGGATGGATGTTCAAGGAGTGAAGAGTGACCGGATCGCGTTTGCGCACAAACGTTCAGTTGTGCAGAATCGACGCATCGAGCCTGAACAGGCGCGTGTCCGATACCATGGAGAACGCGAGCTCACCCGAGCACACCGGCTGATCGCCCACCCGCGCTTCAGCGCGCAGCCGACCGATGTTCATGCGGATCCATATCACGTCGACTTCCATCATCAGCCGGTCGCCCGGGATGACCGGCCGGCGGAATTTGACCTTGTCGACGCCGGCCAAGTACGGGACGGTCGTCGTCTGACTTTTCGGTTCCAAGATCGCGGCGCCTCCGAGCTGAGCCATCGCCTCGATGATCAGAACGCCCGGCATCACCGGGTTGTTCGGGAAGTGGCCGGTGAAAAAAGGCTCGTTGAAGGTCACGTTTTTGTAGCCGACCGCTCGTTTTTGCGGCTCCAGCTCGATGATGCGATCGATGAGCAGCATCGGGTATCGATGCGGCAGAACTTCCATGATCGAGCGCACATCGATATGCGTGACCTGATTGCTCTTGGGCGATGAAGACATGTCAGCGGGCGCCGGACGCCGCTCGTAACGGCGTGCGCAGCTCGCGCACCGCGCCTACGTGCAGGGCATGACCGGACTTGAGAGCGATGATCTCACAGCGCGGCCGCGCGCCCAGCAGAGCGAAATCACCCATCAGATCGAGCACCTTATGGCGCACGATCTCGTCGGAGAACCGCAGCGGCCCCATATAGCCGTCGCCCTCGATGACGACGGCGTTGTCCAGCGACCCGCCCAGGGCCAGACCGCGAGCGTAAAGATTCTCCACTTCCGCGCGGAAACCGAATGTGCGATTCGGTGCGATCTCGCGCAGGAAGTAGTCCGGCGTGATGGTCGGCGTCTGGATGAATTGGATGCCAACCGGCTTTGGAAAAGAGACGAAAAAGTTTACCCGAAAGTCGAGAGCCGGAACGATGACAACAAGCTTGTCGCCGTCGCGCCTCGAGTATGGCGCTTGCGGCTCGAATATACTGCGAGGGACCCGCTGTTCCGCGACCCCGGCGTCGTCGATCGCCTGGGCGAACGGCAGAGCACTGCCGTCCATGATCGGAACCTCTTCACCGTCGAGCGACAAAATGGCGTTGTCCACGTCCATGCCGACGAGCGCCGCCAGGACATGTTCGACGGTGTGGACTTGGGAGGTCGCCGATCCAAGCGTCGTGCATCGCTCCGTCGACCGGACCGCATCGGGCACGGCTGGGATGCGCGAACCATCCGATAGGACGAAAGACAGACCTGCGTGCGGCGGAGCGGGAGAGATGGTGAGCCGGGACCGGCATCCCGTATGCAGTCCCACGCCCGATAGTGAGAACTCGCGAGCTAGTGTGTGTTGATATTCCACGCTTATCACTCGCTTTAGACGGGCTACTGACTCTTACGGATTTCGTCCACCGCTTCTGCGAGCGCCCGCATTTGCGCGACGAGCTTAGGCAAGCTCCGAAGGTGGACCTTCTGTTCCATGTCGGCGCGATGCGGCTGCGCTGGGTAGCCTGAAACGCGCGCTTGAGCCGGCAGCGAGTGGCTTACTTTCGCGCCGCCCATGATGAGTGAGCGCTCGCCGATTTCGATGTGGCCACCTACGCCCGCTTGACCTGCGATCGTGACCAGGCGGCCTATCGTCGCGCTGCCCGCGATTCCGACCTGCGCGCACACCGTGCAGTTCTCACCGATGCGGACATTGTGGGCGACCTGCACTTGGTTGTCGATCTTTGTGCCGCTGCCGATGGTCGTCGACCCGGTGACGGCGCGATCGATCGTCGTACAAGCCCCTATCTCCACGCGATCGCCGAGGATCACGTTTCCTATCTGCGGGATTTTGATCTGGTCCTCACCGACGCGCACGAATCCGAATCCGTCGCTGCCGATGACGCAGCCCGAAGCAAGTATGCAGTCGTCACCGACGATGCAGCCGTCAAGGACGGTCGCGCGCGGATGCAGCAGCGTGCGCCGGCCGACGCCCGCGTCGACGCCGACGTAGGCGCCCGACAAGATGATCGCGCCGTCAGCAAGAGCCGCGCCGGCCCGCACGATGGCGCCGCCGCCCACCCAGACGTCGGCTCCGCGGCGCACGCCTCTTTCGACGATGGCGCTCGGGTCGGTGAACGGGCCTTTGGGCAACGGCGGCGCGAAGGATGCCAAGATCGAGGCTAACGCGGCCCGCACGTCGGAGCACACGAGCAACGCTTTGCCTCGAGCGTCGGCGGACGCAAGGGCTTGCGGAACGATCACCGCGGAGGCACGGGACGCGACGGCCTTTTCGAGCCAGCGCTCGTCCACGGCAAACGTCAGCGAACCGGCGACCGCCTCTTGCGCGGCGCTGACCCGGTCGATCGTCAGCGTGCCGTCGCCCAGCAGCCGTGCGCCCGCAAGCGCAGCGAGTTCAGCGAGCGTCGGCACGGTTTGTCCGGGAGGTCTGCGCCACGCCGGCTCCGGTTATTTGGTCGACCCGGGAGACGGCGAAGTGAGCGGAATTTTCAAAGCCGCTTTGACGTCGTCCGTGATATCTTCGCCGCCGAATGCGACGCCTTGACGGGTGACCACGATCTGATAGTTGCGTTGCGAGGCGATATTCTGGACGGCGCCGCGTACGTCGTTGCTCACTTCGTTTTGCCAGCGCAGAGATTGTTGGCTGAGCTGCGCGAACTGTCGACGCTTTTCATCTGGCTTTAGCTTGCTGTCCCGAATGGCGACGAAGTTGGCCTGGAGCTGATTCGCATAGTTCTGGAACTTGGGCCAGCTCTGCTCCAGCGACGCGACGTTGACGACCGCTATCTGCGAATGATGTCGGGCGCAGCCCGTCGCGAGCAGCGGCGCAGCCGCAAAGAGCGCTAACCACAGTCGCGTCCGCATCTATCCCCCTGACGGCGCCGGCGAGGGCGCGTTGGCGAGCGTGGACATTCTCTTCACGACCTGCGCGGTCAGATCGACCGCGCTGCCCGCACCCGCGATGGAAGCGAAGACGACGGAGACCCCATCTTGTCGAGCCACGGCTTGGATCTGAACGTCCGCTTGTCGTACGATCTTGCCGTACAGGTCCCGGCGCTGCGCGGAGAGACGATCGATTTGCGCTCCGAGAGCTTGATTGTCTTGGAACTGCATGTGCGCGACGGCGCTGTACTTGGCGACGAGGTCTTGGCGCGTCTGACGGTACGCCGCAAGCGCCCGGTCGGCTTCGGCGACGTACTTGGATTGCATCTGAGAATGGATGCCCTGCACTTGATTGCGGACTCGCGGGTCGGTCGTCAACGTCTTGTTGGCTTCGCTGAGCTGCTGTTGAAATTTTCCTCCGATGCTCGTCACCTGCGAGCCCAACTGCGTCTCGACGTCCTTTTGGCGGGCCGCAAGCTTTTGGTTGGTCTCCTTCTCGGTCGCCAACCGCTCGGCGTTGAAGCGGCTTGACGCGTCGGCGTTGAGCTGTTTTTGATATGCCTTTAGCTGGGCGCTGTCGCGCGCCTTTAGCCCGTTGATCAAGAATTGCTCGCGTGTGTCGATGTCTTGCAGCTGGGCCGAGTACTGCGACCGCTCCTGCGGGGTGAGGCCCAGGTTCTCCAATTTCGTCTTGAGATTCAGGCGCTGATCCTGATCGTTTCGCGCCAGGCTGATCTGATAGGCCGTTTCGTCGGCGCTGAGGGCCGCCTCTTTGGCCCGCACCTTCGCCGCGACGCCCGCGGCGATCGCCTGCTGCAGCTGTTTGAGATGGGCTGTGTCCTGTTTGAACAGGTCGCTGCGATATTGATCAAGCGTCTGTCTTCCTTGAGCTTGTATCTGCTTGATCTGGGCGCCGTACTGCTGCTGCATGCCGCTCATGGCGCCTGCCGGACCCGGGGTGGAAAAGCCCAGCGCCGCCGATTGCATCGCAGCGATCGCCTTGGCTTCTTCTTGTTCGTAGTATCCGCGTTTGGCGGCCAGCTCGTCGGAGAAGGCCTGCTCCGCGTTCTGCAGATCGCGCTGCAAAGCCGCTTGGGCCGCCCGCTGATCGGCATTCACGGTTTTCGGTCCGGTGACCGCTTCCGCGTTGAGCGTCGTGATCTGGTTTTGCAGCGCGTCGAGTTGCCCTCGCAGCGGGTGCGCGGCGATGACGCGGTCCAGATCAACGTAGCCGACGCGGCCTGTCGACGACGCCACGAGACCGGGTGTCGCGATGGCCAACAGATCTTTCACGCCCTGGTCGCTTTGGTGCTTGGCACAGCCGGCGCAGACGATCAGCAGAGCGGCGAACGCGGCCGGCACGCGCGTGCCGGTGGACGCCTTATTGAAGCGCCCTGACGACATCCGCGGTGACGTCCGTCCCGCCGTAGACGCGGTTGGTCGCATCGATGACGAGCAGCAGATTCTTGCTCTTGGCCGTATTGCTGATAGCTTTTTCGGTGGCGTCGACGATCGGCTGCAGCAGTTTTTTCTGCTGATCGCTCAGCTGCTGGTTGAACGATGCGATGATCGGTTTCTGCTGATCGGCCGTCTTGCCGGCGAGTTGCCCGTTGAGCTGGCTTTGCAGAGCCTGACGCGCCTGCAGGAAGTCGGCGTTGGCCTTCTTCACTTTGGGCAGCGAGTTGATCTGCTGCTGATCGACGAGGCCGACCTCCGACGGCGGCGGGGTGTTGACCGGAGGGACCAGCTGACCGGGTTGGTTCAGCATGTTGATGACGTCCTTCGTGATGTCTTGCCCTCCGACGATGATGATCTGTTTGTCGACGACAACGCTCAGGTTCTTGTTGGCCGCGACGGCCGCGATGGCGATCTGCGTGCGCGCCAGCAATGGACCGAAGATATCATGCTGCTTGGCGCTGGCGCGGCCGTTGAAGTCGTTGAAGATCCTCTGTTCATCGGCACGGCTCTTCCCTTTGATCGCGGATTGGAATTGCTTCGAAAGTTGGTCGCGCGCTTGCGCGAATTGCGCTTGCGCGTCCTGAAAAGGCTTGAGCGAACCGATCGCCGCCTGATCGACGAATCCGATGTCGGTGATGTCGGTGGCCAGAACCTGCGGGGTCAGCGCAAGCATAGCAGCGACGGCCAAGCATGCCGCCCAAGCCCGATGCGGCCACCGGCGCGCGCGTCCACTGTGCATACGGGTATGCTTCCTCACGATTCTCAAAACGACTGGTTGATGCCGAACGAGACGTGGGCCCCGGTCTTGCCGGTGGCAAAGTCGATGCGGATGGGCTGCGGCAAAATGGGCGTATAGACCCGGATGCCGAAGCCGATATCGGACTTGAGGTGGAAGGGAGCTTCAGAATAGCTGACCGGAGCGCGCGCTCCCCCGGCGGCCGGCGCGTGCGGACCGGCGGGCGGCGTCGGGCTCGGGGCCGGGGTCGGCCCGACGTTGGGCGTGATGTACGGCGTGTCGCCGGCGTCGCCGAAGAACGCGACGCTGAACTTCTTGTCGGCGGTCACGGGAACGCGCAGCTCTAGCTGGCCGAGCACTTCGCGGTCCCCGTAGAAAACGTACTTCGTGCCGCGCAGCTGCTGGTCGGACAGGCTGAACAGATCGTTGTACGGCAACGAGCTGCCACCCGACGAATATCCGTAGTTAAGATGCAGCGCTAACGTCGAATGCTTGCGGATCGGCCTGAACTTGGTGTAGTCGAAGTCGCCTTTGACGAAGTTGAAATCGGAGCCGAACGCTCGGGTCGAGTATTCCTCTGCCAACGCCGACGTGCCGCCGAAGCGAGGGTTCTGCACATCATCGCGGTTATCGCGCACCAGCGAAGCGTTGACGCTGCGCAGGTTCGACGTCCCGGGGCGCACCGCGCCGCCGGCGATTCCGGTCGTGCCGCCCAGCGGCGATGTCTGCTGCGTTGAACCGATAATGCCGCTGCCGACGTCGAGAAATTGCTGTGGGAAGCCGTTGGCCGAAAACGACTGGAACAACCTCGTCGCGGAGACGCCCAGGTTGAGCCGCGTGTAGTCAGCCGTCGGATGACCGAACCCGATCTGCACGCCGGCCTGCCTGGACGAGTAGTCGGCGAATTGTCCGGAGCAAGGAGTGGAGCCGGGCGAACACGGACCGCCGGTCGCCGTGGCAGGCGTGCTGGTAATCGGAGTCGAGATGGCGGTCCCCCCAAGCGGCGTCACGGAAAAGAACGGGTTGTTGCCCGCCTCTTTGTAGACCGGATAGGGTTGGTTGTTCACATCGTTGTTGAAAATGCTGAACGACACCGAGTCGGGTTTGAACTTATGGATGTACGGGATGTTGACGCCGAAGTTCACGTTGCTGATGTGAATACCGCGCTGCAAGCTCACGGACGCGCCGTTGCCGGTGCCGTTGATGTTGTTCTGGGAAAACGAGACGTTGCCCGAGAGCCCCTGCCCGTACTGGCCTCCGCCTCCGTAGCTGACGCCGACGCTCGCGGTTCCGGTGCGCTGTTCCACAACCGTCCAGACCAAGGTCACGTAGCCGCATTTGTCGCCGAAGGGCTTCGTCGACAGGTCGACCGATTTGAAGAATTGGGTGTTGTTGATCGCTTCGTAATCGCGGCGCAAGCGCGCGTCGGTGATGAGCGCGCCGGGGTGCAAGCGCAACAGGCGCCGCACCACGTAGTCTTTGGTCACCGAATTGCCCGCGATCTCGATGGCTCCCACGCGCGATTCGCAGACGTTGACGTCGACAACGCCTGGGTCGCCGCTCTCCGGAGCGCCGTCGAACGAGCCCGAAAAACCGAGGTCCTTATACAACGACTGAATGGATTGCAAATCTTCTTGGAACTGCTGATCCGAAAACGTCGTCCCGGGCTTTGTCTTCATGGCGCCCAAGATGGCGGCGGTGGGCACGACGGTGTTTCCGGTCACCTTGATGCGAGTGACGGTCACCCCTTCTCTTATGGCAAGATCAAGCTCGCCGTTGCGCTGCACGCGGATGTTCTGGACGTGACGCGTGCCGGTGAAGCCCAACTTGTCGTAGTAGGAGTTGATCTTCTGCACGTCGTCGCGCAGAGTGTTCGTGTTGAGCACCGTGCCGACCGTGGTGTCCATGAGCGCGGCCAGAATGTCGCTTTTGACGTGCTGATTTCCGTTGAAAACGATCCTGGCCACGGTCGGGTTTTCTAAGACGATGAAGTTCAGCGCCACTCCGCCGGGAGTGGCACGGATGTCTGTCTTCACATCCGTGAAATACCCCAATCCCAAAATGGCGTTCTGATCGGCGGCGACTTGTTTGGTGTCGAGCGGCGTGCCGACCGTCGAGTGGATCGCGCCCAGCACGCGATCCGCAGGCACGTGGTTGTTTCCTCGCACGTTGATCGCCGTGATGACGGGAACCGCGGCCGCCGGCGCGCGCGTGGGGCTCGCGGCGAGCGCGAGCATGCCGGCGACGACGGCGAGGGCCGCCAAGCGCGGCAGGAACGTCAAGCGCCCCGAACTCCTCATGAAGCTTAGTATGGAACAGACACCTGCGAATGCCTGCGTTAAATGGGATTTTCGCTCATGGCGGGTCCGCACCGGCCGCGCGGACAGCAGCCGGCTCTCACTATCGCTCATGGAGACGGCCGCGAAGCATCAGAACGGCGATTGGTTTCCCACGGACGTGCGCGCTTTCCTCCCCTGGCCGCGGCTGCGCGCGCCCGACGCGGCAGCCGCTAGACGTCTAAGTTCTTGACGTCGCGGGCATTTTCCGCGATGAACAACTTCCGCGGTTCGACTTTCTCGCCCATCAACACCGTGAACATGTCGTTTGCCGCCACGAGGTCGTCCAGCAATACCTTGCGGACCGTGCGGCGTTGCGGGTCCATGGTCGTCTCCCACAACTGCTCCGGGTCCATCTCCCCCAAGCCCTTGTACTGCTGGATGGTGTAGCCGTCGCCGGCCTGCGCGATGATTCCGTCGCGCTCTTCTTCCCGGTAGCAGTACCATGCTTTCTTGCCCTTGCGCACTTGGTACAGCGGCGGCTGCGCGATGAATAAGTTTCCGGCCTCGATCAGTTTGGACATGTAGCGGTAGAAAAACGTCAGCAACAGGGTTCGGATGTGCGAGCCGTCGACGTCGGCATCGGTCATGATGTACACGCGGTGGTAGCGCAGTTTGGAAAGGTCGAAGTCGTCATGGAAACCGGTTCCCAGAGCGGTGATAAGCGCCCGGATCTCCTCATGACCGACGATGCGGTCGAGGCGCGCCTTCTCGACGTTGAGGATCTTGCCTTTGAGCGGCAAGATGGCTTGGAAATGACGATCGCGGCCCAGTTTGGCGCTGCCGCCGGCCGATTCGCCTTCGACGAGGAATAATTCGCTCTTGGCAGGATCGCGTTCCGAGCAATCGGCCAGCTTGCCCGGCAGCGAGCCGCTGTCGAGCGCGTTCTTGCGGCGGGCCAAGTCGCGCGCTTTGCGAGCCGCGTCGCGCGCGCGCGCCGCGTTGATGCACTTTTCGCAGATGCGTCTGGCCGGGGCGGGATTTTCTTCCAAATAATAGGTGAGCGCTTCGGCGATGATTTCATCCACAGCGCCGCGCGCTTCGGCGCTGCCCAGCTTGGCTTTCGTCTGGCCTTCGAACTCCGGATTCGGCAGCTTGACAGAGATGACCGCGGTCAGCCCTTCGCGGACGTCCTCACCGGAGAGGCTGCCGTCGGATTCTTTGAGCATGCCCGTCTTTTTGGCGTAGTTATTGACCACCCGCGTGAGCGCGGAGCGGAATCCCGCCAAGTGCGTACCGCCGTCGACCGTGTGGATGTTGTTCGCGTACGCGAACTCGATGACGTTGTACCCTTCGTTGAATTGAAAGGCCGCCTCGACTTGGACCTTATTGCGCTCGCCCAAGACGTAGCGGACGTCGTGCAGCGGCTCTTTGTTCTTGTTGAGATGCTCGACGAAGCTCTTGATCCCGCCCTCGTAGCAAAACGATTGTTTCTTGTCGACCCGCTCATCGCTTAGCTCGATGCGCAGCCCCCGGTTGAGGAACGCTAATTCACGCAGCCGCTGCTGAAGGACGTCCAGCGAAAAGTCGAGCGTGGAAAATATCTCTGGATCCGGCTTGAAGGCCTGCGACGTCCCGGTGCCCTCGGCTTGGCCGACGACCTTTAGCTTCGTGGTCGCGAGGCCGCGTGAAAAGCGCTGCTCGTACACCTTCCCATCGCGCCTCACGCAGGTGACCATCCACTGCGATAGCGCGTTCGTGACCGAGATACCGACGCCGTGCAAGCCGCCGGAGACTTTGTACCCCAACTGGTCGAACTTGCCGCCTGCGTGCAGCACGGTCATGACCACTTCGATCGCGGTCTTGCCTTCCGACGGGATCACGTCGACCGGAATGCCGCGGCCATTATCCGTCACCGAGACCGAGCCGTCGGCGTGGACCGTGACCGCAATATCAGTGCAGTAGCCGCCCAACGCTTCGTCGACGGCGTTGTCGACCGCTTCGAAGACGATCTGATGGAGGCCGCGGCCGCCCGTGTCGCCGACGTACATGCCGGGCCGTCTGCGTACGCCTTCGAGCCCTTTGAGCACCTTGATGTGCTCGGCGCCGTATTCACCGTCTTTAGCCGCCCGGGCGGCAGGCGCCGGGGTGGTTTTGCCCACCTTTGTTGCCACTGGTTTGATGCCTTAGCGCCGGCGCGACGCCGACAAAGACGCGCGTCTGCGATGGGCGCGTAAAGCTCCCATGCATGCGTCAGAACACACGAATGTCATCTTCGCCAGTCCTTCGTGAAACGCGGTATTTTGGCCTCCAGCGCAGGCCTTGCAGCGTGCGGCAGCAGCGCCCGCGCCCAGCGGACGTTCAGGCCGTCGCTGATGGCCGCAAAGCCGATCTCGGCCTGCGGCAAAAGCGTCAGGAGCATCAGATAGCTCCAGGCCGGTATCCGGTCGGCGCCTTCCAGTTCGTCGCGCCGCAGCCGGTGCGCCGCAAGCCGCACCTGGGCCTCCCATGCGGTCAGCAAGCGGCGGCGCACGCGATCGTAGGCGCCCGGGTCGCGCGCGCACCCAGGGAGCGCGTCGGCGCAAAGCCACGGCGCGTCGTGCAGCGCGCGCTCTATCGCTGCGTCCGCCCTGCGCCTGCTCTGGGCCGCGCAGACCTGACAGCGCTCGGCGCCTCCAACCCGCGGTTGAAACCACGATGCGCAGCCGGCGCAGCGTCGCCAGCCGGCTTGGTAACGCCGCCGGTTCAGCACTTCCTGTCGGAGTCGTACTCGAGCGAGAAGCGCAGGGAGGTCCGCTGGAGCGGGATCCGACGGCGCTCGAGGTTGCGCCAATGCGGCGCTAGCCGGCAGCGCGTGCGTTCTCGATGCGGCCGCTGCGCCGTCCAGCAGCGCCTTGCTCTTTCCAGAGGCGACGATGAAACGCAAGCGGCGGATGCGCGCACCCGGACAACGCTGCTGCAGATTTGCGACGATTGCCGATTGCAAGAACGTCAGCTGGTGGCTCCAGGCGCTCGCGGTCGTGAGAACGGTCAGCGTGCCGTCGCGGACGCGACCGGGTCGCGTCCGGCGGCCGATCTCGGCCCCGACTGCGTCGAGCCAAGCGGCTGCGACCAGGCCGACTGGATCGCCGATCTCGACGCTGCGGCTCGCCGGCTGCCATTGCGCTACCAGAGAGCTTAGCGGCCGCAGACCTTTCACGCGTTCACCGCCGCCGCATCCGTGGAAAGGGCACCGGCCTGGATCGTGACGAGGGCGGAGCGGAATCCGGGCGGCAGCTCCGGCAGTTCGGTTGCGGTGACGAGCGCCTGATCGTAATCGCTCAAGGTTTCCAAGAACGCGGCTCGCCGCGCTGCGTCGAGTTCGGATAACACGTCGTCGAGTAAAAGCAGCGGCGCTTCGCCGGCGCTTGCGTGCAGCAACGCGTACTCCGCCGATTTCAATGCGAGCACCGCCGTGCGCTGCTGTCCTTGCGATCCGTAGCGCGCGAGCGGTTCGCCTTCAAGCAGCAGCGCAAAATCGTCGCGGTGCGGACCGACCAGAGCGGCCTTGCGTGCGATCTCGGATGAGAAAGCTTGGTTCATCGCAACGCGCAGTGCGCCGGCGACGGCGGCCGGAGACTCGTCCGGCTGCGGCGGACGCGGCCGATACGCAACATCGAACCCCTGATGGCCGCCCGCCCAGCGCGCATGGATAGCCGCCGCCTCGCGGGTCAGCCGCCGGATGTACGCTGCCCGCGCGGCAACGACTCGCGCACCGCTCTCGCTGAGCTGGTCGTTATAGGTCTCCAGCAGAGCGCGATCGCAAAAGCCGGGTCCGCGCAGCAACGCAGTCTTTTGCGCGAGCAACTTGGAGTACCGCGCGAGATCGTGATAGTAACCGCCACCGCTTTGCGCGAGGGCGCTGTTCAACATGCGGCGCCGCAACGCGGCAGGACCGCCGACAAGCGCGAGGTCGGAGGGCGCGAAGGTCACGGCCGCGATGCCC
>JACRUD010000178.1 GCA_014304875.1 Vulcanimicrobiota bacterium
AACGTGGACCGACCTATGTAAGACGCCGCGATGTCGATTATGCGTTTCACGCGCTCCGTGACGATAATGCCGTTCGAGGAGTGCTCGATCGTCACCGCCAGCGCATCGCGCAGCGCGCGCTTGACCTGCCAAGGCTCCAGGTGCACGGAATGAAAGTAGCGCGCGACGTCCTGGGGCGGCGCGATCGCCATGGCAAGCAGCAGATGCTCCGTGCCGAGATAATAGTGGCTCGCGTTGCGGCATTCTTGTTCCGCAAGAGTGACGATCGCGCGCGCCGCCGGACCGAGTTGCGAGAACATCTAAACCTTTAAGACGTGGAAACGGCGACCCGCAGGTAGCCGTCATATGCCCATCGGCGCGCTGGCGCTCGCTCCACCTTGGACCGCAAGCCCTTGCCCCGTCATAGTTGCGTTTCGTTATGAGTATCGGGGCGACAGGACTTGAACCTGCGAACCTCTCGGTCCCGAACCGAGCGCTCTACCAAGCTGAGCTACGCCCCGTTGCCGAAGACCGGTGTCCATTCGGGCGTTTCTGCAAGCGCTCCTGGCATCGCGGCAGCGGCGAGGGGAACGAGTTCTCCACCCGCGAAATGCAAGCGCGGCGCGCGCGCGAGCGCGTTTTTCAACAGGAGCGCCGTCATCCATGCGATATCTCATCGTCGGCTGCGGCCGGGTGGGTTCCACCCTCGCGAAGCGCCTTGCGCGAGCCGGCCACGACATCACAGTCGTCGATGAAAGTTCGGCCGCATTTCGCCGCCTCGGCCGTGATTTCGGGGGCAAACTGGTGCTCGGCACCGGTATCGACGTCGACGTGCTGACTCGCGCGGGGGCGGAACGAGCCGACGGTTTTGCCACCGTGACGCAAGGCGACAACCGCAACATCATGGCGGCGATGATCGCGCAAAAACATTTCAACATCAAAAGAGTCGTCGCGCGCATCTACGATCCCGAACGATCGACCATGTATCGCGATTTCGGCATTTCGACGATCTGTCCGACGACCGTCGGAGCCCGGCTCATGGCAGATTCCATCATGGACCAAAGCTACCGCTCGGTCGCGTCGGAAAGATCCGACGTCGACGTCATCGAGTTTGACGTGGACGCGGCCCGTTCCGGAAAAACCGTCGCCGATTACACCGTCGCCGGCAAGGCGCAGATCTCGATAGTCGTGCACGAAGGCAGGGGAATCATCCCTAGCCTCGACACGGTTCTGCAGACCGGAGACCGTGTCGTCGCGGTCGTGTTGCCGGCCTACGAACCTGAGTTCCGTAAACTCATCGGTTCGGCCCTGGCCAAGGCGAGCTGATGTTCATCATCTTGGTTGGCGGAGGCAAGCTGGGCACGTACCTGGCGAAGACGCTGCTCGAAGAGAAGCACGAAGTCATCGTCATAGAAAAAGAAGAGCGCAAAGCTCAACGCCTCTGCCAGGCGGTCAACGCGGAAGTTGCTTTGGTCGGCGACGGCTGCGATCCGTTGGTCTTGGAAGAAGCGGGCATAGCGCGCGCGGACGTCGTCATCGCGGATACCGGAGACGACGAAGACAATCTGGTCATCAGCCTGGTGACGAAAAAGAAGTTTGCCGGACCGCGCACGATCGCGCGCATCAACAACCCAAAGAACAAGCAGATATTCGAAGAGCTGGGAATCGATTCGGTGGTGAGCGCGACCGAGGTCGTGATGCGCATCGTGCAGCAGGAAGTCAACGTGCGGGAAGTCGCTCCCCTCATGACCTTTAAAGGCGGCAATTTAGAGCTCGTTCGGCTTTCGGTGCCCGCCGTGTCTCCCGCTCACGAGAAGCGCCTGTCCGAAATCCATCTGCCGCGCCACTGCGTGATCGTGGCGCTAGAACGCAACGGTGAGGTCATGGTGCCGGACGGAGAGACGACGATTTTGACCGATGATACCATGCTCATCGTGGCGCAGCCCGGGGCGACGGCGGAGTTACGGGCGCAGCTGGTCGGGGCGGGTTAGCCTGCCGCAGGCTCGCTTTAGCCGAATCCCCGAGTGAAATTGCCCAGGCGAACGTGAGGAAACTCGGTTTGTAGCCACGCGGCCCAGCAGGCGATGCCGAGCGGCTGAGCCCGGGGTCTGCCTACCGCAGCGAAGTAGCGCCTAGGATCGACGTTCAAAGTGCGCGTCTGAACCATCGAGATGCGGGCGGCGCGGAGTAGTCTCGCCAGCGCTTCGATCTCCCGGGGGTCGTCGGTGACGCCCGGGTGCGTCAGCAAGTTCAACGAGATGGCGACGCCGCGCCGATCTGCGATTTTCACGCTCTCCAAGACGTCGTCGAAATTGTAGCCGCGCGGTCGGTAATAAGCCGAGTAGACATCCGGTCGCGCCGAATTTAGGCTGACCCGAATCGATTGCAGACCGGCATCCACAAGGACCTCGAGCGCTCTTGGCAGGCTGGCGTTGGTGTTGCAGTGGATCGTTCCGCGGCTGGTTTGCGTTCTGATAGCCTGTATCGCGGCCGCGATTTTGGGAGCGGCGAGCAGCGGTTCGCCCTCGCAGCCCTGACCGAACGATATCATTCCATCCTTCGCGCCATCCAGATGAGCGACCGCGAGCGCCGACACGTCCGCGACGGACGGCGTCGCGGCGATGCGCTGCTGAGCGCTGACGATTCCGGCGCCGGGGTCCTGCGCCGAAATGCAGCCGATGCAACGTGCGTTGCAGGCCGGGGAGACCGGGATCGCCGCCTCGCCGCGGCGCAGAAAGATGTTCTGCGCCGTGTAGCACCCATATTCGACGGCGCAGCGCTCCAATTGACGAATGAGCCCGTTGGCGCCGTACTCCCGCTTGCGTTCTTCGACGGCTTGGCTGACCTTATGGGGCTCGTGCAGCGAGCTATCCCAATCCTCGAGCTCGTCGGTACGCAAGGCCGCGACCCGGAATCCGTCAGCATGCCAGGCGACGGCTGTATAACCGTAGAGCGGCAACGCCAAAGCTCCGGCCCGCTCCTCGTACGCCGGAAGCAGTGTCCGCGTGTAACCCAGGGGAAGCGCCGCTCCGACCGCACAGACTTCGCGGTCTCCTGCGGTGTCTATCGCGAGCTTTGCCGTGCCGTCGGCGGCCAGCGGCGAGCGGTCCGGCAGGCTGAGCAGCAACGAACCCGGCGGCATCGGGATGAAGGCGCCCGGGCGGACGTGCCGCACCAGCCCCCCGTCCACGACGGGCGAAAGCCCCGGCAGATCGATGACCTGGCCGTCGGGCCGAGCGCAGACGGCACGCAGATCCGCCGTTATTGAGCTCCGCCGGCTACGGGACTCGAAACGCTTTGCGATCGAAGGCATCAGCCGGCCGCGACGGGAGCCTCAGCGCGCGCAGTGTTTTCGGGGATATCGATGATCGTGCCAAAAACGATCTGAGCATCGCCCGTCAAAAATATTTCGCTGCCGACGCCTTTCCATGCCACATCCACCCGCCCCCCCGGCATGGCGACGCTCACCGGCGAGCGCACCAAATCTTGTTCTATCGCGCAGGCGGCGGCAGCGCATGCTCCAGTCCCGCAGGCCATCGTCTCGCCGACGCCGCGTTCCCAAATGCGCAACTCTATGGCGCCGCGCACGACGCGAAAGATCT
>JACRUD010000049.1 GCA_014304875.1 Vulcanimicrobiota bacterium
CGGTGTGTAGATCTCATAGTCGATCATGGTGGCTTGAGGCCGATGGGACGTCAGCCGGTCGAAGCCGTCGGGGCTTGCGATCCATCCGCAGACGACTGCGTCGGCATCGCGCGTCTCGGCGCTGCGCGCAGAGCAACCTGCTGCGCCGAGACAGGCCGCGGCGGCGGCAGCGAGGGCGCACAGCGCCACGCGTGGATTGACGCCCTCGCCCTTCACGCCGCGCGCTCCCGCAGCCAGTCGCCGACGAAGTTGAGCGCGCAGACGGTCAGCAGAATCGCCAGACCGGGCGGGACGATGAGCCATAGCGCGCCGGCGAAAATATCTTTTTGAGCCGAACTCAGCATGTTTCCCCAGGACGGCGTCGGCGGCCTGACGCCGATCGTCAGATACGATAGCGCCGTCTCCGCCAGCATCGCGCCCGCCACCATAAACGTCGCGGTTGTCACGATCGTGCCGAAAGCGTTGGGCATCAGATGGCGGAACATCAGCCTGACATCGCTCGCCCCCAGCGAACGCGCCGCTTGCATGTAATCGCGTTCTCGCAAGCTTAAGACTTCGCCGCGAACCAGCCGGGCCGGTCCTAGCCACGACGTGATCCCGATGACCAGAATCAGACTCAACAGGCTGCCGTGGAATAACGATGACAAGAACAACAGCAAAAAGAGCGTCGGCACGGCCAGCAGAACATCGACGATGCGCATGAGTGTGCTGTCGATTGCTCCGCCGTAGTATCCGGCCACGGTTCCGTACAGAGTCCCGATCGCGATGGAGACGATCGCGGCCACGAGGCCGACCAGCAAAGAGATGCGTCCGCCAAGCAATAGGCGCAAGAACTCATCCCGGCCAAGACTATCGGTGCCTAAGATGTGCGCGGAGCTCGGCGCCAGGTACTGATGGACGACGTCCACCGCATCGGGATCGTAGTGCCAAAACAACGGGCCGACGAGGCACATAAGCGTCGCCACAGCGAGCCAGGCCATGCCGGCGGAGACGGCTGCCGATCCGATGAACGGGCGCCGGCGCGACGCGGCGCGATCAATCATAGCGCACGCGCGGATCGCTCAGGGCGTAGGCGATGTCGGCCGCCAGATTGCCGGCGATGACCAGCAGCGCCGAGATCGCGGTCATTCCAAGCAGCGTGGGGTAGTCCCGATCGACGGCCGACTGCCAAAAGAGCTGGCCCATGCCCGGGTAGGCGAAGACCTGTTCTGTGATGACGGCGCCGCCGAAAAGCGCCGGGAGCGCCAGACCGACGAGCGTGATGAAAGGAATGAGCGCGTTACGCAGGAGGTGCTTGTAAAGAACGATACGTCTCGCCAGCCCTTTCGCAACAGCTGTCCGCGCATAGTCCTGGCCGAACTGCTCGACCATGCTTCCGCGGATGTAACGTGTCCAGCCGGCCAGCGAGACGATAGCCAGAGTCGTCGCCGGCATCGTCAAGTGCGCGAGCCGCGACGGCCAATCGAATGTCGTCACGTCGATCACCTGAAGGCCGCCGACGGGAAACCAGTGAAGGTTCACGGCGAAGAACGCGATCAGCAAGGTGCCAAACCAAAATGTCGGCATCGACCACGCGAGGAAGACGAATATGCTCGCACCGGTATCGAACCAGCTGCCGCGCCGGGCAGCCTGCTGGACGCCCAGCGGCAGCGCGATTGCGAGCGACATCAGCAATGAGGCGAGCATGAGGAACAGTGTCTGCGGCAAGCGTTGGGCGATGAGCGCACCGACGCGGGCTTGGCGGACGAACGAGTAGCCCAGGTCGCCATGGACGAGATGCGCGAGCCACAGCCAGTACTGAAGGTACAGCGGCTGGTCCAGTCCCAAAGAGCGCCTGATCTGATCGATTTGCGCCGGAGAGGCATTTTCGCCGCCGAGCGCAAGAGCCGGACCGCCGGGAGCTACGTGCAAAAGGATGAACGTCAATACGGTGACGCCGACGAGCGTGGGCAGGCTTTGCAGCGATCGCCGCACGACGAACACCGTCATCGGAACCTGACTACGGCGCGGGCGTGACCCTCCCCCTGTGGCCGCAAGCCGTCGCAAGGAGAAGGCGTCTCGCGGGGGCGGTCGCAAGCGCCGCGCTGGCGTCGCTGCTGGGAGCGGCTTGCATTCATTTCCTGTCGGCGACGGGAGTCGCGAAAGCGGCGAACGCGACGCCCGTTCCCGCAACGATTCCTACTCTCGTTCCAAGTCCGCGCCCATCGACGTTTCACCTGACCGCCGGGCCTTGGCGCTTGACTCCCGATGGGACCTGGGCGGCGATCGTGAAAGCCGCCTACCAAGATGCGAGCGGGACCGACGTCCCGGAGGTTCGCGGCGACGTCGACTTTTCAGCGACGGTCGGCGACGTGCTGGGCCTGGTCCGTCGCGTGTATTCCGATCCTGCGGCGCTTGTCACGCTGGCGCAAAGCCGGCCGGTCACGGTCTCGGCCGTATCCAAGACGCCGTCGCTTGGACGAGCCACCATCTCGTTGCCCGCCCCGCCCAACGGCGTGGCGGCCTTTGCGGTGGTCGCCGAAGCCGTGGGACCCCATCTTATCAACGTCGGCTGGACGCCGCTTCAGGATGCCGCCCGAGTGTCCGAGTATCGCGTGTATCGCGAATCGATCGAGGAGCGCCACCCGCGGTTGATCGCGGTGGTCTCGCCCACCGGACACGCCTGGCGCGATTCCGGCGTGGAACCTAGCGGCACGTATCTCTACACGGTGGGGGTCAGCATGCCGGGTCTCGTCGCGAAGGTCGATTCGTCGCCGGTCCAGACGCCGAGCTCCTTGCCGCCGAGCGGTCTTGACGACATTGCCGGCAAGGGTATCTTTTTGTATTATGCTCCGACGCCGGACGGCGACCACGGGTGGGGTAAGCTGGATCCCGACGCGACGATCGCCCAGGCGCGCGACGCGGGTATCACCGACATCGAGCTGCGCATGGCCTATGGATCGTTTTTCGAAGCCGATACCGCAGCGGCGCGCGGATGGGTCGATCGCGTGCTCGACGGCGCGGCGGCTTCCGGAATAAAGGTCTTGGCTTGGGAAGTGCCGCGCCGAGGCGCGACGGACGACGTCGCCGAGGCGGTTCGGACCGCCGCCTACCACACGGCGAACGGCAACGGGTTCAGCGGTTTGGCGCTCGATATCGAAAACGGTGACGATTACATGGGCGCCGGCGAAGCGGCGAAGCAGAGCATGGTCGACTACATTCAGATGGCACGGGCCGCCGTCGGCCCGCGCTATCTACTCGTCGCTACGGTCATCTCGCCCCACATGACGCACTGGACCAATCGCCAGTACCCGTACGCCCGCATCGCGCCGTACGCCAGCGTGATGCAACCCATGGAGTATTGGCACTACCACTACGCGACGTCGAATCACGACTACACGGAAAAGGAAATAGCCGCCGCCTGCAGCTTGGCGGTGTCACAAACCCGAAGGCTGGCGGGGCGCGACGTCCCGATCAATGTCGCCGGCCAAAGCGTGGACATCGGCGAAGTCGGCACTTCGACGGCGACGGGCGTGCCGTCGTCACAAGAGATCACATGGTCGCTGCGCGCATCG
>JACRUD010000141.1 GCA_014304875.1 Vulcanimicrobiota bacterium
GAAGCACACGCTGCCCGGTGAATGGCCCGGCGTGTGCACGACCTCCAGCCCCGCGGGCCCGAACGAAATACGTGCCCCATCCGCTAGATACCCGTCGAGTTGAACCGAAGGCGAGGGCGCCACTCCCAGCCACTCGGCCTGTTCGGCGATGATTTCATACAGCGGCACGTCTTCTTGGTGCAACAAGACCGGCGCGTCGGTCAGATGCTTCATCTGTGCCAGGCCGCCCACGTGGTCGATATGCGCGTGAGTCGCAACGATCGCGGCCACCGTCAAGCCGTGGCGGTTCAGCACGGTCCGGACACGGTCGACGTCGTCTCCCGGGTCAACGACGACGGCCTTCTTCGTCGTCTCGTCGCCGACGACGACGCAATTGCATTGCAGGGCGCCGACTGGAAAATACTCCAAGATCATCGCGCGGCATTTCTGTGCGCCCCGTCGACGCGCCTGTGCAAGGCCGTCCGGACAAGAACGCAGCCGCACCGCGGCGAAACGGCGCGGCTGTGGACCGCATCACCGCCGACCTTGACGCCCGCATTCGCAGATTCATCGGCCGGAAAGATCCGACGGAGCTGGGTTTCGAGCGGCTTGCGCTGGACGTGTTCGCGCATCAATACGAATGCAACCGCCCGTATCGTCATCATTGCGATCGGGTTCTACGCGATCCGTCGGCGGTGCGCAGCTGGCGCGACGTTCCGGCCGTTTCGGCCGCGTCTTTCGCCGATGCGCGTCTAGCTTGCTTTCCGCCTAAGCGCACCGCGCTGACTTTTGTTTCGAGCGGCACGACCAGCGCCGGCGCCCGCCCGTCCCACCATGAGCTGGAGACGCCCGCTATCTACGATGCCTCTCTGCTGACCCACTTTCAAGCCCGCGCCATGCCCGACTGCGCCTCTGGGACGTTGTTCGCTCTCGTGCCTCCCTTCACCGACGCCCCGCAGTCTTCGCTCGCCTACATGATCTCCAAGATCGCAGCGGTGTTCGGCACCGGCGAGGGCGGACACTTCGTGAATCGCGAGGGACTGGACTTCGACGGTTTCGCTGCGGCCTTGGAGCGCTGCTCGGAACCCGCGGTCTTGTTCGGGACTGCCCTCGCATTCGCGGAAGTCATACTTCGTTTCGACGCTGCGGGCAGACGTTTTCGGCTCCCCATCGGAACCCGCATCGTCGAGACGGGCGGTTTCAAAGGAGTAGCCCGCGAAATCCCGCGCGCCCAGTTGTACGAAGGTTTCGGCCGCGTCTTCGGGGTGGCTCGCGTGCTGTGTCTGTCGGAGTACGGTATGTGCGAGCTGGCCAGCCAATGGTATGACGCCAACCTCGACGACTACTTCGCCGGCCGCCGACCGCGCATCGACGTGAAGGTCGGACCGCATTGGGCGCGCGTGGTCGTCGTGGATCCGGTGACGGGACGTCCCGTGCCCAGCGGCGACCCAGGACTCCTTCAGTTCTTCGACCTCGCCAACCGTGGTTCGGTTTCCGCCGTCTTGACGGCGGATGTCGGGCGCGAATGCGAAGGCGGTATCGAGCTGATTGGGAGATCCAGCGCGCAGCCGCCTAAAGGCTGCAGCATCGCCGCCGACGCGCTCCTGCACAAACTGGATGGCTAGCACGCGGCCGCAGCCCGCTCACATTTTCCCGGCTCGCACGCGAGCGATCTCGCAGGGAGCGGCCGAGTGGCGCGACCCGGACTCGCGGGTCCGCCGCGAGGCGCGCGGTGCGCTTGCGCGGACGCCTTGGTCGGCGCCGGTGATCGAAGCAGCCCTGAGCGATGTTCTGACCAACGTTTATGAGCCCACTGTCGCCGCCATGGTCGAGCGCTACGGGGCTCGGCCGGGCTTTCGTGCGTTGGTCGTTCTTCCCGGCAACGTCATCGGACCGGCGCTGGCGAGCGCATATTGCGCCGCCGTCGCCGGCGTCCGCGTCATCTTAAAAGCTGCCGGTGACGAACGTGAGCTCGCCGCCATCGTGGCCCGGCAGTTCGACGCGTTGGGAGAGCCGCTTGCCGGTACGGTCGATGCGCGGTACTGGGCGGGAGGGGATCGCGCGGTCGAGCTTCCCGTCTTCGGCGAGGTAGAGCGGGTCGTGGCCTTTGGCGAAGACGTGACGGTCGCCGACATCGCGCGGCGCCTGCCAGCGGGAGTGGAAATGAAAGCATACGGCAGCGCTTACAGCGTCGGATACGTCGCGAAAACGGCCGATCGGTCGCTGGCTGCCGCTGCGGCCGCTCGCGACATCTGCATGTTCGATCAGCGCGGCTGCATGTCGCCGCAGACGATCTACGTCGCCGGAGCCGCGCGGCACGCGCAACTATTCGCGCACGCCCTCGCCGATGCGCTCGCCGCTATGGAGTCCGTGTTGCCGCGAGCGCCCGCAGGCGCGGAAGAAGCCACTGCTGTTGCTGCGCGGTTACGCCGGCTCTCGCTGACGGCTGTCGCTCCGATGACTCACGGTCTCGACACGCTGATCGTCGGACCGGAAAAAAACGGCTGCCCTCAGTTTGCCGTCGCCGTCGAGCCGTACGGATTGCCCTCCTGTGCGGGCTTCGGACGGATCGTCTCGGTCAAACCGTGTCCGGACGCGGCGAGCTTCACCGACGCGCTCGGCACAGCGTTGGAAAAACTCGACACGGTCGGGATCGCGCAATCGCTTGACATGGCGGAAATCGCCGGCCGCTTGAGCCGGACGCGCGTGTGTTCGTTAGGCGACATGCAGAGACCGCCATTCGGCTATCGGCCTCGCGTCGCCGACTTTTCGGATTGCAGCCGGTAAGTCGGAGGCAGAGATCATCGACGGAGCAGCACTTGCGGACATCGTCGTGCCGCCGCCGGGACCACGCAGCCGCAAGCTGGCTGCGCAGTTACGCGAAGTCGAGAGCCGCAACGTCACGTACGTCGGCGCCCATGCCCCTATCTTCTTGGCGGCCGGAAGGGGAGCCAACCTCCGAGACGTCGACGGCAATACTTACGTCGATCTGAGCGGAGCTTTCGCGGTGGCGGCAGCGGGCCACGCCAACCCCGCCGTGGCTAAGGCCATAGGCGGCGCGGCGGCGCGCCTGCTGCACGCGATGGGCGACGTCTATCCCACCCAAGAAAAAGTCGCGCTCGCGAAGCTTCTCTGCGACCTGACTCCGGGAGACGGCCCCAAGCGCGTTATCTTCGCATCGTCCGGCGCGGAAGCGGTCGAAACCGCTCTGAAGACCGCGGCAATCGCAACCGGCAAACCGGGCGTCCTGTGCTTTAGCGGCGCGTACCACGGCTTGACGTACGGCGCGCTCGCGGTGACCGACCGCGAGCACTTCAGGCGCCCTTTTGCAGAGCAGTTGGGAACGTTTGCAAGCCGCGTTCCCTATCCCGATCGCTCCGCCTGTTCGGCGAGCGTCAGCTGCCCGCCGTGCGATCTGACGTGCTTGCGACCCGTTGAGGAAGCTTTGCGCTCGGCCGGCGGTATCGACATCGGCGCCGTGATCGTGGAACCGGCGCAAGGTCGGGGCGGCGATATCTTTGCGCCCGACGCATGGCTGCGGGCGCTGCGCTCTCTGTGCGA
>JACRUD010000065.1:0-10673 GCA_014304875.1 Vulcanimicrobiota bacterium
CCTGGGGCGCTATCAAACGACCCGGACCGGCGACGATTACAAACAGGCGGGCGACCGCTACCGAGCGATCGACGACCGTGAGCGCAATGATCTTATCGCCAATCTGGTCGGTTCGCTCAAGCAGTGCGAGACGCACATCCAACAGCGCATGGTTTGGCATTTCTGGAACGCGGATGAGGACTACGGCCGTCGAGTCGCCGAGGGCGTCGGAGTAGACCTCGATAAAGCGAAAACACTTCCGCCGCTCGAGGGCAAGCCGATGCCGGGCCAAAGCCGCGCGTCTTCGACGTATTCCGACGGCAGCAGCGAAAGCGGCAGCGGAGGAAAGCCGAACGGGACCCGTCGCTCAACCGTGCCGGCCTCTTCGTCGGAATAAACGGACGAACGCCGAAGTACCCGCCGCTACGGCGGGTACTTCCTTTTTGCAACGGTCGCAATGTGGGTGGTCTTTGAGTGTTTGTATTTTTTAACAACCGCCTGGGATGCTTGAGATCACTGTTGGTCAGCGCGATTGTGAGCTTGCTCTTGATGTTGATGCTGGGCGTTATCCGCCTCCACTAAACGCTCGCGCGCTCGCGTCCTCGCCGACGCTGCGACCGAGCGACGGATCACCGGACGCTACTTCAGCTTCTCCCGCCCGTGAGCCGAGGCGAGATCCTGCAACGGCCCGATCGGAACGATGCGAGTCGGATTTATGTCGTCGTGCGTTGAATAGTAGTGGCGTTTTATGTGATCGAAGTTGACCGTCTCCGCAACGTCGTCATATTGGTAGAGATCGCGTAGGTAGCCATATAGGTTCGGGTAGTCGCCGATGCGGCGCAGGTTGCACTTAAAATGGCCGTAGTAGACCGGATCGAACCGGATCAGCGAGACGAAGAGGCGCCAATCGGTCTCCAGGGGCGTTGGGCCCACGAGATACCTCCTCTGCGACAGCCTTTTCTCCAAATCGTCCAGCGTTTCAAATGCTCTGTAGGCGGCCTGTTCGTACGATCGTTGCGCGGTCGCAAAGCCGGCCCGGTACACGCCGTCGTTGACGGTCTCGTAGATGATTTCGTTGAGCGCGTCGATCTCGTCGCGATATTCCTTCGGGTAGAGGTCCGCACCGCTGTGGCTCAGTTCGGTAAACTTGGTTTCCAGCATGCGCATGATGTCATCATCCGAGTTGCTGACAATGCGCTTGGTCTGCCGATCCCATAACACCGGAACGGTGACGCGGCCGCGGTAGCTTTCGTCGGTGAGCATGTACGCTTCGCTGAGAAACTTGAAGCCGTTTAGCGTATCTTTCGCGTGGCCGGGCCCATCGCGAAACGCCCAGCCTCGTTCGTCGCGCACCGGGTCCACGACCGTCATGGGAATGGCGCTTTCCAAGCCCTGCAGCTTGCGAACGATGATGATACGGTGCGCCCAAGGACACGCTAGGGAAACGTACAGATGATAGCGTCCGGCTTCGACGGGGAATCCCGAGCCGCCGTCTGCACGCACCCAATCTCGAAAGGCGTCATGCTGACGGATGAACCGACCATCGTGCGATTGTTCCGCCGGGAATTGAGCCGCCGGTTTCATGGTACCTTTCTGCTCTTTCGACCCAATATCAGGGGCGCAGGCGCGCTTGCCAATCGCGACTAATTAGCGACGCAAAGCATTGGTGGCTTGGCGTCATTCTTCGCTATCGCCGCCATTTGCTCTTGTCGTCGAAGGGGGTTTTATGTCGCTTCATCATCGACACGTCCGCACGGGCAGCCGGATGCTGCTTTCGGGGTTCGTCGTCGTAGCCGTGCTCGCCTTACCGTCTGCGTTCGGCTCAGCGGCCCAGCCGGCCGGTGGCGCCGGCGCCGGAACGGCGTACGACGAAGTCGTTAAGTTCTTGCTGACCGATTCCGCACCACCCGATCCAGGCGCGTTTCAAGCGGACTACGCTGCCGCCGTGAGCGCGCAAAAAGCGCCGACAAACCAACATCACGGGATGTTCGGAAGCATCATGAACGCCGCCGACGCCGTGAAGAACGCGGTCGGAATGGTCAAGAACGGAACCGTCACGCGGTATTCCTTCCTGAACGGTTGGGAGCGCACCGAAGACGTGGCCGCCCAGACGGCCACCATCACGAAGCCGAGTATGCATCAGATCGTCTACTTGGACTTGGCGAAGAAAACGTACCGTGTGGTCGACACAAATGCAGCCCCGGTGACCGCGACGCCACCACCGTACGAGCCGCCCCAAAAGCAAGAGCCGGCCAAGCAACAACAACCCGGAAAGGCAAAGCTCAACATCAGCACGAGCACGACGAATCTCGGGCCCAAGACCATCGACGACATCGCGACGACGGGATATCGCACGACGTTTAAGATGACCATGAGCCAAGCCACCGGTTCGTGTCGAAACGGCACATTTGAGGTGAACGAGACGTCCTATCTCGCGAAGTTTTCCATGCCGCAGTCCGGCTCAGGAGGCGGCCAGCACGCGAAGGTTTCTCAGGTCATGCCGCGGCCCGAAAGCATGGTCGCGCCGAGCGGTTGTTCTCCCGCCCTCACCGTCCATTCAAGCGGCGGATCGGTTCCAGCCGGTCGTTTTGCCATGTACGAGGCTATGAAGCTTGGAGGAAACGCAGGCGCGCAGACGGCGACCGGCTCTTTCGGCACGGTAATCGAGCGGGGCAACGTGCACGCGCTTGGTGCCGCAGACACCGAGCTATTTGCCATACCGCCCGGCTTCACTCAACAAAGCTGACGGACCTAAAGCTCCGTGGTTACATCACCTTTGTCTGCAACGTAGCGCCGCGGCTTTCGGCTCCCTAGCCTCGGCGCGCTCACAGGGTTGAACGCTCATCCCTAAATGGGCCGGGTAGATGGCTGACGGTCGCCGCCGCCCTGGCGCATCATGTATAGTCCGAGCGGCGGCGTAAAATTGAGCGACGGCAGCCCCGCGGCGCCGAAGCCGGCTGCTTCTATGTCGGCCGGCGACCCGGCCGATACGCGTGCGCAACTGATGAGAGCCGGCAAGCCTTGTGGCGCTTGAGGCTGCAGTTCCCACCAACGACCTTTGATCGCGGAGTGCGGTACGACGATCCAACCCGCTGGCTGCGGAGCGGGAAATGCGTTGGTTTGCGAGCTAAGATATCGCCCGAGTGACGCAAGCAGCTGCGCGGCGACCGGCCGCAGTTCGCTCGTGCATCGATCCGAAGCGAGGATCTGCAAGGGCTTCGCGGGAGCCGTCGTGGGCAGACGATAGACTCGAAACTGCTCCTGTCCGGCGACGGGCGGCTGCCTTACGATGTAGAGCCCGACGGCCGGCGTGTACGCTAAAGGAGCGCGGAAAAAAGAACTGCTCTGCGGAACGTACAGATGCATCGCTTGGGCCTGCTCGAGCCGCCCGACGTGAACCGGCGCGCAGGCAACGAAACCCCGTAGGCCGGACATCGTCAGCGGACTAAACGTGAGCGCGTACGTGTTTTGCGAGGGGTGATAGGATACGCTGAAACTGGGGATTCCCGGCACTGGGCCGGGCGGCGTCTTGGGATAGCCGGCGGCGTTCTTCGACGCCTCCACTTTTTCGGCGTACGCCTTCATGGCAGCCAGCGTCGGCGCAGCCGCGCGCGCCGCGTCCGGCGTGCAGCCCGGTTTGGTCGAGTCGACCGCAAATGGCGCGGCCGGCTGCGACGCGGGGTATGGCGCCAATGCAGCCATGAAACTTCTCGGACCACCGCCGCCGGAAAAGGAGCTGTCAACGCCGGGCCGAGCGGACGCGTCCCACCCACGGGCAACGGGGCCTCCCACTTTGACCGTGTAGGTAAACGTTATCTGGCGCGGCGATAAAGGGCGTGCGATGGTGGAAAGCATGCCGTCTCCTCTGGTCGGCAGGCCGGCGGAATACGACGACGATGCGAAGGCGTAGGCATCTTTGTTGAATATATTGCTCTCCGCAACGGTTAATGTTCCGTGCGCGAAATCTACCGCTGCGCCCAGGTCGGCAGCCACGTAGCCGGGCAGGTTTTGGCGGTTGTTGCCGCTGACGTATTGAGAGTCGGCGAGCCATTCGACGGGAGAGTGAGGAGCGCGATAGTCTAACGTCATTCCGGCTTGGCGCAGCGGCACGCCGGGGATCTGCGATCCCGAGATCACCGGTGAATAGGGATTTGCCAGCCGGCCGTCGTCTGCAAACGGCTCGACGACTTGGACGTTGTAGAAGGGCTGCGCGGCCAGGTTGCGGGTGATGTTAAACGTGCCGCTGACCTGCAATCCCTGGTAGACCATTTTCACGCCGGCGATCGGCACGTTCAGATACACGTTCGCCGGCCCGAAAGGCGCCGCCGGCTGTCCACAGCCGCCGCTCGATTGATAGATCTGCTGCACGGTCTGAAAGTAATTCGGCGGAAAGTAGCCGCCCGGCAACGCCGAGGCATTGACGAGAGCATTGAGCAGGGTATCGTGCTGGACTTGTCTGTACAACGATGCCGATATCTGACCGATCCTTCCCAACCGATGCTGCCAGGTCGCGCGTTCGCTTAGCGACGTCTGTGAGCCGGCTTGGTCACCGGGCCCGGACCCGAACGCGACTTCGCCGCCGCAGTTGAACTGCAGCGAGACGGGGTCAGAAAGCGTGCCGACCCGGCGGCCACCGCCCCCGTTGCTCCCGACATCGATCGTCCCGCCGAACGAGTCCTGGGGCCTCGGACTCCAAGCGGCGCTCAGACCGGCAAGCAGCGACGCAGATTTGCCGTTGGACCTGGCAAGACCGATATGGTCGCCGAGGGTGAGTTGATCGTTGGATCGGACCGAGTCCGCGACAGACAGCGACGCGTAAGAACTGCTGGCTTCGCCGCCGGCGTAAAGCGTCGCACTCGGGATCAGCCCAGCAGACCGGGTGCTCGATGCCGATGTCGTCGCCTGAAGCGAAATCGTATGGCGTTCGCGCGAGGGCAGCTGAAGGCCAAACGAAACACCATGCGTCGTTGCGGTGGTCTGGGAAGCAAAAGGCGCGCCGATTCCGTCGACGTATCGATCGAGCAGATCGCGGTCGAAGCGAGATTGCGTTCCGAACAAGGACAGCTGAACCGAGGTCATGCCGACGAGCGCCGAGTCGCTGAGCGCTCCCAGCGTGAAGCGGCGATAGTTCGAGTTGCCCGGCCCGTACCCGCACGGCAACGGACCCGTGTCGACCGTGCAGATGGCGTCGTTGTACCCGTTGGAAGAGATCAACGTTGCGCTCAGCGAATGGGCTTGCCCCAGCCGCGCGCGCAGCTTCAAAAGGTCGCCGTCGGTTTGGTTGGCGCCGTTGTGCACGTACGCCAAGCCGCTCGTGTCGGCAAAGGCTTGCCCGTCGAGCAAGTCGTTGCTGCCGCGGATCGCATGCAGGTATGCGACGCCAAGGCCATGCAGCCTTCCCTGCTCCGCTAAAATCGTAGAAGCGGACCCTAGATTGCCAACCCTCGTGGTAAACGACGTTTGCCACGTCGAGGTGGGTTCGATGGTTCGATAGTTGACCGAACCGCCTAAAGCGCCGGGGACCGGGTTAAAGCTCACCGATGCGCCCCCGAAGAGATCGGAATCGAAGGAGCGCAGGTCTCCCGCGATCCCTGGGCTGTTGAGCGGGATACCATCGAGCATGAGCTGGGTCTGCGACGGATCGTGGCCTTCCAGCGAGATCGTCTGACTGGCATCGTTCGCCGGCGAATCGCTGGCCACCGACACACCGGCGAGTTTGCCGAGTGCCTCGCTTAGAGTCGGAGACAGCTTGCGGATCGCGCTGTCCGCAGTGACTGCGTTAATCGAGACCGTCGCTGACGACTTCACGACGACAGTTCCCAGCGTCTTCACATCCGACGTCGGCGCCAGTTGGACGGTGACGGCGACCGCTCTGCTCGAGACCACTTCGAAGGGCGCTGTCGTCACCTGCTGGTAGCCGGCCTTACCCACCCGCGCCGTATACGTTCCGGCCGGTGCATCGCGAAATACGACCTCGCCGTCGGCCCGGGTCAGTTCGCTCGTCATGACCGGTCCGTTGAGAAGCACTCTCGCCAGCGCGAGCGGCGTTTTGCTCTTGCCTTCCGACACCGTGATGGTGATCAGACCGTCGTCCGACTGAGCCGAGGCGCAGGTCGGCGCCGTCGCGATCAACAATAGCAAGCCCGCGATGCTGAGCGCGAACCGGCGCTGCAGCACGGGCAGGCCGACGAAGGCGCGCGCTAGCATACGATCGTAGTGTACTACGAGCTGCTTCAAATAGACTGAGAATCTTTCAAGACCAAGACCGCTGCGTGGCGCGACTGGGTCGACCGCCGGCGAT
Source organism: Vulcanimicrobiota bacterium (assembly GCA_014304875.1). Lineage (GTDB taxonomy): Bacteria > Vulcanimicrobiota > Vulcanimicrobiia > Eremiobacterales > Eremiobacteraceae > Mawsoniella > Mawsoniella australis. The sequence continues at coordinate 6,281 of JACRUD010000065.1, forward strand.
CATCGACAAACCGACCGTGCCGCCGCGGCGGGATCGAAGCCGGCTGATGGTTCATGCCCGGGAAGCTCGTCAAGGGAGAACCCTTGGCCCCTCGGCGGCGTTACCCTTAGGTGTCGCAAAGCCGAAATGTTCCCGACCACGTCAAGGAGACGATCGACTCGATCGCCGAGCTTCGCGCCCGGGTTCATGCCGAGGCCACGCCCCACCAGCGCGCGATCGAGTCCACGACCAAACGACTCGGGCAACCGGGCTTCGTCTACGGGATTTTGGTTTTCGTCATCTCGTGGGTCCTCGTCAACGCGGTCCTGCGGGCGAGCGGCCACGCTCCTTTCGATCCGCTTCCGTTCTTTGGGTTGCAGGGCATTGCGACGCTGTGCGCATTGCTGATGACCGTGTTGATCCTGACGACCGAAACGCGGCTCGGGGATGTCGCCGACCGCCGCTCGCGTTTGGCCCTGCAATTCGCCGTCCTCACGGAGCAGAAAGTCGCAAAGATCATCGAGCTGCTGGAATCGCAGCGGCGCGATGATCCGCATTTACGCGACCGCTACGATGCCGAGGCGCAAGCGATGACGAAGGCCGCCGATCCCCACGCCATCGTCGATGCTCTGGCGGACGCGGAGCACTCGGCGACGGGCGAGGGCTAGGAAGCCTTTCAGCAACGGCAATCCGGCTTGGGTAGGTGAGCCGACCGCGTCTGCCGATAGTAGGATGGTTCGGCTTGGACGTCTAGGTAGGGATACTTCAGGATGGATTGGCATATAGCGTTAGCCGGCCTGGTAGTCGGGACGTTAGTGGGTTTCTCGGGCGTCGGAAGCAGCTCGATCATGATGCCCATTCTCGTGCTGCTGCTGCGCGTGCATCCGCTCATCGCCGTCGGCACCGACCTTGCGTACAGCTTGCCGACCAAGATCGTGGGCGCTTGGGTCCATCGCGGGCAAGGGACGATCAACGCCAAGCTCGTCATACTGCTGGCGATCGGCGGCATCCCGGGTGCCATCGTGGGCATCTTGAGTCTCGGCTACGTAAAGCACCACGTGAGTCTGGACCAGCTAAACATTTGGCTGAAGCACTTTCTGGCCATCTTGATGTTTTCGATCGCTGCCATAATGATCGTCTCGCAGTTCGTCAGACGCAGGCGCGCCGAAGGCAAAGCGTGGGTTCCGCTGCGGCCGCGAGCGCACATCATCATGGGGCTCGGATTAGTCGTGGGCTTTCTGGTCAGCGTCACGTCGATCGGCGCCGGTTCGATCACGCTGACGGCGCTGCTTTTCATCTTGCCTTCGGCACGATTGCAGTCCCTCGTCGGATCCGATGTGGCATTCGCCGCGCTAATCATACCGATTGCTGCGCTGGGCCATTTCACGTTAGGCAGCATCGACTTTCACCTGACGTGGAATCTGCTTCTCGGTTCCGTCCCGGGAGTCATCATCGGCAGCAAGCTTTGTACTCGGTTACCCGACAAGGTCGTGCGTCCGGCGATCGCCGGCATGATGGTGCTTGCCGGAGCCAAGATGTTCTGATCCAAGAGCGACGACGGGGCGGCAAAGCCGCATCCCTCGTTACTGGCCCAAGATGTCTTTGAAGACCTGACCCGCGACCGCACCGCCCACGCCGCCGCTCACGGCGGCCGCCGGGGCGGTTTCTCGGCCGACGTAGGGCCGCAACGCATGCGCCAGATTGGGAAGCGTCAAAGATTGAAGCCACACGCGGCCGGGTCCGACCAGGCGCGCGAGAAACAAGCCTTGATTGCCGAACAGAGCGTTCGCGATTCCAGGCACCATCGTGATGTCGAAATTGATGCTTTCCTCGAACATCCCGACGTGGCCCGGATGAACCCGCAATTCCTGTCCCGGCAGCAGATCGTAGACCACCACTTCGCCGGACAACTCGATGAACGCGTTGGCCGTACCCCCGAGCCGCTGCAGAACGAAACCGTCGCCGCCGAAGATGCCGGCTCCGAGCGAGCGCTGAAATCCGACGGTCACTTCCACGCCGGGAGTCGCGCAAACGAAGCCGTGACGATGAATCATGTAGCCGCGGCCGCGCTGCACGTCGACGGCCAGTATTTGGCCGGGCAGTTTGGCGGCAAAAGCCACTAACCCAGATCCCCCTTGAGCGGAATACTCGGTGAGAAACAGTCCGCCGCCTGCAATAGCACGCTTGAGCACGCCGAAGAGGTTCTTGGCGCCTGCGCCTTGGGTGCTCGTCCGGAGTTGAATGTTCCCCATCATCCAGGAAAGCTCGCCCGGCTCTGCGATGATACTATCCCCGGGCTGCAGCGTCATTTCTAAAACCGGAAGTGTCGTCCCGACGATCTTGTGATCCATCGCTATCGTCTCCTAGTCGCGGTCCTCAGCGGCTGGTTGCAGCCGCTGCCGGTGTTTACCATCCTTTCGATTCGATGTAGCCTTTATCTTCGGGCGCGGCGTCGCGCACGCACCTGTCGCGGGACACAGGATGACGACCGGCATACCTACTTGACATGATAGAATTCGGCGAGGCCTGCGAATCGATCGGCGGCAACGCGATCGTCGCCGCAGCTAAGGCCGTCTGGCGGTTCGACGACGCGCTGCTCGCGCATGAGTATCGCCGGCATGGTGACCTGGGCTCTGCCCTGTGCGACCTCGTGCGCCCGGGCTGTCCTCCGTCGCTATTCGACGACCGGCTTTCGCCCGCGACGCTTGCGATTGCTGTTCGGCGATATCGCCTCGGCAGCGGGAAAGTCCGCCGGGAGCAAACGCCTCGCACTGTGCCGGCGTATCCTCGCGGCCTGCACTCGGGCCGTAGAAGCGAAATACGTCATAAAGATCGTGACCGGCGACTTACGCATCGGCTTGGGTGAAGGTCTTGTCGTGGACGCAATCGCGACGGCGTTCGCCGCGCGCGCGCCCGACGTTCGCCGCGCCGCGATGGCTTGCGCCGACATCGGAAGCGTCGCCCTCGCTGCGCGCAGCGGCACCCTTGAGGGTCTCAAAATCGCCTATGGATCGCCGGTCGGCTTCATGCTGGCCTCGCCGGTTCAGTTCGGTTCGACGTACCGCGAGCTCGTCGGAGCGGATTGGATCGTTGAATATAAATTCGACGGCATCCGGGCCCAGGTCCATAAGTCCGGCTCTCACATGCGCATATTTTCACGCACGCTCAACGCGTCTCGCGCTCGTATCCGGAAGTCGTCGAGTCGGTGGCGGCGATCCCGGGAAGTTTCATCCTCGACGGAGAGTTGATAGCACGGCGCGACGGTCAGGTTCTGCCGTTTCGGTACCTGCAAGCCCGCCTGCAGCGCAAAACGATCGCGGCGGACCTGCTCGCCGAGGTGCCGGTGGTATTCATGTGCTTCGATATCCTGGCAAACGACCAGGAATATTTGCTGGATCAGCCGCTTTTGCGGCGGCGCGAAAGACTTGACGCCCTGGACATCGCGCAGCGGCACGTCGCCGTTGCCGCGCACCAAGGCTTGACCGGCGACAGCGCTCCGGGCGCTCCACGGGCACTTCGAAGAGGCGCGGGCGGCCGGGCACGAAGGCGTGTTGTTGAAAAGGATCGATTCTCCATACCACCCGGGTCGGCGCGGGAAATGGTGGCTCAAACTCAAGCGCGAGCTTTCAGCGTTCGACGTCGTGGTCGTTGCGGTCGAATGGGGACATGGAAAACGGGCGAACGTCCTCTCGGACTACACGTTTGCGGTCCGCGACGGTCGCGGACGCTTGCAGACGATCGGCAAAGCGTATTCCGGTCTCGCCGATAAGGAGATCGCGCAGCGAACAGGATGGTTTTTGGAGCACGCCGTCGGTCGGCGCGGCCATGCCCTGACGGTCTCCCCAGAGGTGGTCATCGAAGTCGCATTCGATATCATCCAGAAAAGCGGACTGCATGAAAGCGGGTTTGCGCTGCGCTTTCCCCGCATCGTGCGGATCCGCGACGATAAACCACCGGCAGACATCGACACGCTCGAACGCGTCGGTGAGATCTACAAGGCGATGCTCGTGCGAGAGGGCGTCGAGCATTGAGATGCCCCAACAGGACCAAGGCTTACTGCTGCGGCAAGGACGGCGTCTCGTCATAGTCTTCGAAGAGCAGTCCTTCCGCGATTTCCATCGACTCCGCGGAAAAGCCGTAGTGGTCGGGGGCAGTTGCGCAGGTTTGACCCGTTCGACGCATCGCCGTCGCCACTTCCAAAAGCGGGCGTCGACTTTCAAAAGCGACCCAGGCTGCACATCCAAGCTCGCCGGGCGGCATGCCTATTTCGGCGGCGTGCGCGTACGACAACGGTTGCACGCCGGGAAATCGATACGCGATCGCGTCTCCGTAAGCGGCGAACCGTTCCGGCGACGAGTAAAGGTCCAACATGGAAAGCTGGGCAGAGAGCGTCACCGCCTGCGAGGAGTACATC
>JACRUD010000065.1:10683-16810 GCA_014304875.1 Vulcanimicrobiota bacterium
GATTTGGGCCGCCCCGACATCTGATGCGAACCCGATCATCGCCGCCCGCATGCGGTCTCCGTGCCGGGTCTCAGAACTGCCCGACTGTGCGGCCGGATGGTTAAGTTCCAAAGAAACGCCGGCGTCCAATCCGTTCAGCGCCGTCGCGACGTCAGCCAGCGCGGCCCGTCCCTTGGCGACCGCATCGATCAGTCCGGCTGTCGCTGAGTCGATGTTCGCGGTCATCGACGGATAGTACGCCAGCAGGGCGGTGTATTTCGGGGTCAGCGCCACATCGTCGGCCAGCGGCGTCAGCATGTCGCTGAGGACCTGCCGCTCCGCGTCGACGATGCCGGGCGCCGATGCGAAGACGTCATCCGTCAGATTGGCGATATCGTTGAGATTGCGATTTAGGGTGGCGGCGAGGTCACGAGGGCTATCCTGGCCGGAACCTCCGGACCGAACGACACTCCCAGCAGCCGTCTGTGCTTCCGCGGCGATCGCTTGCGAGGAACTGAGGCGATGCTCCAGATCTGACAGTTCCGTCTCGCCTGCCGGCGCGGCGCTTTTCAGCGTCTGCTGCGCTTTGACGCGTTGACGCTCGGCAGCGATCAGTGCCGACGAGGCGATACGGCGCCTCGGATCGGAGGCGCCGATGGCCGGCGCAAATGAGCGGCTATGCGGCGACGCGAGCGGTCCGGATTCGCGCAAGGCATAGTTCAGGAACCGTACTTCAGACGCGGGCGGCGGAGCGTGGCCCGCCGAACTAGCGGACAGCAGCGCGGCTTGCGCGTACGAGTATCTGCCTTCCGAAGCATCATGCTCGCCGCGCCCCATAAGCGCGGCCGCTGAAGGACGGTCCAGCGGCTGATACCCCAACAGATGCGCGACGCGGTCCCGGGGAACCGGATGATCCAGGAACGCCTTGTCGGCGCGGCCGCCGGGACCCGCGTCCATGGCGTTGAGCTTGCGCATGACCGACACGGCGGCTTGGGGATCGTATCCTGATGCGGACATAAGCGACAAGCCGTACTTGTCGGCCTGCAGTTCATCGATGCGCGAGTACTTCTGGGAGGCAAGTTCGCCCGCGATGCCGCCCAGGATCGCGGTGGGAATAGAGATCAGCGAGACAATGCTTTCGAGAATGCCGATCACCGTGTTGGTATTGTCCGCTTTGGTCACGTGATGAAGCTCCACGTGGCCCATCTCATGACCCAGCGTCGCGGCAAGCTCATCGTCAGACGAGACGAAGTTCAACAGGCCCGCGTTGACGTGGACGAAGCCGCCTTTTATCGCAAACGCATTGATGCTTTGGTCGTCGATGACGGTAAACGTGTAATTGATATCGCGCCGCAGGCGGCGCTGGGCGAGTTGCGATCCGATCCGGTCGACCCATGATGTCAGGAACGGATCGGCGACGACGATGCTTTGTCTATTGATGGCCTCATTTTCCTGACGGCCCTTGGCGATCTCCTTAGAGGTCGACATCGCTGCGGCAGGCAAGGAAAAAACCGAAGACGAGCATAGTGCTGCTGCGGCGATGAAGCAACCAACGAGCCGGGAAAAGGGTGACGTCGCTTTTTCCTTCCTTCGCGGTCCGGCGTTTCTGGTGGTTTTACGCTTGGCGCAAAGCGACCAAGGGACCCGCCCACACCGGCTTTGCTTTCGATGATTATATGCGTGCCAGCTTAGCCCGACCTGAGAAGCGGTGTCGGACGGGGCTCAAAGCGATGGCTGCATCCCATGCCGTCGGTCGTGATTTCAGGCGGGCTTGCGGTTGTCGCCGTGTAATCAGCGCGGTGCATCATCTGGGCGGAGAAACATCAAGGCTCGAGCTATGCCGCAGGGTTCCAAAGTATTGGTTGTCGACGACGAGCGATCCATCCGCGACATGCTGCGCATGGGCTTGGAGCAGCACGGGTACGCCGTGCGTTGGTTGACTGACGGCAGAGGGCTGGACGTCACGATCTCCGAGTGGCAACCCGACGCCATACTCCTGGACGTCATGATGCCCTATGCCGACGGCTTTACGCTGCTGCCCATGATTCGCCGCCAAACGCAAGCGCCGGTGATCATGCTGACCGCCAAAGGAGAGGTCGACGATCGGGTGACGGGCCTGACGCTGGGGGCCGACGACTACATGCCCAAACCATTCGCTTTCGCCGAGCTCGTCAGCCGGCTCGAAGCGTGCCTTCGGCGGCCGCACATATCCGCGCCGGCTCATCTTCAGTACGATGATCTGAGCGTCGACCTCAAGACCCGCGAAGTACGCAGGGCAGGGCGCCCCATCGCTCTCACCAATAAGGAGTTCACTCTGCTCGTCACGCTTATGCGCGAACCGCGCCGCGTGTTCGGCAAGGAAGAACTGCTCACGCTTGTGTGGGGCGTTGATTTCGAAGGCGAGATCGGCAACGTCGAGACGTACATCTCATATCTGCGCAGCAAGATCGACGCTGACTCGCCGCGCCGGCTGATTCACACGCTGCGCGGGGCCGGCTACTCACTGCGCGGCGGCAACTAGACACCATCCGCTTATCGGGTCACGAAGCTTCGGCCAGCCGTAAACCTGACGAGCCGGAACGCGACGTTAAGCCTTGGAAACGTGCTGCCAAGCCGGCAGTCTCATCTCCACCGTCGTGCCCTTGCCAAGAGCGGTATCGAGACTGACCGAGCCGCCCGCTCGTTGAGCGGCGCGTTCGACGATCGCAAGTCCTAACCCGGATCCCGTCACGGAGCCGGCCGTCTCGCCGCGCGAGAATCGCTCGAACGCACGGGCACGGACGTCGGGAGCCATGCCGGGGCCCTCGTCGGCCACCGCGATGCGCACGCAACCATCGTCGCTGCGGACGACAGTGTTGATCGAAGCGCCGGGCGCGTACTTAAGCGAGTTGTCGAGCAAGTTGCCGATCGATTCCCGCAACTCGGATTCGGAGACTTGCACGAACGCGTCGGGTTGGGCGGACAAAGTCAGCGCCGAACCGTTGGCCAAGGGGCGGAACGATTCGACGACGCTTTGAGCGACGTCGGACGCATCCATGATCTTCACGTCGCGCGGCTCTTGGCTTTCAAGCCGCGTGAGCAGCAACAGTTTTTGAATGAGCACGCTCATCCGTTCACCCTGGCCGTCGATTTCGGAGAACACTTTACTCGTGATGCCGTCATCGCGGCGGTTGCCTTGGCGCAGCAGCTGAACGTACCCCATGATGACGGCAAGCGGCGTGCGGAGCTGGTGGCCGGCATCGGCGACGAACTCACGCATCTTCGTTTCAACCTCCGCCTGCCGCCGCCGAACCTTTGACATCTCCGCGGCCGCGGCGTTATAGGCGGCGACCAACTCGGTCACGGCGCTATCTTCAGAACCGAGCGCCTCCAAACGCGTATAGTCGTTCTGCGAAAGTTTGAGCAGCGCCGCGCGCACGCGGTCCATCGGATGCAGCGCGCCTGCGAGCGCTTGGCGGCTCACGAGCCACACCAAGCCGAAGGTCAACGCGACAAGAATCACGATGAAAGCCCGTCCGATGTTCTGGATTGACTGCAGAGCATCGTGGTCCGAATTGAAGATCACGAGCCCACCGTCGATACGGACCATCGACGGTGGGCTCGTGATCGAACTCAGCGGCCATGCCACGAAGCTGATGCCGTCGGATGCCGGAGGGTGCAACGCGTAGATCATCCGAGGCCCCATGGTTCCTGAACGGCGCCGGTGCTCGTCCTCCGGACGAATCCCGGGCGGCCGCGCAGCGGCGATCTCCTTTTCCCCTGCCAAGAGCCTGCCGGATTCATCGACCACGGCGGCACGAAAACCAGGCGATGACTGGATGCGGGTGACCAGCGTCCGAGCGATTTCCGCTAGCGGGCGATGCCGACTCTCGAGCTCGCTCGAAGTCTGAACGACGTCGCGAGCCACAAGCGACCGCAGATTGGCATCCAGCCATATATTGGGCGCAACAGCCGTAAAGGCCCAGGATCCCGCACCCGCCGCGAGCAGCGCGCACGCCGCCGCGATGACGGCCGCCGTTAGGCTAGAACTCCAGCTTCGTCCAATCACGTTGGAATTTGATCCTTGTCGATGGTGCGCCGCAGGTTGGTTCGCCTCGCTTTGAATGTTCTTGGCCGACAGGCGATGTCTTGCGCGCCGCGAGCTTAGAATTTGCTGAGACCACGGCCCTTCCCAGGTCCGGCAGCTCGACGCAACCCCCCCTGGGCACGGTGGTCGTCGGCGGCCTCATGACATGGCGAAATGACGCCCGCTAATATCGCACTTGCCGCTTATACGGGGAGATCGGCTCGTGATAGTCGCTTCGCCACAGAAGGCGCCGGTATGGCGATCGTCAATCGTCGTCGGGCGGCAGATAGTCAGGTCTTTGCCGGTCGAAGTACGCGGCATCGACTCCCGAATCGATCGGGACGAAGTGCGCCGGAGTCTGGCGAAAATCAAAACAGTCGCTGAGATCGTCGGCTCGCGCGTCGACGTCGGTCAACGTTGCCAACCCGAAAGTTTTTTCAATCAATTTCAGGATGCTGCCGAATTCGTGCGTTTGATGCGACACGTAGTGCCTCTTGGCGAACGGCGAGATGACCAGCAGCGGGACGCGAAAGCCCAAGCCCATGGAATCCAGCTTAGGCGGCGAGACGTGGTCGTACCAGCCGCCCCAGTCATCCCAAAGGACCAAGACTGCGGAGTCGTTCCAAAATCGGCTGCGGCCCAAAGTATCGACGATGCTTGATACCCACTGAGGTCCCGTATCAGCGTCCGCTTCCCTGGTGGCAAAGTCTTTGCCGAGCAGAGCGTGATCGGAACTCTTAAACGACGGCACGATCCACGTCACGCCGGCAAGCTGACCGGCGCGGATGTCATCGAGCACGCGCGTTTCGGGGGTGACGACGTTGGGCCAGTCCGGACCGTATCGTATCGGCCTGATCGCATCGAACGCCGACCAGATGCTGCCGATCTTATCGAGCGGCGGAGCGTAATAATGCCACGAGATGTGAGCCGCGTCCAATTCGTCGGCGATGGTCCTATACGAGAAACAAGGGAAAGGACCGGGCAGGTCCCCGCCCGCCGGGCCCAACACCGATGTGAGGGCGTCTTTGGGGGAATCGCAGCCCCATGCGTACGTCGCCGTTCCCTCTTCGTCGGGGTTTTCGTCGACCATCGCGGATTGCCCCGCGATCAGATACTGATGCGCCGGGTACGTCGGACCGCTGTTCGACTGAAACATGCGATCGGCTATCACGTATTGCTGCGCCATGCGCCAGTACTGAACCGTCTCTGCGCTCGGAACGTACGCGTAGGGAAACGTCGCATTTTGCCACGGGGTTTGACGCTCGCCGTCGAACCCGTCCATCTTCCCGTCATCGAAAGCGGCCAGGAAATCCTGATGGCTGTGTTCACGTCGGCGGGGAACTCGAGCGGCACGGGCCGCAAACGGATGACCTTGCCGCGCGAGAGGCCGTACGGGTGAGAATCCGCCCCAGGAAAACCGTTGAACAAGTTGTCGAAGCTGCGATTCTCTTGAACGACGATGACGAGGTGATGGAGACGCAGCGCGCGCGGCCCGCCCGGGACTTCGGTTGCGCGGCATGCCCGTCCGCATAGGATCGGCAACGCCAGCGCTAAGAGGAAAGCCAGATTTCGGCTTGGCGTGAGCATCTCAAGTCCTCACGGCGCGCCGCACAACGGGCAGCTAGGGTCGTTGACCTTAACGGGCTTTAGGGCAATGTCTTGCCGAAACCGCGAACCGAATTTCAAGAAAGTAACGCAAGCGGCCGGTTGCCCTTAAGAACCGGCCGACTTGCGAGGAGGAGCGACGTCCGAAGCGACGATTTAGACCGCGCCTGCGAATAGGTGCGACATGCTAGTGCATGGCTTCGCCGCGACCCGGCCCCGGCATGACGATGTGGAACAGCACGAAAGCAGGATCGTTGCTCCAGGACTTATGCATACCGGCTTCCATGGCGCGATGATGAGCTTCCCCAGCCACGTTCGCTTGCCCGCCGGGCATTTGAGCATGCTCGTTTTGCATCATCTGGCGCGCTTGGGCCCGCAGGCTTGCCGAGATTCGTAAAATAGCTTGGGATTCGGCCGGTGAGAGCGCGGAGTCAATGGTTCTGGCCGCCCCCAGCATGTCAGGATTTGGTGCGATGG
>JACRUD010000149.1 GCA_014304875.1 Vulcanimicrobiota bacterium
ACTCAGCACTGTGGGCGTGCGACCAGCGGCCGCCGGCGGGCGACAACTTCTCTTTCTTCTGCGATCCGCGGGTCGACGTTCGCGAGCGTATCGCGCTCGGTTCCAACGATCGTGCGACGCGCCAAAAGGCCTATTTCGAGATCCAAGGCCTGCTCGACGAGCAGGTGCCGGCGGACTTTCTCTACTGGTCGAAGTCGATCAACGCTTTGCGGGACGGCTTTAGGGGATTCAAGCCGGCACCGGCCGGAAGCGTTATTTGGAATTCCTGGGAGTGGAGCGTGTGAGGTGATTGTCCAAATCCGAGCCGAGTCGCTCCGACATGGTGATTTTCAGGAAACTTTCAGGCTCGGTCCGTATCCTAAGATGGTCCGGGGTCCGGTGAATGCCGCTTTGGCTGGCGGCCGGTTTTGCGGCATAGAGAAACGATACACATGCGGCTGCTTCTCATAGAAGACGATCCGGGTCTGTCTGCTTCGCTGAGCCGGGCATTGCGCGATCAGCGGTTCGCCGTCGATTCAGTGCCGGACGGCGAGACCGGTCTGTCCCAGCTGTCAGGAGGCGATTACCAACTCGCGATCCTCGACATCGTTCTTCCAGGTCGCGACGGCTTGTCGGTGTGCTCCGAGGCGCGCAAACTCGGCATCAGCACGCCCATTCTCATGCTGACGGCTCGCGATTCAGTCGCCGATCGCGTCAGCGGGCTCAATACGGGAGCTGACGACTACCTTGCCAAGCCGTTCGCATTCCCGGAGTTGCTCGCGCGCATCCACGCGCTGCTCCGCCGGCCGTTGGAAGCGCTGCGCCCGCGTACGGTTGAGGTTGGCGACCTCTCCGTCGACGTGCTTCGCCACCGAGCCACGTCGGCCGGCCGCGTTCTGCAGCTGACGAAGACCGAGTATCGCCTGCTCCTCTATCTTTTGACCAACGCCGGAATGGTCTTGACGAAAGATTCGATCCTAGAAAGGCTGTGGGGCACCGAGCACGACGGCAGCACCAACCTGCTGGAGGTCTACATCAAATTATTGCGGCGCAAAATCGATGATGGCGCCAGCGGCAGCCGCATTCGCACCGTGCGCGGCGTCGGCTACACGATCGACAAGCCGTGAGATTCGCGCTCGAAAACGTCGGCAAGCCGCGCCTGCGGCTGACCGTGGCTTACGCCGGCATTCTGATGCTCGTCTTGGGCGCGTTTTCGGTCATCGTCTACGTGTTGCTTTCGTTGATCGTCCGTCAGGACATCGAGCCGTTTCGCGACGATCCCGGCATCGTCGCGGCCGCGAACAGCATGCTTCACAGAGACGCGCTGCTTCTGCTGGCGGCCAATGCGGGCGCCGTCATCTTAGTTGTGGCGGCCGCGTTCGTTCTGGCGAAAGTCACGCTGCGGCCGCTCGAACGCGCCATCACGTTACAGCGTCAGTTCACGAACGACGCATCGCACGACCTACGAACTCCGCTGGCCGTCATACGCACGGAGACATCGGCCACGCTCCATCGGGGCGACTTCTCGGACAGCGTCGACCTGAGGGAGCGGTTGCGCATCATCGACCATCAGGCGCAACGGATGGAACGGATGATCGACCAGCTGCTGACGCTTGCCCATCTGGACGCCGACAGCGCTCTCGACCGCGAACCGATCGATTTGCTGACCGTGAGCAACGCCGTCGTGCGGGATGTGCGGCCGCTCGCCGAGGCACGCGGCATCGATCTGCGGGCGACCCGCAGCGAGAGCGCTATCATTTTAGGCGACGAGTTAAAGCTGTCGCAGCTCGTCACCAACCTGGTGGAAAACGCATTGCGGCACGGGCCGGCCCACGACCGAGTGGCCGTATCGGTCTGGACATCCAACGGGACGGCGTGCCTGTCGGTGCGGGACGGCGGGCGCGGCATCCCAGAGCACGAGCGGCAAAATATCTTCGTACGTTTTCACAACGCGGGGCCGCAGTCCGGCGACGGCCGTGCCAACCACGGACTGGGCCTGCCGCTATGCCGTTGGATCGCCCGAGCTCATGGCGGCGATGTCTTTGTCGAGAGCCGCGAGGGCGGCGGAACGACTTTTACGCTGAAGCTTCCCGTCCTCGCATAAGGAGAAAGACGTTCGATGAATCGTATATCCCCAAGCCGGAAAAGCACACGGCTCCTATCGGCGACCTTAGCGGTCTTCGTGGTCGCCATCTCGCAGACCGCGCTGCTCCACTGGCAAAACGTGACCGCGACCGCGGGGCCGCCCACCGCGATGGAACTCGTTCAGAAGGGGCTCGCCGGCGCGGTCGGACCGGATGATGAAGGGCCTTACACGCTGATCGACCCCGTTGGTCCCGGAGGCGTCAGCGAAAGCGTCGCGGCGGCCGAAGTGTTCGCACCGCGGCTGCAGGGCGGCAACTACGGATCCCACGGAGGCGACGCTCAGTCGGCCGGCTATCCATGAAAAAGCAAGTCGTAGCGATCGCCGTCGCGGCCGCGATCGTGTCATGCGCCGCCAGCGCCTCGGCCGCCAACTTCTTCCGCCAGCTGCGCATCGACTCGCTCATGAGCGACGGAGTCGACCTCTACCACCGCGGCGACTACCCGGGCTCGCTGAGCAAGTTCGACGCCGTCGTCGCTCTGGCCGCTGACAACAACCAAGCTCACTACGACCGTGCGCTCGACCTGTACGCGCTCGGTCGGTACAACGACGCATCCACCGAGCTGAGGGCATGCGTCACGCGCGACCCTGCGATGATTCCCGCGTGGTTCAATTTAGGAGTGGTGGACATCGCTCAAGAAGACTTCGTAGGCGCCAAAGCGATCTTTTCCAAGATCATCGCCGCGCACTCGAACTCCATGCGCGCCCACTTCGACCTCGGACTGGCGAATTATCTGGACGGCCAGTCGAACGAGGCGGCGAAGAACTTCGCGGTTGCCACGCTCTTGCACCCGGCCTACGTGCAGGCGCACTACGACTTAGCGCTCGCTGAGTATCGCAGCGGCAATCTCGTCGCCGCCGATAAAGAGGCAGGCGAGGCGCTGAAGCTGAGCGGGTCCTACGCCAAGGTCTACTTCCTGCGCGGAGCCATTCGCCTGCGGCAAGGCGATGGCGCCCACGCCCGCGCTGAGTTCGGCCGTGCCGCTCGCCTTGCGACCGATCCGGTCCTTAAATCTCTGTGCGATCAAATCATCGCCCAGATCGGCGTGTAAGACCCGCTGGGGCCGAAGCCATGGCGGCGTCCGCGCCGGGCGGCCTCAGATAAGGCGCTTGTGCCTCTGCTTCTTCCAAAAGAACCGGTAGTAACCAAAAGCGAAGAGCAACGAGAAGGTAAACGCCGCCGGATATCCCACCCACACGCCGTCCAACCCGATGCGGTGCATCATCACGTACGCCGTGGGGACCTCGACGCCCCAAATCGCGAAGATGAAGATCGCGGGCGGCCACTGCACTGCCCCGCTGCTTCGCATGACGCCCGACAGATCGCTTGTGTTGCCGAAGAGCAAGTAGCTCCAGAG
>JACRUD010000123.1 GCA_014304875.1 Vulcanimicrobiota bacterium
CCTTTAGGTCCGCCCCCCTCAGCGGGGTATACGTTCGTGATGGTTGGGATACGGCGGCGGCGCAAAATGTGGCACGGGATGTTCGCGCAGCATGCGCATCGCCGTCTGAACCGCTACCTCTAGCTGCGGATCTCGACCTCGGCGCGTCAACTGCGGATTCTGCCACACCTCGATGTCGGGCGCGATGCCGTGCCCTTCCACTTCCCACTGCCCGTGCAGTCCGCCGATGGCGATGCGCGGCGCGGTGACGCCCCCGCCGTCCATCAACGCAGGATAACCTCCGATGCCGACCAGACCGCCCCAAGTCCGCACGCCGACCAGCGGCCCGATCTTGGCGTTGCGGAAGTACCAAGGCATCGCATCGCCGCCCGACCCGGCATATTGATTGATGATCATGACTTTCGGGCCGTAAATCGCGAGCGGCGGATCGAGCGTGATCCTGCCCTCGCGCGGCACGAGAATGCCCATGGGTTTGCGCTGCAGCATATCGATGATGTAGTCGGCGATCTGCCCGCCGTGGTTGAAGCGCTCGTCCAGGATAACGCCTTGTTTGTTGACCTGCGCGAAGAAATAGCGGTTGAAATTCGTGAAGCCGCCATATTGAGTATCCGGCAGATAGACGTAGCCCAGTTTGCCTCCGCTCAGACGATCCACTTCAGCCCGGTTATGGTCGATCCACTCATAGTTTCGCAGCGCGCCTTCGTTTCGGACTGGCGTGACCGTGATGTCGCGCGATCCGGACGCCTCGGCGCTTGGCCCGACCTTGATCACGATCTGCTTGCCAGCCGTGCCTTCGAACGCGCTGTAGACATCCTGATCGGCATGCAGTGGCCGCCCGTTGACGGCCAGCAAATACTCGCCGGCGTGGACGGTGGCGCCGGGCTGAGTAAGCGGCGCTTGCAGCTCGGGATTCCAGTTCTGCCCGCTATAGATCTTCGCGAATCTGTACCGGCCCTGCTGCACGCTGTAATCGGCGCCGAGCAATCCGACGTTGACGTGCTGGAGCGGCGGCTGAGCACCGCCGTTGACGAATAAGTGCCCGGTCGAAAGGTAACTGAGCATCTGCCGCAAGAGGAAGCTGAGATCGTTGCGCGACCCGATGCCGGGCAGGAAAGCGGCAAACCGCTGCTCGGTCCGCGCGATGTTGAGGCCACCGAAATGCTTGTCGTAGAAGAAGTCCCGTTCGATGCGCCAGGTCTCATGGTACATCTGCGCCCACTCTTGGCGCGGCTGGGACTGCAGTTCCATGTCGTCGGTCGCGATCGCGCCTTCGCCCGGATCTGCGGGAGCCTCCGTTCCGACGATCGACCAGTGATCGTCCTGGTTCACAAGCATCTTCTTGCCGTTGAACGACAACGCGAACCCCGTGACTCCGTTCGCCAGCGGCAGCGTCTTGCGCGAATGCAGATCGAATTTCAGCACCGACATGGGCGGCGGTTGCGGCTCCACGGTCGTCAGGGGCGCGCGCAGCAAGAAGACCTGGCCGGCTTCGCCCGCATTTAGTTGGACGTAGTTTGCCGCGGGGACCGGAAGCGAGATGATGCGCTGCAGCAGTCCGTCGAAGTCGATGCTCACTTGCGGCGTTTCTTCTCGCGGTTTGCCTTCAGAACTCGGCTTCGCCGCCGAACTCGCATGCGCGCCCTTTGCGCCTGCGCGGGAGCTCGGCTTCGGCGACGGCGTCGGCTCGTCGGTCACCCGCTCCTCATCGCTTTGCGGTTTGACGGGCGACGCGCTGTCCTCTTTGAGCACCGCCATGTAAAGGTTGCTACTGGTCGGATGTTGATCGCTGGTCATGTCGAGGCCGTTGCTGGTGAGCGCCGTGTTGGTGCTTGCCAGGAAGTACAGGTAACGGCCGTCTTGATCGAAGACCGGGTTGCGGCTGTCGCTCATGCCGTCGGTGATCTGCCTCGGCCGGTGATCGTCGATCGAGTACACGAAAACCCCGTTCAGAAAATTGGAAAGCTGCTTGTTGTACGTCAACCAGCGGCTGTCGGGCGACCACTGTTCGTTGAAACTCAGCGCTCCGAATGCTTCGTAAGGCGCGGTATCGACGCGCACCGGCCGCGGATGATCGATGTCGACGTACCATAGGTTCATATGCTTGTCCGAGTACGCGATTTTCTTGCTGTCCGGCGACCATGTCGGCGTATAAAAGAACGACGGTGACGGCAGTGTGATGACGCGTGCCTGCTGCAAGCCCTTCTGGTCCTTCAAATGCAGCGCGTATTCGCCGGAGCGGTCGGAGAAATAGGCGATCCAGCGACCGTCGGGCGACCAGGCCGGATCGCGATCGGCGACGGTGGGCGTATTCGTGATGTTGCGGACGTCGCCGTGCAGGGCCGGCACCGTGAATATGTCGCCATGCGATTCGAAGACCGCCCGCACGCCGCTCGGCGAGATGTTCGCGTTTTGGATCTGATCGCCGACCTTCATCCAATGCGGGCGGACTTGAGGCAGATCGGCGGCTATCGTCACCGGGACGGTATGTGCGCTCTGCGTCGCGATATCGTAAAGATGCAGCGAGCCGAGCTGCGCGTACACGACCCCACCTGGCCCTGCGTTGGCGGAAAGAAAATCCAAGCCGTTATCGCGCATGAGCTGGCGCACCCGCCGCGTGAGGGTATCGTAGGCGTACAGCGTGGCCGGCCCCGAGCGGTCCGATAGGAAATACACCGTGCCGCCGACCCACATCGGGTTGCGATCGTTGGTGTTGTCGCGCGGAATCTCCGTCACGCTGGAGTCGGCGAGGTCTGCGATCCAGATCGGCGTCGTTTGGCCGCCCCGGTATCGCTGCCATTGCGGTTCCCATTGGCCGGTCGGCACGTATGCCAAGTGCGTCGCGTCGGCGGAGTAAGAACCGAATTCGGCCATTCCGAGCGGCAGCGGTTTCGGAAAACCGCCCGTTATCGGAACGGTGTAAAGCATGTCCTCGTCGGCGTAGCTTGCGCGGGCCGACCGGAACAGAATGTTCTTGCCGTCGGGCGTCCAGCCGACCGCAACGTCTGCGCCCGGATGATACGTCAGCCGGCGCGGGTCCCCGCCGCTTGACGGCACGACGTAGACGTCGATATTGCCGTCGTAATTGCCGCTGAACGCAAGCCGCGATCCGTCGGGCGAAAAATACGGCGCCCCTTCGAGATCGAAACCGGTGACCAATCGCCGTGCTTGACCGCCGGCGCGGTCGACGGTCCAGATCTCGCCGCCGTACTCAAACGCTATTTGACTAGCGCTCAAAGTGGGATTCTGAAAAAGATAAGGCGTGTCCGAGCGCGCCGCGACCGGTAGAATAAAAAACGCCGCAATAGCGGCCGCCATAGCGATAAGAAACGCTCTGCTCACGCGCCTACGCTTCGATTCCTTCCCCCGTTCTCATCCTTAGCTTGGCCGCTAATGTAGTGCCGCTAATGTAGTGCCGCGGCTTTAGTCGCGGCCCCGTCGTCGCGGCCCCGCCGCCAATGTAGTGCCGCCAATGTAGT
>JACRUD010000050.1 GCA_014304875.1 Vulcanimicrobiota bacterium
CTGGACGATCTCTACCAACGCCAGTACAATCTGCAAGCCGAGCGGGGAGTCGCCGAGAGACGCCGCGCAGGCGCTCAGCACGTCCTCGATGCGATCAGCAGCGATGAACGCCCTAGGGGGGATGCATGCGCACCGCAGGTGTAAGACCGTCCCTTTTCCCGGATATCGGTGCGCGCTTCTTCGGCTACGCCGGCGGCTTGATGCTTCTGTTGTGGGACGCGTTGCGGTTGATCGTGACGCTTCGCGTCAAGCCGAGCGAAGTTCTGCGTCAAGCCTACTTCCTCGGGGTGCAGTCCTGGCCGATCATCACGCTGACCTCGGCGTTTACGGGCATGGTGATCTCGCTTGAGGCCGCTGCCCAAGCGGTCGCCTACGGTTTGTCGCAGCTCATCGGCGGCAGCGTCGCGTTCGGCACGCTGCGCGAACTGGGCCCGATGCTGACCGGCATCGTCTTCGCCGGCAGGGCCGGAGCCGCTATCACCGCTTCGCTCGGCTCCATGGTGGTCACGGAACAAGTGGAAGCGCTCTCATCCATGGGAGTGAGTCCGACCAAGGTCTTAGTCGTTCCCCGGCTGCTGGCGTGTATCATCACGGTTCCCATGCTCACCGTCTTCGCGGACATCGTCGGGGTCTACGGCGGATTCATCGTCGCCGCCCTTCACGCCCACGTCTCAAGCTACGTCTATTGGCAATCGGTCCAGTCCCTGGCCGGCATGAGCGACTTTATCGCGGGGTTGATAAAGGCCGCGGTGTTCGGGGCCGTGGTGGCGCTCGTCGGCTGCTATGAAGGTCTGCGGGCCAAGGGCGGCGCCGAAGGCGTCGGAAGCGTCACCACGCAGGCGGTGGTCACATCGATCATCCTTATCTTTGCGCTGAACTTCGCGATGTCTCTCGTGCTGTTCAAATGAGGACGGTATTGGAGCGCGACGACCGCGACCCCACGCAAGCGGCGCCTCCCGATAACGTCGAAATTCGCCTGCACGACGTCGAACTTCGCTTCGGACAGAAGATCGTGCTTTCCGGTTGCTCGCTGGACTGCGAGCGTGGCAAGGTCACGTGCGTGATCGGAATGTCGGGCGCCGGCAAGTCGACCATCCTGCGCGTCATCAACGGACTGCGGCGGCCGTATCGAGGGCTGGTCTACATCGACGGCAAGGAGATCTCCGGGCTTCCGGAGCGCGAGCTCATCGAAGTCCGTAAGAAGATGGGTTTTGCGTTTCAGTATTCGGCGCTTTTCGACTCGATGACGATCGCGGACAACGTCGCCTTTCCGCTGCACGAGCACACGTCTCTGACGAGGACGGAGATCGGCAAGCGGGTTTCCGAGGTCTTAGCGTCGCTCGGACTGGAGGATGTCGGCGACCGGCTGCCCTCCGAGCTGTCGGGGGGCATGCAAAAGCGCGTCGGATTCGCGCGCGCCATCGTCAACGACCCGAAAATCCTTCTCTTCGACGAGCCGACGAGCGGCTTGGACCCTATCATCGCTAACGTCATCACCGATACTATTAGGGACATACACTCCAACCTCGGCGCGACGTGCGTCGTCGTCTCTCACGACCTCAACTACGTTTATTCGATGGCCGATACGATCGCAATGCTGTTCGAGGGGACGATCATCGAAAGCGGCCCGGCGGACAAGATCCGCAACTCGCCGAACCCGCTCGTGCAGCAGTTCTTACAGGGCAGCGTGCTCGGCCCGATCCCGATTTAGCGCGCGGTGGCCGCATCGAAGCGCAGAAAGGCGGTAGCATGTCGCAGCAAGTGAAGGTCGGATTGTTTGCCTTGACGACCATCGTGGGCGTCTTTGCGGCGTACTTCGTGCTCACGAATTACCGCCTGAACCATGGCGGCTACACCATCGCCGTGCATTTCAAGGACGTGGGCGGCCTGCAGGCAGGTAGTTCGGTCCAGCTCAGCGGCGTCATCGTCGGAACGGTGGCGGAAGTTCGCCTGCTGCCCGATCAAACGGTCGACGTCCTGTGCACCATTCAGCCGGGAGCGATCGTCTATCGTGGGTCTAGCTTTCTGGTCGCGACCACGCTCACCGGCCAGGCGACCCTCGTGATCACGCCACCTCGGCCTCTGGCGGGGGCGGCTCCTTTGGCGGCGGGCATTTTGGCGGAAAACGAGCAGCCCGAGGGCTACCTCCCGCCGAGCATCACCGACTTGGCGACGCAGGGCCAAACCCAACTCAAGGAACTGTCCAAGACGGTCGCGGTCGTGAATCAAGAGCTGCCGCAGCTCGCCAGACAGTTCAACGCGATCGCTTCGCACACCGACACGCTCATCGGCCACTCCGACGCGGCGCTGCAGTCGCTGGCCTCAGAATTCGCGACGACGATCGGCCAAGTCAACGCGGATCTGGCGCTGACGCAGAGCGTGATCTCGGTCAACGGGCGCAACGTTTCGCAGCTCACCGGAAACGTGAACAGCTTGGTGAGCGCAAATGGAGAGAAGGTCACTCGCTTGGTGATCAGCCTCAGCGACACGGCGACCAGCCTCAACAAGACGATGACCGGGCTCAGCGCGATCGCGCAGGATCCGCTATTGAAGACAAACGTCTTGCAGACGACGACGAACGTCAAGGACGCCAGCGCCAAACTAAAGCAGATCGCGGGCGATATCCAAGGCCTCACGGGCGATCCGCAAGTGCAGACGCAACTACGGGGCGCGGTCTTCGATTTGAGCTCCGTCATCGCGAAAGCAAACGATATTTTGGGGGCTTACTCGTCGGCGCAAGCGCGCGGCGCTTCAGGGCCTTCCCCCGCTTCCCCGGTGCCTGGGCAAGCGGGGTCGCCTCAACCGGGCTCCACGTCGTCCGCGGCGCGGAGCGTGCTGGCGTTGCCGGGCAAGGCCGCGTTTAGCCGCTCCAATCTCGCCCAGGCGCAGATTCGGGAGACGTACACGGGCCGGGGCGGCGGGCCGGCCAGCGATCTCAACATAGTCGTGCTGCCGCACCTCGGCACGCACTTCACGGTTGGAGCCAACGACCTAGGCTACCGCACGACGTACAACTTTCTGGTGAACAGCATCAGGTCGCCGCGGCTTGAAGTCGCGGGAGGCGTGCTGTATTCGGCGCTCGGAGGGCGCGCGCTTTACCGCTTTCGCGGGCCGGTCGAAGCCGACGTGCGGCTCTACGACCCGAAACACCCGAAACTGGACCTCTACGGGGATGTGCGCCTGACGGACAGGCTGCAGCTGTTCTACGGGGAACGCGGCTTTTTGAATCCGGCGCAAAAGACGCCCGCCTTCGGAATCCAGGCATCTTACTAGAGCTGTCAGCGGCTGTATGATACCTTATCGCGATGAGAACCGCGTCAGCGGCTTCCCCTTGATGACCTATTTCTTGATCGGCGTCAACATCATCGTGTTCTTCCACGAGCTGGCGCTTGGCACCGATCAGCCCGCCGCGTTGGATCATTATTTTGCGGCGTTAGGCCTCGTCCCGTACGACATCAGCCATCACATCCAACACGTCGCAGCGCCGCACCCCGAATTCTTGACTCTCGTCACGGCGCTGTTTCTGCATGCCGGTTTCCTTCACGTCGCCGGCAACATGCTGTATCTTTTCATCTTCGGGCCGGACATCGAGTACTTGACGGGGCCGTTTCGCTTCGCCGTGTTCTACATCGCTTGCGGTGTGGCGGCCGGTTACGCGCAAGTCGTCGCGTACCCCGATTCGCACGTCGTCGCTATCGGGGCGTCGGGCGCGATCGCCGGAGCGTTGGGCGCCTTCGTCTTGTTCTTCGGGGGCAATCGCATCGATACGGTGCTGCCCATCGGCTGCTTTCCGCTGTTCTTGCAGGTGCCGGCCCTGGTGGTGATCGGCATCTGGATCGTCCTGCAAGTCACTCTCATAAAAACCGAAACCGGCTCGACCGGCGGAGTCGGCTACTTAGAGCACGTCTCGGGATTCGTCGCCGGGATGCTGCTGATCTTCGCACTCAAAGTCAGGACCGCGCCGCGGGCGTGGACCGCATAACGGCCGACCATGCGAGTCGAGACCCATATGCAGCCTCGCAATGTAGCCACGGACCTTAGGTCCGTCCTCCCGCCGCCAAGACTAACGATAGGCAACCGCGTCCAGGGTGCGGTCGATCTCGGAGATCGCGTCGGCGCTCAGCCTGATGTCGGCGGCCGCCGCGTTGTCTTCCACATGCTCGATCTTCGTGGCCCCGACGATCACGCTTGAAACCTGCGCACTGCGCAAGCACCACGCCAGCGCGAGCTGGGACATCGTGCAACCGTGCGCGGCGGCGATCGGCCGCAAACGCGCCACGGCGTCGAGGATATCCTGGCGCAAGAAAGGTTCCATCATGTCCGCTGCGCTGCCGGCGGCTCTCGTACCGGCCGGCAATTGACTAACGGACTCGTACTTACCGCTCAGCACCCCCATCGCCAGCGGCGACCAGACCACGTTTCCCAGACCCAACGCGGCGCAGGTGGGCAATATACGCGCTTCGATGTTGCGCCAGAGCGCGTTGTACTCGGGCTGATTGCTGATCGGCTCCGGCCAATTGACCGCGCGGCACAGACTCACCGCGTGCGCGATCTGGTCCGCCGACCACTCCGAGACCCCCCAGTAAAGAACTTTTCCTTGGTGGATGAGATCGCTCATGACCGCGCACGTCTCTTCCAGTGGAGTATGTTCGTCGTAGCGGTGACACTGGTACAGGTCGATGTACTCGGCGCGCAGGCGGCGCAGCGAACGGTGACACTGCTCGAAGACGTGCTTGCGAGACAGCCCGCGATCGTTGGGCCCGCTGCCCATCGGGAAATACACTTTGGTGGCCAACACGTAAGAGTCGCGCGCGTAGCTGGCCAGCGCCGAAGCGACGATCTCTTCGGCCCGCCCGCGCGCGTAGGCATTGGCGGTATCGAAGAAATTGACGCCGAGTTCGAAGGCACGGTGGATGCACGCCTTGGACGTTTCTTCGTCAACCGAACCGCCGTACGTCAACCAAGATCCCAGGCCGACGGCGGATACCTTGATGCCCGAGCGCCCCACGTTTCGATAATGCATAGCGGCGTGGCTTCGCGGGGCTTGCCCCCGACCCTTGATGCCGCCCCTCTACGTCCACTGTCGATAGAAGAAGTAGATCGACATGGTGGCGCCGACCACGATCACAAAGCGCCGCACCAGCGTGGGTTCTAGCTTCCGGGCGAAGAACGCGCCGAAATATCCCCCCGCGGTCGCGCCGACCGCCATGATCAGCGCGTACGGCCACACGATGTTGTGCGCCAAGACGAAAGCGACCACCGCTACTCCGTTGATGACCGCGGAGAGAAGGGCCTTGAGGGCGTTCATGGCGTGGATGTTCTCCATCCCAAGGACGCCGAGCGCGGCCAGCATCAAAATGCCGATCCCGCCGCCGAAATAACCGCCGTAGGCGGAGATGAAGAACTGCAAGCCGCAGACGAGCGCGATGCTGCGCGCGCCGCCGGGCAAGCGCTTACCGGGTGGAGGGAACAGAAGCGCGATGCGATCGCTGAAGGCGAAGAGGATCGTCGCGCTCGCGAGCAAGTATGGGATCAGCCGCTGGAATGCCGCCTCAGGCGTATGCAGCAGGAACAGCGCGCCAACCAACCCGCCGACGAGACTGATTCCCCCCAGCCACAGCATAACGGCAATCGGGGTGGAGAAATCGCGCCGGTACGCGCCGATGCTGGCGACGATGCCGGGCCACAATGCGGCGGTGTTGGTGGTATTCGCCGCGATGGCTGGAACCCCGACGAAGAGCAACGCCGGGAAACTGATGAAGCTGCCGCCGCCGGCGACGGAATTCAAGGCACCGGCCAAGAGTGCGGCAGAGAACACAACGATGGCATGGGTCAAGCGACCGTTGTCCGCTTCGTTCGGCAGGCGGCTCCAAGAACGGCGTGCGAGGACACCACGGGGGGTACTTAGTCCCTGGCACCGCCCGGCCCCGCGCCGCAGGGCGACATAGGGGAGCCGTTTGAGTTCAAACACGTCGCCATTTGAAGTGGGCACGAGAGCCACTTGCTTTGTCGCTCTGGCTGGCGCTAGGCGTTTTACGGGGAGAGCTCGGCCTTGTCGCTCCCGACACTCATCTCATGCGGTCTCGCGGATGGTGTTCTTCGTAGCTGCGTCGTACGTGTTCCAGCGTCATCTCGGCGTAGATCTGGGTGGTCTGAATGCTTTCGTGGCCAAGGAATTCTTTGATTGTCATCAAATCGACGCCGCTCTTGTGTAAGTGGGTCGCGACGGAATGACGCATCGTGTGCGGCGTCACTTTGCCCTCTAATCCGCTCAGCCTCACGTAAGCCGAGAAGACTCGCCCGACTTGCTGGTAACTCAGGCGCCGGTGTTGGGCGCTCACGAACAGCGCACCATCCCGACACGGCGGCCGAACCCGCAGGTAGGCTTGCAATGCGTCAGCCGTCGCATGGTTGAAAAATGCCGTCCGCTGCTTGTCGCCTTTGCCGATGACTCGGACCGTGCGGTCGTCGAAGTTCACGTCGCTCGCGTCTATGCCCACGAGTTCCGCGCGCCGGATGCCGCTTGCGTATAGCAACTCTAAGATGGCAATGTCGCGGCGCCAGCGCAGTTCGGCCTGGCCGGCGGGAGCGCGCGTGCCGATAAGCCGCAAAACGTCACCGACCGGCAGCGCTTTCGGCAGGCGCTTGGGAAGCTTGATGTTCGGAACCTCGATGGCGGGGTTATCAGCGCGGTGCCCGTCACGCTTGAGGAAAGAAAAGAAACGACGCAGGACGGCAAGTTTTCGCCGAATCGCCGCCGCGCCATACTTGCACGTCCCCAGGTGCATGACGAACCTGCGGACGGACGAGGGCGTCGCCTCGAGGAAGGCATCACCGAATGGGCCCCGATACGGCGCTTTGTGCTCGTCACTCGATGCTCGCCCTTGAAGATAAGCGCCGAAGATCTCGATGTCGCGGGCGTATTCGCGTGCCGTGCGCGGTCCACGTTTCAGTTCCATCGTGAGGTGCTGGGAGAAGTCTGCCACCCATGGGTCGACGGGCGTAGAGTCATGGCAGCGGCCGTCGCTTTTGCCTGTGTCGCGGTTGATCATGGCTCTTCTCGTTATAGCACAAATATATGTTTGTGCTATTCGGGTGGAACTGGGGAAGTCCTTTCGACCGTAATATGGTCCGTCCGTGGCACGACGGGGCCGCCACTAAAGCGGCGGCACTACACTAGGGGATGGCCTATGTGGGCACGGACCTTACGTGCGTTTCGGGGAGCTAGGCGGTCGCGAGTCGGCCCACTGGATCGGCGAATGGATCGTCGAGCGTGTTGGTGACGGTCCGGAAAATCGCTACCAGATCGCTAGCGGCTAAATCATCGAATCGCAGGCCGTAGCTGTTCTCGCCCGCCTTGCCGGGTCGCAGCCATACGACCGTCGCCGGCGCGCGGACGGTCACGTCCGGGGGCAGCATCAACTCCAGCGTTCCCGCCTGACCCTCGTTCAACGATTGGTTCGACTTAACGCACAACCCGCCGGTGCTGAGATCCTGGGTCATGGCGCGCACGGCGATGCCTTGCTCGGTTCTTAAAGCAACCGGCAAGCTGATATGGCGCCGATGGAGCCGGCTGTGATAGTGATGGTCCTGCCCTAAGGCGTGAAAGCTCAAGGTGAGGCGGCCTTTACGGAAAGGAGCGGATAAATTGAACCTTTGCTTTCGACGTACCACCGCTTGCTTGGGGCCAAACCTTTTGCAGGCCGACTGTGATTGCCGTCACTGCGGTCACAGGTACCGTCACCTCATCGTTGAAGGCCAAAACAATCGTATCGCTTGATTTTGGACGGCGTTTGCAAGACAAAAACGGCTCAACGCAGGTCGCTCCCTCAATTCAGACCTTGCCGGAGCCGACTTCCATCGTCCTGGCCACCGTCGACCGGGGCGGAATTCCGTCCACCGCGATCGTCAGCTGGGTAGTCGCGCGGCCAAGCGGGATCGTCGCGCTCGCGCTCGATCGCCGCAGTTCGTCGTATCGGAACATCACGTCCGGGAGCGACAAGGTGGCCTGCGAAGTGCTCGGCGATGACACGATCTTTTCGGTGCGCGGGATCGCGCGCGTAGAGAAGGATCTGATGACCAACGCGCCGTTTCCGTGCGCACTCGTCACGATCGAAATCAGCGAATTGCGCGATCATAGCGTCAAAGGCGTGCACTTTCACGGCCATCGCTACCTGTTCGACGGCGACAAGCGGCATCGCCGCGGCATCCAAGCGGCAGTCTTGGCGGAACTTTCCGCAAGCTGATTCCGCGCGCATCATCCATCGACTCTAGCGCGCACCCATTAGCCGGCGTTTGGCGCTGATGACGCCGGAGTTCATCCCGGTCACCGTCAATCCGCCGGCAAAGCGCGCATGCTCAACTTTCATGCATCGATCGACGACGACCGCCAGGCCGGCCGCATCAGCGGTCTGGATCGCCTCTTGATTGATGACGCCGTACTGGAACCAGATCGCCTTTGCGCCGGCTTGGATCGCTTCCCGGGTCACTTGCGGGGCATCGGCGGCCTTGCGAAACACATCGACGACGTCCGGGGGACGCAGCTCGGCGGCAAAGGCCGCCAGCGTGGGGAAGCAGCGGACACCATCGACATCGCGGTACGCCGGGTTGACGGGGTACGCCGCAAAACCATGCGTCAGCAGATAGCGAAACACGAAGTAGCTGGGACGTAATGGATTGGAGCTTGCGCCCACTATTGCGATGAGGCCGCGATCATCCAGCAGCTGTTTCCGCTCGGCCGGGCTGCGTAGGATCACGCTGTCGGTACGGCGAGGGCCGCTCCATGCGCCGCTTGCAGGCCGTTTGAAAGGTCCCAGAGCAAATCGTCAACGTCCTCCAGCCCGACGGAGAGCCGTACCATGTCGGGCCCCACGCCGGCCGCCGCCATCTCCTCCTCGGTCAGCTGGCTGTGTGTCGTGGAAGCCGGATGGATGACTAAACTCTTGACGTCTCCGACGTTTGCGACGTGGCTCCATAGCTGCAAAGCTTCGATGAAGGCGACCGCCGCCGGTCGACCGCCGCGCAAGCCGAACGTCAGGATGGCGCCGGCGCCGACCGGCAGATAGCGCTGCGCACGGCGGAATTCAGGATCGTCGGGAAGACCGGCATAGCGGACCCATGCCACTTCTTCCCGCTGCGCGAGGAAATCGGCGACCGCGCGGGCGTTGCGAGTCTGCGCCTCTACTCGAATGGCGAGGCTTTCCAGGCCCTGGATCAGCAGCCATGCGTCCATGGGTGAAAGACAGCAGCCGAGATCGCGCAGCACTTCTGCCCGAGCGCGCAAGAGAAACGCGTACTCGCCGAAGGTTTCCCGAAAGTTCATGCCGTGATAACCGGGGCTGGGCTGCGTGATGAGCTGGTGCTTTTCCGCCCAAGCAAATGTGCCGGCATCGACGACCACGCCCGCCATGACGGTTCCGTGCCCGCAGATGTATTTGGTTCCAGAGTGCAACACGATGTCGGCGCCGTGTTCGATGGGGCGGCAGAGGTACGGCGATGCGAAAGTGTTGTCGATGATAAGCGGCACGCCGGCGGCGTGGGCGGCTTGCGCCATCGCGCCGATGTCGGCGACAGCTCCGCGCGGGTTGCCGATCGTTTCCGCGTACAACGCTTTGGTTCGCGGCGTCACGGCACGGGCCATGGCCGCAGGATCGCCGTCGGCAACGAACGCCACTTCTATGCCGAGACGCGCGAGGGTGACGGCGAATTGGGTGACCGTTCCGCCGTAAAGATTCGCCGACGCGACGAGATGATCACCCGACTGAGCCAACGCGAGGACGGCCACGATCTGCGCGGCTTGCCCCGATGATGTCGCGACGGCGCCGAGGCCACCTTCCAGGCTTGCGATCTTCTCTTCGAAGGCGGCCACCGTTGGGTTGCCCAAGCGCGTGTAGATAGTTCCGTAGGAGCGCAGCGAAAAAAGTTCGGTCGCATGCGCGGTGGAATCGAAGACGAAAGCGGAACTCAAATAGATTGGCTGGGCACGCGCGCCCGTCGCCGGATCCGGCGGAGTGCCCGCGTGCAGCGCCCGCGTGCGAAAACCAAAGCGGCGGTCGGCCGGCATGCTAGAGTCTCCCGCGGGCGGACAGTGACCTGACCTATTTTAGACGGTGACGCGCATGACCTCGCGCAGCGTCGTCTCTCCCGCCAGCAGCCGGCGCGCCGCATCGTGGCGCAGATCCTTGAAACCGCACCCAACGACATGGTCCAACAGCTGCGAAGAGTCGACGCCCCTGGCGATTAACCGGCGCAGCGCTTCGTCGACGACGATGACCTCGTGCACGGCGACGCGCCCGAAGTAGCCCGTGCCGTGACAATGCGCGCAGCCGCGGCCCCGATGAAGCGTTTCGGGAATGTCGTTCACCTGCATCTCCTGCAGCACGATCGCTTCTTCCGAACCGATTCGGTATGGCTCTTTGCAGCGCTCGCACGTCCGGCGCACCAAGCGCTGGCCGACCACGCCGATCAGCGACGAGCCGATCAGCGCCGGATCGACGCCGATATCGACCAGCCGGGCGATGGCCTGAACCGCCGTGTTCGTGTGCAATGTCGACAACAGCAGGTGGCCGGTCAAGGCCGCCCGCACGGCCAAATCGGCGGTTTCTCGGTCGCGGATTTCGCCGACGTAGATGACGTCGGGATCTTGGCGCAACAGCGAGCGCAGGACCGACGCGGACGTCAGTCCACGCTTGGCATTGACCTCCACCTGATTGACGCCCGCCACCCGGTACTCCACCGGGTCTTCGATGGTGGTGATGTTGGAAGACCTGTCGTTCATCTCTTGCAGGCAGGCGAAAAGCGTCGTCGACTTACCGCTGCCCGTCGGACCGCACGATAGGATCATCCCGTACGGACGATGGACGAGCGGCGCGAACAGCTCGTAGTTCTCATCGTTGAAGCCGACCGCTTTGAGGGTCTTGAAGGCGGGGTTCTTTTCCAGCAGCCGGATGACGATCTTCTCGCCGTAGACGGTGGGCAAGGAAGCGATGCGAAGATCGAAATCCTTTTTGTTGTAGCGCATGGATGCGCGGCCGTCCTGCGGCGCGTGGCGCACGGTGATATCCATGCGCGCCATGATCTTGATGCGCGAGGTGACGGCCGCACAGACATTCTTCGGCAAGGTGCGCATTTCGCGAAGCACGCCGTCGAGCCGGAAGCGCACGGAGATCTTGTCGCTGAATGGTTCGATGTGGATATCGCTCGCGCGATCTTCGACCGCCGAGCGCAACACCGAATCCACTAGCGTGATGATCGGCGTCGCATCGGACATTTTCTGCAGCGTTTCGAGATCTTCGACGTCCGTGCCATCACCGTCGCTTTGGGCGGCCGGAGCTTGGCCCATTTGGTTGAACAGCCTGTCGACGGAATGGAGCGACGCGGCGTGGTAGACGGCGTTGATGGCTCTTTCGATATCTTCGATCAGTGCGAATCGTATCTCGATGCGATTCCTGTTTCGCATCTGGAGCAGATCGAGCGTGGGCAGATCCAGCGGGTCGGCCATCGCGACGACGATCTTCCCGTCGGTGCGCCGGACCGGAACGATATGTTGGGAAGTCGCGATGCCGACCGGGATCGCGTCCGACACCGTCAGATCCGGTCGGCTTTGTTCTAAGTTGATGTATGCGACTTGGTAGATCGCGGACATAAACGTTTCGAGGCCGTCTTGCCTGATTAGTCCGTGTTCGACCAATGCATCGGGCAGCGATCTGTTCTGCTGGAGGCGGGCGAACAACAGGCGGTCGCTGTCATGGGCCGAGAGTTTGTGCACCTGCTCGAGCCGACGAATAAGCCGTAAGTAGTACCGTGCGTGGTCGGCGGAAACGGGATTGTGGTCGCCAGCCGGCGCGCGATCGCTGTCGTCCGAGTCGAAGACCGCGGCTGAAAGTGGTCCGCCGGGCGCATAAATCTCCTCCAGCAGCGCGCTGCGGTGGCCCGCCTCCAGACCCCGGAACTGAAGACCATAGAGGCCGTCTGGGCCCAGGGCGGAGCGCTTCCACATCACTTCGACCGGAGTGCGAACCTGTTCGCCGCTGGCCAAGGTCAAGTTCGCGAAGCCGCGTTCGCCCACGACGAGCGTCGGCGGGCAGATCAGGCGCAAGCCATCGACGCCGATATCGGCGGCAGTCCCGGTAGCCGCTTTCCCGCTGTCAGTGCGGACCGACACGGCGACCTCGAGCAGCCGTCGACGGTAACGCCGTTGCGATTGCCGCACGCGCGTCGCCGCAGGGCCGCCCCTCATCGTGCTTGCTCCATGGGGGTATGACGGCCCATCAGCGCCGCTTGTGCTGGACTTAGGTCCCGACTTAGGCTCGCGCCGGCCGAGGAATCAGCGGCTTTGGGCTTGCGCGTGCACCACGTCGACAAGTTCGCGAACGGCAGCAGCGCTCTTGTTCAAAGCCTTCTCCTCTTCTGCCGTGAGCGTGATCGTTATCACCTGTTCGAGGCCACCGGCACCGAGCTTGCAGGGAACCCCGATAAAAAGGTCCTTGATTCCGTATTCACCCCGTAAGAGCGCCGCGCATGGCAATATTTTATGTTTGTCCTTCAAGATGGCATCGACCATCTCCGTGATCGCCCGGGCCGGCGCGTAGTAGGCGCTTCCGGTCTTGAGCAACGCGACGATCTCGCCGCCGCCTCCTGCCGTTCGTTTCACCAAGCGCTGGATGGCTTGGACATCGAGCAGTTCGGTGATGGGGATGCCTGCAACCGTGGAATAGCGAGGCAGCGGCACCATCTGGTCTCCATGACCCCCCAAAACGAACGCCTGGACGTTATCGACGCTGACCTTGAGCTCGGCGGCGATGAAAGCGGCAAAGCGCGCAGAGTCAAGCACTCCGGCCATGCCCAGCAGCCGCTCCCGCGGGAAGCCGCTCTTCATGCGCGCAACCTCGCACATCGCGTCCAGCGGGTTGGTCACGACGATCAGCACGGCCGAGGGAGAATGTTTGACGACCTGCTCGGTAGCCGCGCCGACGATGTCCGCGTTCGCTTTCAGGAGATCGTCGCGGCTCATGCCGGGCTTGCGTGGGAATCCCGCCGTCACGACGACGACGTCGCTATCGGCCGTCTCGGCGTAGTCGTTGCTCCCGGTGACCGAAACGTCCGCCCCCTCGACGGGTAGCGACTCGAGCAAGTCGAGGGCTTTCCCTTGGGGGACGCCTTCGACGATGTCGATGAGTACGATGTCGGCCAATTCCTTTGCGGCCAGCCAATGCGCGGTCGTCGCGCCGACGTTACCCGCTCCCACGATCGTCACTTTATTGCGCATGATTTCCTTGCCGTTAGAAGGGCGATTGCGACAATTCGCCACTGTACGGCGGTTCGCGGGGTCAGTCCTTGAAGTGGAGCGCCCGGCGATGCTCGAATGGAGGCGGCGAAGGGAATTAAGATACATGGCAGTGACGCAACCACAATCCGGGCTTCGAGACGCCGTGGTCGGGAACACGCGGCTTTCGTCGATCGACGGAGAAGCCGGAAAACTCATCTATAGCGGTCTCGACATCCACGATCTCGCAGAGCAGTCCACATTCGAAGAGATCGCGTACCTCTTGTGGTACGGCGCCCTGCCGACCCAGAGCAATTTGGAGCGGTTCGGCGCCAAACTGGCCGCCGAGCGCGAGATTCCCGCGGCGCTGACGCAGCTGCTGCGCGATCTGCCGACGGAGGCGCTACCGATCGACGTGTTGCGCACGGCGGTTTCCGCGCTCGGCTTGTTCGATCCCGATGTCAAGGACATGTCGCGCGAGGGTGCTTTGAAAAAGGCCCTACGTCTGACCGCCATGTTCCCCACGATCCTGGCGGCGTACTATAGGATCAGTCACGGCAGGCCGACCGTCGCACCGCGCGCCGACCTGAACGCGGCCGCCAATTTCCTGTACATGATGTTCGATGCGGTGCCGGACGAGCAGGCGGCTCGGGTCTTGGACGTCGCCCTCATTCTGCACGCTGACCACGGCATGAACGCCTCCACGTTCTCGGCGATCGTGACCGCCGCGACTCTTTCCGACATGTATAGCGCCATCACGTCCGCGGTCGGCACGCTCAAAGGGCCGCTGCACGGGGGCGCCAATGAGGGCGTCATCCATAACCTTCAGGAGATCGGCGCTGCAGACAGAATAGACGAGTGGGTGCGCCAGAAATTCGCGGCTCATGAGAAGATCATGGGGTTCGGGCATGCCGTCTACAAAGCGTACGATCCGCGCGCGGCGGAGCTGAAGAAAATAGCCAAAGAGGTCGGCAAGCGCGCCGGCACGACGCAATGGGTCGACATGACCGACCGCATGGAGCGGGCGGTCTGGGATCAGAAAAAACTCTACCCCAACGTGGATTTGTACAGCGCCTCCGTGTACTACACACTGGGCATTCCGCCGGAGTATTTCACCCCGGTGTTTGCGATGAGCCGAGTGGCCGGCTGGTGCGCTCACGTGATCGAGCAGTATGCAGACAACAAGCTGATACGGCCGCGGGCGAATTACGTCGGCGCTCGGGATGTGCCATACGCGCCAATAAAGGATCGCCGCTCGGACGTCGCCGTTTAGCGCCGCCGGTCCGGCTGCGGCGAGCCCCGGAACCTGACGCAACAGCACGGCATTCGGGCGGCAACCCCATTCTATGGGCTGGGCCTTGCGTCTAACATGATCAGCACGGCGTGGCTGGGGCGGTAGGACTCGAACCTACGAATGCCAGATTCAAAGTCTGGTGCCTTACCGACTTGGCGACGCCCCAACGATCTGATAAACCCTTATGCCGTAAGGGTTTTCTTACCTGCGGTTTGCCGACTCAGGGCTGCGCTGATCGTCATTTGCTACCATTTTGCTACCATTTTTTGCCTCCTCATGTTTCTAGGCTATGTTATCATCCTTTTGGTGCGGTTTGTCGATGATGGACCGGATCGCAGCGTCCATCCTCGCCGCGGCGTCCCGCTGCATTGATGGGGCCACCTGGCTGTAAGTGTCCAGGGTGATGGCGATTGTCGAGTGGCCCAGCATTTCGCTGACCACCTTCTGGTGAACTCCGGCCCTCAATCATGGTTGTCGCAGCGGTATGTCGAAGGCAATGGAAGTGCACATTCTGCATGCCATCGCGTTGTGCCAGGCGTGTGAACGACTTCGAAAGCGTTTCTGGATGCACTGGCGACCCATCCTCCCGCGCAATCACGAGATCGTTGTTTGTGTACCCGGCGCCTATCAGCAGCCGGTTTTTGAGCTGAGCCCTACTATGCCCGTGTAGCATGGCGAGTGTTGTAGCGGGAATGGCAACTGCGCGTCTGGATTTCGTTGTCTTCGGAGACTTGTAGGAGATAGCGCGTCGATATTTTTCTAGCGATTCCCGGACGTAAAGGACACCTTCGTTCAAGTCGACGTTGCACCACCTCAGCGCCAGGCATTCGCCGCGCCGAAGTCCGCATGTAGCTGCAAGTAAACCGCTATTTCCAGAACCGTATCTTTGGCGGCTCGCAGGATGGCAGCTAGCTCAGCATCCGACTGTGATTTGGCTGTTGACGTACTTCCGCGCGGCGGTTGGATCGAGTCGCAGACATTGCGGCCAATTATCTGCAGCCGCAGCGCGTGCCGTAAGGCCGCGTGAAGCGTCACGTGGCAGTACCGGACGATATGACTTGACGTTCCCTGTCGTAGGGAAGCGTTGTAAAAGGCTTGTACGTGGGCCGGCGTTAGCTGCGCTAGCTGGATGCCTCCGATTGCCGGCGTAATGTACTTGCGGCTCACCGTTTCGTACCGTTCCAGGCTTCGCGCTGTAATTCGGGAGGCTTCATGTTCTAACCATTGAGCTAGAAAGTCACGCAGCGTCACACGAGTGTGATCGAACGAAACACCGGTCTGAAGTTCTCTCAGTATTCGAATGCGCTGTTGCTCTGCCTCACGTTTGGCTGTCGCGCCGATGCTTATCCACCGGCGCTTGCGTTTGCCATGTTCGTCTGTATTGTCAATGACTAAGGCCCACGAGGAAGATCCTCGTCGTCTAAGCTTTTGCTTAGGATGTCGCATCAAGAGCGCTGCGAGATTGAGCGGAAGGCACAAACCTGCGCTCTCAGCTCTAGCGAATACGTGCGGCGTTGTGCTCTTCCACCGATCTGCAACATGCTTACGAAATACCTCGGAACATTGAATCTTATCCAGGAGACCATTCGGCAGCTACAATGTGCTGACCAAAACGCCGGCAAAACGGCTTGACCATAAGAGCTGTATTGGCCAGCTGACGTGTGACCACGTGCTTGTTGAGTCGCAAAAACATTGCCATGTGCGACCGCTTCCACGTGAAAAGAGGCGGCTGAGCACTATCCCGGCAACGGCGGTGGGTATTCCCGTTTGGTTGGCATACTTCCGACCACCAGATTGCGAACGGGCTAGATTCCGCGGCTATTCTGAGCGGACCTCGAATCGACGAAGCCGCAAACATGTTGCTGGATCTTATAGCGCTTGTGTCGAGGTAAAAACGTCGGTATTCGGAGAATTCGATCGGGAGGCGGGGACCCACCCACGGAAGTGAAGCCCAAAGCGTATCCTTGGACCGCTGTGACGATCCAGCAAAACACGAACAGGCACCCGGCGGCAGGGGCGCAGATGTGTTGGCTTATGCGGCTTGTTCGGAAATAGCGAAAATCTTATCGAAACCGACCATACGGAAGAGGCGTG
>JACRUD010000205.1 GCA_014304875.1 Vulcanimicrobiota bacterium
GCGTGCATACGATCGTCCTTTTTCGAACGGTTAGCTTAGCTAAGGGGCGATCACCCATATGAAAAGAATCACGGACATCGCCCGACAGATCCGGGCGTAGATCGGTTGTTCATGAGGGTCTGCGCACGTAGCCGATAAGCGCCGGGATGAGTGCGATGGAAACGAACGTAGTTACTAGTGGGAGTGCCAGTTGCATGCGACACCACTGGTCCGGTGTACGTGGTCAGCAGCGCAGATCGTCACCAGGCGGCAACGCCTTCATCCGAGATCGCATCCGGCATCGGGCCGAACCGGTTGGGCCCCGACGTGCTGGTCGCACAAAACCAGATCAACAGAACGATGTTGCCCAGCGGGACAAAGACCAGTAGCAGCCACCAGCCACTGCGGTTGGTGTCGTGCAAGCGGCGGACCGCGATGGCGACGTACGGCATTAGGAACACCAGCGTGCAGGTGACCCAGAAGAGCGCATGGCGTCCAAACGCCGCGTGATCGAGGAGGCTCGCGAGGCCGAACACGATCGTCCCAAAGAGCACGAACCACCAGTATTCGGTACCGCCGGCGCGGCCGCTGAACGTGCACCAGCGCACGAAGGCGCTCCTGATCGCTTGCGGTATGGTCATGGGTAGCGCTCCCTCCTACGAAGTACTGGGATGCCCGTAGCTAAGTTTCGGGACGATAAATTGGATGCCGAAATTGCATTCCCTCAGCAATCCCTTTGTCTCCAACTTGCAATAGTCCGGGATTCGCCGTATGGCCCTCCTTTTCGAGGCACCGCCAGGTGATTCCGTCGTTTTTCCGGGTTCCCGGCAAGCCAAGCCGTCGGTTCGGCGCGAGATGGCGACGGCATCGGCCCGCCGGGCTTCCAAAAACCCGGCTGCACGGCCAAAAGGGGGCACTCTCCCATCGTTGTTCCCGGACCGGCGCTGGCTGGGCGTTCATGTTACCGTCGCCAAGGGCGGCGATCGCAGGGCAGTGATTCTCTCAACGATCGCGGCGAACAGTTTGCGCGGGATTGCGACCTCCGCCATCCGAAACGCGACATACCGGCCGTGGCTGACGACCTTCGCACCGATCTTGACCAGCTTCTCGCGCAGCGTTGTCAGCGACCACTCGGCAATCGCCTCCGGAATCGCCAGAGTCCGAAGGAAGTTGCCGAGGTTGTACGCCAGCGCGTGAAGCTGCAGACGAACGGCGTTCGCGTCGAACGAGCGACACGAGAGCCACGTCCACTTGATGGCGTTCTTACCCTCTTTGATCCATTGCTCGCAGGTGCCCGCTTGTTGTAAAACTCGACGACATTCGTCGACTTCAGGCGCAGGTTCGTAACTATGAAGCCGACGCGCGGGAATAGCTCACCGTGGTGCCATTCCGCCTTGGCGACGACCCGGCGCGACCGCGACCAACTCGCCGCCTGATAGCGGAAGCTCTTATAGAAGCGTTGCACGTAGTGCGCCGGCCCAACCGGCCGCTTGAGCATGTGAGCGATCTCCGCCTGCAGTATCTGATTGGCGGGAAGGCGGATCGCGTACTCGATGCCCTTCGATTCGAGGTACTCGTAGATCCCCGGTTGAGCAAAGGCGGCGTCGCCTCGAAAGGCAATGCTTTCGGCAGAGTTTTGATAACGCGAAACGACCGACTCGAGAACCGCTTCCCACCCATCGGCGCTATGCACGTTGCCGGGGCGAAGTGCGCAGCGTTCCAAGTCGCCGTACTGATTGAAGACGAAGAGCGGATGGTAGCATGTGCAGCCGAAGTGCCCGTTCCAAACGCTACTCTCTTGATCGCCATGCGTCGGGCTTACGCTCGAGTCCAGATCGAGCACCACGCGGCCGCGTTGGCGGCGTTTGGCAACCTGGTCGATCCAATGGCCCGAGAGATCGGCGAGCGTCGCGAGGTTCTCCGGTCTTGCGAGCCAGTTGGTTTCGAACCGGCCCATCTGACTCGGCGACGCGCCCAAGCCTTTCGCTGCTTTGCCGCCGATGATCCAGCGCATGGCTGGGTCATGTCGTAAGCGCAACGCGTCGTTCACGTCTTCGTATCCAGCGAGCCTGCCGAAAACGGATTGACGGAGCATCCCGACGAGAGCGTGGCGACCGTTCATGCCCGTGCGTACATCGGCGAGAAGATCCCCGGCCGACGTTGTCAATCCAAGTGCATCGTCGAGTTCGCGATATGCGAGCAAACCCGCGTCCGATGTGACGACCGATCCACGAAACTGCACCATGATACGCCGATCGAAATCGAGTCGCAAAACACCGTTTTCGGCTTCACCCGTCGGGTTCGTCACTTTCGCCTCACGTGATGAGCGCAAAACTACATATCTATTATAGCAAAATCGCTACCCGCCAGGACCGGATTTGCAAGCGCATCTGGTGAATCCGGGCTTAGGTCTGTCATCTCGCGGCGAGGTATGCTTACGGCGGTCCAAACGCGCCGCGCTGATTGTGCGGCAGGCGGAAGGCGTGCCGCGCGGCAAAAAAGTTTCCTGAGAATCCCTCGCGAAAAATCAGGACGTGGTCGCTCGTAGTGGCAATGGACCAGGGCGCACGGTCAAGGTGGCGGCCCTAACGGCGATTTGCGTAGCCGCGCTGAGCGGGTGTCAGGGCTCAAGCGGTCTGCCCGGCCCGGCCGTGTCGCCTTCGCCGCCGTCCTCAAAGCAAAGCGCCATCGATGCCATCGTGGAGCAGAACTACGCGGGTTCCTGGGGCGTCGAGCTTGGCATCTACAAAAACGGCCGCCCATTGTACGTGCAGGGCTATGGCTGGCGCGATCGCGGCCTTCCCGATTCCTTCGGTGGGCACGATTTCTGGGGCGTGACGCAGCCGGACAAGCTTTTCAACCTGCCGCGCGGCAAGTTCGCCCCAGACGCGAATACCATCTTCGATCTTGCCTCGATCAGCAAAGAGTTCACCGCCGGAGCGATCTTGCTCTTGCAGCAAGATGGAAAACTTTCGGTCAACGATCCGTTGTCCAAATTTTTTCCTGCGTTCCCGAACGGGAATGCCATCCCGCTGCTCTATCTGCTGCAGCATCGCAGCGGTCTGGTCGACTACAACAGCTTCGGCCAATACCCGGATTTCAGCGGCGCCTACACCGCCTTTGTAGCCGGCGGTCAGACGAATTATCAGCCCATCGTCGATACGTTGGCGACATTTCCGCTGAAATTCGCGCCGGGGTCTGCCTACGACTACAGCAATTCGAATTACCTGTTGCTCGGCATCATCGTTGCGCAGGTGAGCGGCGAACCGCTCGGCACGTTCTTGCAGCAGCGCATCTTCGGGCCGCTCGGCATGTCGCAGACGCACCAGAGCTTCTCGCCGCCGCCGCAAACCGATGTCGCGCTAGGGTACGCGAACTATGGCGCGGGAGCGCAGCGGACGTGGCAGCCGAATCTGCAGTGGCTCGCCGGACCCGGCGGCTTGACGTCCACCGTCGGCGACCTCGAAAAATGGGACCGCGCGGTGCGTTCGCCGGGCATCTTCACGCAGGCCGCGCTCTCGCAGATGTTCGCGCCCAGCCCGTATCCGCAATCGTACGGCACGTACGCCGACGGCTGGTTTATAAGTTCACTCAGCGGTCATCTCTACATTTGGCATGATGGGGCTCTTACCGGCTACCAAACGATGAACGCGACCTTTCCGAACGACGGCATCGACATCATCGTGCTGACCGATGACGGATCCGGCCTCGATCCATACTACATGATTCCGCAACTTTTCCAACAGGCGCTCACGCTGGCGGCGACGCACTGAGAGCGCCGCCCTTCGGCCGTCCCTTAATGTAGTGCCGCGGCTTTAGTCGCGGCCGGCCGTCGCCTTATGCCGCCTTCGCGCGATTCACGAAACCATCGTACCGCCGGGAGAACGCAGCGCGGCCGTCGTCGACGGAACGTTGCGCCGAGATACGAATCGGCCCTTGGACCGACGTGCGATCAAGAGATACAGCGTCGGAACGACCAGCAACGAGAGGAACGTGGAGGCGATCAACCCGCCGATGACGACGGTCGCCAACGGGGCCTGCGTGGAGCTCCCCGCCTCGATGCCGATGGCCAGCGGCAGCATGCCGCCGATCGTCGCCAACGTCGTCATGAGGATAGGGCGCAGCCGCATCGGACCTGCATGCAGCAACGCCTCACGCGGTTCGACGCCCTCCTCCCGCAATTGCTTGGTGAATTCGATCACCAAGATCGCGTTCTTCACGGCGATCCCCACAAGCATCAGCGAGCCGATAAACGCGGTGAGGCCAAACGCGCGCCCGGTGACGACGAGCGACGCCACAATGCCGACCAGCGACAGGGGCACCGCCAGGATGATCACCAGCGGATCGATGTACGACTCGAATTGGGCGGCAAGAAGCATGTAGATCAGCACGACGGCGAGCCCGACGACGAGCCACAACGAATTGAAACTGGTCTGGCCGTGCTGGATTTCGGGCCCGTATTCCCAGCGATAGCCCGCCGGCAGCGGAAAGTTCCGCATGACCTGCCCTGCGTCGGCGACGATCGGACCGAGCGGCCGTCCGCTGATCGGCGCGCTGATCTCGATGCGGCGTTGCCGGTCCTCGCGGCTGATGGCAGAAGGGCCGAAGCCGGTGGTGAGGTCGGCGATGCTGCCCAGCGTCAGCGGCGGCGAAGCGATTTTGCCGTTTGTGGTTGACCCCGTGGCCGCACCCGTGCCGGCCGCCGCTGCCCCCGATCCAAGCTCCAGGCTTTGGAGCGACGCAAAGGATCGCCGTTGATTTGGCGCAAGCTCGATGATGATCGGATACTGTATGCCGTTGATCTGATAGAAGGACGCGATGGAGCCGTTCGTCGCCGTGCTGATGAACTGGGCCAAATCGCCCGTCCCCAAACCGGACATCATCAGCCGCGTGCGGTCGATCGTGACGTTGACCTCCGGCTGAGAATTGGTCACGTTTTTGTCCGGGTCGCCCACCCCCGGAATCTTTGCGATCGCGGCCATCACGCCGTCGGAGATCGTCTGCAAACGGTTGATGTCCGGGCCGAATATCTCAAGCTCTAAGGCGG
Source organism: Vulcanimicrobiota bacterium (assembly GCA_014304875.1). Taxonomy (GTDB): domain Bacteria; phylum Vulcanimicrobiota; class Vulcanimicrobiia; order Eremiobacterales; family Eremiobacteraceae; genus Mawsoniella; species Mawsoniella australis. The sequence goes on from JACRUD010000205.1 coordinate 5,027, forward strand.
TCTGGCCTTGAGAGATCTGGCGCTGCACGATGTCGATAGTCTGTCCGCGAGCGATCGTGCCGACCATGGCTCTTCGTAAAGCGTCTCCCTCCGCCCGTTGCGCCGGGGAAGTTTCCGTGCCTGGCGCTGCTCGATTCTGACTGCCGCCTCCGCCGTGTCCGCTGAGGCGTGTACGCCATTCCTGGACGAACGCCGCCGCGTCGCGGGCGCTCGTGCCCGGCGTCAGCGTGACCTGCAGGCTCCCCCGGTTGGTGATCGAGCGGGTATTGTTGCCGAAGCCGGCCTGGCCGATCGTTGCGCCGACCGCCACAACCCTGGGATCGCGGCGAAAAGCGTCTTCGACCGTACGCGATATGCGGTTCGTGATCGCAAGCGCCGTGCCGTTTGGAGTCTGGAGATCGAATTGCACGAAGCGCGAATCCGACGGCGGAAAGATCTCAGTTGAGACCACGCCTGATTGCAGAACGATCAAAGTGATGACGAGCAAGGCGGCCGCCGAACCCAGCACGGCGAGCGGCCGATCGAGGCAAAAGGCGAGCACGCTGCGGTAACCGCTTTCAAAACGTCCGTACATTCGATCGAACGCGTCCCCAAACGATCGGCGCGAAACGGCCACCGGCTTTTCTTCGTCCGTTGCGGTTCCGACGTTGCGTCGTAACAGCTCCGCCGAAAGCATCGGCACGGCCGTGATCGCGACGACGAACGAGATGGCCACGCCGCTCATGACGACGATCGCGAAAGGGCCGAAGATCAACCCCTGCAGTCCGGGGATCAGCAGAAGCGGAAAGAACACGGTGACGACGGTCGCCGACGATGCGACGACGGCGCCTAGGATCTGAGTGGTGGCGCCTTCCGCCGCCTCAGCTGGCGGCATGCCGGTGCGCAAAAAGCGCGAGATGTTCTCGACGACGACGACGGCGTCGTCGACGATCAATCCGACCGCCAACGCTATCCCGCCGAGCGTGATCACGTTGAGCGACTCGTGGAAGACGTACGCCACGAACAATGTACCGAGGATAGAGACCGGCAGCGAGACGGCGACGATAAGCGTGGCTCGCCAGGAGTGGAGGAACAGGAGGATGACGAGCACCGCCAAGATGGCGCCGTACATGGCGGTATGCTCGAGCGAAGCCAAGGCCGTCAGGATGAATTCCCGCTGGTCGAGCATGGTCGCGAATTTTATATTCGGATAGCGCTGGCGGATCTCGCCGATCTTGGCCGTGATCCCGCTTGCGACCGCGACGACGTTGGCATCGGGTTGCGCGGTGATCGTCACCAGAACCGACGGCGAACCGTTGAGTCGCGAGAAGATGCGCTGCTCTTGGATGGAATCACTCACCCTCGCCACATCGCGAAGTCTGATCAGCGTGCCGTTCGAGTTGGTGACGATCGTATCGGCGATCTCGGTCGGCGCTTTGTAGAGCGCGTTGGTCCTGATCCCGTACTCGTTGGGCCCGATCTTGATGACGCCGGCCGGCAGGTTGACGTTTTCGTTCTTGATCCGCGCGATGAGCGAGTCGAGCGTCAGGCCGACCGAGGCTAGGCGGTGTTCGTCCGGTTCGATGGTGATCGCGCGCTGCGTCACCCCGGACACGCCCACGCTGCCCACGCCGCGAACCGACGCAAGTTCGTCGGATAGCTCGTTGACGATGAGGTCTGACAGGTCGCGCTGGGTGCGTGCCGGGTCGGTGACCTGCAAAGCTAAAACCGCGGTCGCATTGGGGTCGGCTTTTATGACCTGCGGCTCCTGGAGCGCGGGATCGTTGGGCAGCGACGCCCGGATGCGCGCGATCTGCTGTTGCACGTCCACAGCCGCGACGTTGATGTCGGTGCCGAAATCAAACTGGACGCGGACCGTGGATTGCCCCTGATAAGAGTTCGATTCGAGGATGTCGACGCCCGAAACGCGGCTCACCGCATTTTCGATTGGGCGGGTCACGCTTGTCTCAATCGTTTCCGGCGACGCGTTGCTGTAGGCCACGCTCACCGTCACGACCGGGGGCGCAAACGACGGGAGCAGGGCGACGGCCAGGCGGGGCGCCGCGAAAAGACCCAAGGCCACGATAGCTGCGGAAAGCATCGCGACCGAGACCCGGCGGGTGACGGCGAAACGGGCGACCGACACGATTTTAGGCGTTTCGCTAAACCGCCGACCCGGCCCCGTTTTACCCCGCTGGGGGAGTTTAGACCTCGGCGACCTTTTGAGCTTCGAGCAATCCCCCGGCAAATGTACCCACGGACCTTTAGGTCCGTCCTCGCGATGCGTGTCCGCTTGCATCCCCCGCCACCGACATGGACTCCGAGCTCCCTAGCTGAACCGTTCTTCATGCGCATCGCGCCATTCAAGCTAGAACGCTACTTCGCGCCGTACGAGTTCAGCGCGCCGTATCTCCTGTGCGCATCCGATTGCGAGTCGCTTTCCGTCGCGGGGCTCCTGCAGCTCGAACGGTCGCAGGCTGAATCACTGAGAACGCTGCGCCTGGGTTACACGCAGTCCGGCGGCTCTTGGGAGTTGCGCTGCGCGGTCGCCGGCTTGTACGAGACGGCAAGGCCCGACGACGTGCTCTTGCACGCGGGCAGCTCGGAAGCGATCTTCTCCTTTATGAATTGCGCGCTCTCGGCAGGGGATCATATCATCGTTCAACACCCCTGCTACCAATCGCACTACGAGGTTGCCCGTTCCATCGGCTGCGACGTCACGCTTTGGGTCGGGGACGAACACGACGGCTGGTCGCTGGATCCAGATTTCCTCACCCGGAACATACGGTCAAACACGAAAGCCGTCATGCTCACCGTGCCGCACAATCCCACCGGATACCTGATGACCCACCCGACCCAGCGCGCGATCCTCGACATCGCGGCCGCCCACGGCCTTTGGCTTTTTTCTGACGAGATATTCAGGTTTCTCGAACAAGACCCGGCGCAGCGGCCAGCGGCGGCGGCGGACCTGTACGAGCGGGCCGTGTCCGTCGGTGGCCTTTCCAAGACGTTCGGACTTCCTGGCGTCCGCGTCGGGTGGGCGGTCACGCGCGATCGCGGGATTCTTTCGCGCATGACGGTTCTGAAAGATTACCTGTCGCTGTGTAACGGCGCGGTCGATGAACTGCTCGGCGCCATCGCGCTCAGGCATCGCGACGTTTTGCATAGCCGCAACCTCGATATCGTCATTGCAAACCTACACCTCTTCGATGACCTTATGGCGCGTCACCGCTCGTCAATGTCGTGGCAGAGGCCTCAAGCCGGCACCGTCGGGTTGGTCAGGTACACCGGCGCCGGCGGCACTGCGCAATTCTGCCGGGAGGCGATATCGAAAGCCGGCGTGCTGCTGTTACCGAGCGCGGAGCTTGAGTTCGGTGACGATCACTTTCGGGTGGGGTTTGGGCGCATCAACGGACCGCAGTGCATCGCCCGCTTCGACGACTTCCTAACAGCGACGCGCTAAGCCGGCCGCAATTCCCAGCCAGCCATCACTCAGGTAGTGCCGCGGCTTTCGCATCCGTCATTTCGCTCCGTTCGCGTCGGTTGGGACCCCAAGGCCAGATACACGCAAGCCAGAGCGGCCAGCGCATTTGTGAAAAGACGCCCATCTCACCGACGAGCATCATTTCTGCTTCAATGCTGAGCCGGCATCGTCGCGCCGTCTTCGTTAGGTGAGTCCGGACTTCTCCGCCAGAGGAAATAGATCGGAATGGCCACGAGCAGAATCCCAAGGCCTATAAGACTGTTGCCCGGCGATTTTATCCACGTATCGACGACCACGGCCCAGGCGACGATGCCGAACAGCGCCGTGCTCCAGGGGTGGCCCGGCATGCGGTAGCCGACTATCGGGCCGCCTCCGCTGCGCGCGTCCCGCCGCCGGAAAGCAAAGAGCGCGATTGCGGCGAGACCGAAAAATATGTAGTCGACTGAAATGACGTAGCCGAGAATTTGGTCGTATCTTCCCGACAAGGTGCTGACCAGCGCGACGAATCCCTGCAACGCGATGGCGACGATGGGAACGCGCGTCTTGGGATGCACCCATGCCACTTGTTTGAAGAACGATCCGTCTTGAGCCATCGCGTGGTAGACGCGCGGCGACGTCAGTATTTGGTTGCTCAAGAATCCCAGAGTCGAGAGCGCCACCGCCAGCGCGATCAGCCGTGCCCCGAGAGGGCCGAGCGCGATGCGCATCACCTCGGCTGCCGGCGCATCGGTACGCATCAGGCCGTCTCCACCCAGCACGTGTACGCTGACCAGGTTCACGAGAACGTAAAGCACGATGACGGCGACGACGCCCCAGAGCAGGCCGAATGGTAACGTTTTGGCGGGATTTTTCAACTCGCCGGTCATGAAGCTTGACGTCTGCCATCCGCTATAGGCGAAGAGCACCGGGATCATGGCCAGGCTCATCGCCGAGAATAGATCGACGGTCGTGGAAAACCGTGGGACCGTGTCGGCGGCTGTGGCGGACGGATGAGCGAAAGCCCCGACGAGGATCAGCGCTGAAATGGCGGCGATCTTGACGATCATAAAAGCGTTTTGCAGGTTGCTCCCCTCGCGCACGCCCAAGCAGTTGACGATCGTGAGGATGAATAGCACGATGACAGCCAGCAGGCGCGCATCGACGTGCAAGCCGGTGAGCGGTTCGAAGTAGCCGCCGAACGTCACCGCGGCCGCAGCCATGCCGCCGCTTTGCGAGACGAGCAGCAGGGTCCAGCCGTACATGAACGCGACGACGGGGTGGAAGGCATCGCGCATGTAAGCATAGAGACCGCCGTCCGCGGGGCGGCGAGCAGCGAGCTCGGCGAACAAGAAGGCTCCCAGCAGCGCGATCGCGCCGCCGATGCACCAGACGAGCATGATCGGCCCGGCGGTATGCACGTAGCGCGCGACCACCGACGGGTTGCGAAAAATCCCTGAGCCGATGATACCCCCCATAACGATAAGGCCGGCGTCGAAGGGGCCCAAGCGGCGTGCGAGCTTGGGGGCGGTGGTCAAGCGCTCCATGCGGCCTTAGTGAGCCGGAAAGGCCGAACACTCCTCGCGGACTCGCATCCGAGGGCGAGACGACGGTCGTTACGCTAGGATATCGTTTTCCGACCCGGTCACAAATCGGCTGGCTTTTGCAGGCGGCCCGTCACGACATACAATGGTCGCGGCGATAAAATGTTCGCATCGCCTAACGGTTATTCGACTCGCTCCATTCGCAAACCATCGCACGAGCGCCGAAAGATAGCAAAGGAATCGATTCAATGCCAGGTCAGGTTTTGATTGATGATTCGACCATAACTCTCAGTCAGGTAGAGTTTCAGAGCGACGTCGTAGCTCACTACCTGTCCGGTGTGAGCGAAGAAGACCGTCCCAAGAGCTTAGTCAAGGCGCTTGAGGTCGGAGTCTACTGCCTGGAACGCGTCAGCGCCATCAACGACGTCGACTTCGTGCGCGCCCGCATCGACCGACTGCTCAAGGACGTGCAAAGGGCGGCTTTGGAGATCCCCGGTGCCACCGGTGCGCTGCTGGCGAGCAAGATGGGCGTCGGCAGCGGCCAGCTGCTCGAGCCATTCGCCGTGGCGGCAAACGACGTGCGGAGAGCTGTGGACGAAAAGGTTCAGCAGGTCCGAGCGCTGCTGGAAAACGACATCGATCCCAAAAACGATCGTTCCACCCTCGGTCAATCCTTGAAAGAAATCAAGAGCCTACTCGATCCCAAGCACCTCGATTCCATCCCGTGCGCGCTCGAGCGGGCGTGTCAGAGTCTGACCAAAGGCGACGGCGAGCTGATCAAGAGCGTTCGTGACGCCGTCGGCGACCACGTCCGTGAGATCGTGCGCCGCATCGACACGATCGAGAAGCACGTGGACATCGCGGAAAAGATCGACGAAGCGCTCAGCAACACGACCGCCGCCGGACGGCCATTCGAAGACTCGGTGCTCGACAAGCTGACCAAATGGGCTCAGAGTTGCGGCGCGGAGACCGAGCACGTCGGCACCGATAACCGACCCGGCGACGTCCTGATCAAAGTGCCCAGAGATCCTTTGGGCTCCGACAAGATCGCCATCATCGTGGAAGCAAAGCACAAGAAAGCGGGGGCCGGCCGGAAGCAGATCGGTGATTCCCTGCGCACCGCCATGGAGACGCGCCAAGCATGCGCGGCGGTCTACGTGTGCCACAGCACCGACGGTTTCGCGAGAGAGATCGGCGACTGGGCCGAAGGGTGTGTGAACGGGCATGGTCCTTGGGTCGCAACGACGATGGATAATCTGACGACGGCCGTTCGCTTCTTGGCTGCGATCGTCCAGCTGAGCGAGCTGCGCAGTTCGCAAGCCCGCATCGACACCCACTTCATCAGTCAGAAGGTCAACGTGCTTCGCCAGTCGCTCGCTCACTTCACGAACATTCAGACGAAGCTGACGGGCATCGTCGACGGCGTCGACTACATCCGCGGCGAGTCCCGCTCCGCCCGTGAGCTCATACACGATGCGATAAGCGAGATCGAGCAAGCTCTGCGTGCGGGCCAAGGCGAGGCCGCCGAACTGCTGGCGACGACGACCGGGACCGCCGCAGGCGAAGGGGCGCCAAGCCGCGCCGGGGTAGGCGCACCGGGCATCCCCGCAGACGCTTCTTTCACCGATTCATTTCTCAACGGAGCGCGGTCGTAATCGCGCGGATGTTCGAACTCCAGGAGCAGTGCGCTCCGGCGTTGTACCACAAAAAGCTATGAAAAAGCCTTTCATGTCGGTGCTTCTAGCGCTTGCAGTCTTTGCTTGTTCGGCTCTCGCCGACGCTGCCGTCCGCCAGGCTTCCAGCGGAGCTACCTCGGCAGAAGCGCTGTACAAAGCCGGCCGGTTCAACGAGGCTCGCGCTGCGTTCGAGCGCCTAGCCGCAATACGGCCAAACGATTATTCGGCGGTCGCCCATCTCGGTTACATCGCACTGTTTTCCAATCGCTACGACGATGCGGTTTCTCTGTTGAACAAAGCGATAAAGCTCAAGCCGGCCGATGCTCGCCCAAGATTCGCGCTTGCCCAGGTGTTTTATCGGCGCGACGATTTTCGCAGTTCAGCCAAGGCTCTCAAGGACATGCCGAAAGCAGACCCCACGATCGCCGGCAACTATTCGTCGATGTACCCTGCCAAGTTGGCCGGCTTCGGCGCAGAGAAACCCAACGTCGTTTCAACCCGCGGCCCGCTTACTCGGCTGAAGTTCGTGAAATTGAACCCGCTGCCGGTCGTGCGCGTGCGTGTCAACGGTAAGGACGCATTATTTTTTCTGGATACGGGCGGCGGCGAGACGGTCATCGATTCGGCGCTTGCGCGCGAACTGAAAATCGAGCAATTCGGATCGGTCAAAGGCACTTTTTCGGGCGGCCAAAAATCCGCGGTCGGGAACGGCCGGATCGGCTCGCTCGGTCTTGGCAGCTGGGCTATGCAGAACGTGCCTGTCCAGATACTCGATACGCGACGCTTTTCCAGCGGCTTCGGCGTGAAACAATTGGACGGTATCTTGGGAACCGTCGTCTACTATCATTTCCTCACGACTTTCGATTACCGCCGGGGCGAACTCGTCCTTCGGCGCAGGACGGACACGAATGCAGCGACGGCTCGCATGCGCGGCGTTAAGCCGGTCGCAGTCCCCTTTTGGCTCGCGGGTGACCACTTCATCGTCGCGCAAGGACGAGTCAACGCGTTGCAGCCGATGCTTTTCTTTGTCGACACCGGGGTTGCTGGCGCAGGCGCCAAGCTGACGAAGGCGGTCATCGCCCGCGCCGCCATTCGTCTCGAACAAAATAAAGCGACCGAGGGCATGGGCGCAGGCGGTTCATTCCGCAGCGTTCCCTATGTCATCCCCAAGCTTTCACTGGGAGGCTTTTCGCGAGGCGACGTCCCCGGGATCTTCGATGGGCCCCTCCCGATCGCGACGGTCCTCGACTTTGAGGTGCCGGGCATGATCGGTCACGAGGCGTTCTTGAGGCACTCGATCACTTTTGATTTCTCAGCGATGCGGATGTTGATCGAGTAGAGGTGCCGTAGCCGCCCGCGTCCGAAACGCGATATCATCCCTCGCCCCAATCGAACCGAAGCATCGCGTCTCCTTGCGCGGCCGCGGCGGCCCATTCGTGGCGGCTCTCGATCTCAACGGCGGACTTGCGCACCATCTCTGCCGCGCTGGCCGGCTGGATGATGCGAGCGCTGCCCGCGAAGCTCAGCACCCAAAAAACAAGCTCTTGGGGATCGCTCACCTCGAACTCGACGCGCAGACAGCCGTTAGGCGACGGGGCCAGCGACACTTCGGCCGGCCATTTTCGCGCCCGCACGTAGGCGGCGCAACCTGGATCGACCTCCACGATGACCCGCTGCAGCTTCGAGTTCGGTTGCGAAAACATCCCAAAACTATGCGCCAACGCATCTTCGACGCTGATTCTCGGGTCGGGATCGAACTCGTCACCCAAACTGAGATTGTCGACCAGGTCCAAGGCGAAAAACTTCGTCGGGCCCTTCGATGTCTCGCGGCCCCAAATGTAAAAGCGGCCCAAGTGGTCGTGTAACGCGTACGGCTCGATCACGCGCTCCGATTTTTTGGCATCCTTCGTCTTGCGGTAGGAGAAATGCAGCATGCGATGCTCCCGCAGCGCCCGCTCGACGTCGTTGAGCCTGGCGTAGAACGCTTTGTCGGCCCGCGGCATCGGCCGGTGCGATGGCATCGAGGCCGCGGCTTCGGGATCCACCTCGGCAAGCTGCAAATCCCACAGCGTCAGCTTTGCCCCAGGGCGTCCGCATACGGCGGTCCGAGGGCCCGATTCGCCGCCCTGACGGCGGCCAGCCGAGCGCGTAGCCGCGGGTCGCGCATGAAGCGCGGGATGGGCGCGATCGTCCAACGCCAATCCCGCACGTAAAAAGCATGCGTCTTCGGGTCCCAATCCAACTCGCAGCCAAGGCTTTTCAGCTCTTGTTTGACACGCTTCCAAGTCGCGGGTGCTAATTTGCGATAGATCTCCAGCGCACGAGCCTTTGTGATCTTGCGCTCGACTTCCAGCTCTTGTACTAATGCGGCAAACCGGGTGGACGGCGAACTAGCGTTCTCTTTCATGAACCGGTTCCTTTACCATCATCTGTCGTCATGCTCTCCTCGCCGAAGCCGGCGCCGATTGCCGCGCGCTTGAGATGACAGGCCCATAATGCCTCGCGCCGACTGACGCCGGTGAAGGGGTCGTTTTTCGACCCGGTCCGTTTCCGACCATCGTGACAGTGATGCCTTGCCCGAGTAGACTTAGGGCAGCAGACACCACTTCGAGGGAGGTCCACGATGTCCGTCGAGCTCAGGATCCGGGGAACGCACTTAGGCGGCGCGATCGGCGATGCTCTCGGTGCCGCGTTTGAGAACACGCCGTCGAGCGTCATCGAAAACGCTCTGGGCAGTTCCAAAGTCGGCGACTACGAGAAGGGCATACCCCAATCGTTGCTCGGCGGCCATCCCGCCGGCATGCCGACGGACGATACCGCCATGGCTCTTTCCCTGGCAGGGGCGCTGGCATCGAGCCGACCGATCACCGCGGCCTCGATCGCAAAAGCGTTCGCGACCGATTTTGCGGAGAACGGACGATTCAAGCGATTGATCTGGAACGGCGGAGTCGGCGGCGCGGTCGCCCGGGCGCTTGGGCGCTTGGAACGCGGCGGTGATCCCGAGACCAACGGCCAACTCGAAGACGGCGGGAATGGAGCCGTGATGCGAACCCACGTCGCCGGAGCGTTGCCCGATCGCCAGGACGTGCTGACCATAGCGGCCGTGCAGGCGCGCGTGACCCACGGACACCCCAGCGCGATCGCCGCGGCCCAGGCGGTGGCGCTCGTCGTCCACGACGCGATTGCGGGCCGCCCGTTTTCCGCCGCCCTGCCGGCGGGCGTTGAAGATGCCGTCCTCGCGGCAAGCTGGAGGGCGATGCACGCGAACCTCAAGAGACGCTCCGGTTTGCCCGCGCACCTACGCGATGTGGCGATGAGCGCTTGGGAAACCGCTGCGGCCGCGCATGCGATCGCGTATCTGTTCGAAAACGACGTGGAAGAGGGCATTGCGTCCGCCGCGGGATCGGGCGGAGACACGGATACGATCGCCTGCATCGTCGGCGCCATGCTGGGCGCGGTGCATGGTGAAAACGCGTTGCCCAAGCGCTGGCTCAAAGGTTTGCGCGAGCGGGCTGCCGTCGAAGACGCAGCCGATTCGTTGATCCGGCGCTACTACCCAAGCCAAAAGCGCGCGGTGGCCGTCGCCGCAGGAAGAAGCTGACCATGCAAGACTTGACGCTGAGGTTCACCGCGCATTGCCAGGTGCGCTACATCGAGCGATTTCTCGATAAGGATGCCGTCGTGCAGGCGCGCCGCGAGCACAACCGGGATGTCCAAATACTAAACGCCTTGGAACCGCAGTTCGCGCAAGAGTTAAAGCGCTTTAGGCACATCATGCAAGTGGCCTACTACGGCACGATGTACCGCACAGGCGACTTCGTGGAGTCGACGCCGTTCTTCCTCAACGTCGGAACGCTGTCGATCCGTATAGACGGCAACCTCGTCAAGACGACGATCAACAAGCACCGCGATCATCGTCCGCGCGGCCCGTTCGGCGCGCATCCCGATGGCGGAAACCGCCCCGCTTGCTTGTCCCCCGACTCCGAAGACGAGGCCGCCTAATTAGCAATACAATCCGCTGCTTAGGCGGCCGGCCGACAAACGGTTTCGTATTTCCCGACGATGGCCCGACGCGCCATGAATGATCCGGCTGCGCTGCCGGAGCGACTTGCGAAGGCGGCCCTATCATCCGATCTAATCCGGCGTGCAGACCAGATAGCCGAGGCGGCGCACGCGGGTCAATTTCGCAAAGACGAGGAGACGCCGTACATAGATCATCCACGCTGCGTTGCCGAGTGGTTCCTCGATTACGCCGAACGTCGCCAGCTCTCACCGGAGGACATCGATCAGGGCGTGTGCGCGGCTCTTCTGCACGACGTTGTGGAAGATACGCAGACGACCGCCGCTGATTTAAAGCAAGCGTTTCCTCACCCGCGCATGCTCGAACTGATCGCTTTGCTGACGAAGAGCGACACGACGACGTCCGCCCCGGCCCGCTACTACGAACAGATCGCTGGCGACCCGTCGGCAGTCGTCTTGAAGACCTGCGATCGCATCGCAAACTTATACGACGCTGCAGCCCTTCCGGATACGCTTGAAAATCGAGCCTTCTGGCGTAAATACGCACGCAAGTCCGAAGCGTTCGTCGAACGCATTGTCCGAGCCGACACCATTCTTGGCGGAGAACTCTCGCGCGCGCTTTACGTCGTCCGCACGC
>JACRUD010000210.1 GCA_014304875.1 Vulcanimicrobiota bacterium
GTTTCCCAATGTCCAAGGGCTTGACGTGTGGGCCACGATCCCGGTTCCGCAAGCCAGGCAGGCCGCCGTCGAGAACACGGTTTTTTCGGTATCGGCGAACCGGTCGACGTACGAACTGATCCGCGCCCAAAAGTCACTGAGCGACGTTGACTTTCTGGCCGCATTCGGCCACGTTTGGGCTTCCCCGGCGCTCGCGCGTTGATGGGGAGCAAGGCCGTGCTCGCTTTGACCGCCCTGGCCGGCGTGCTCGGCGTTATCGCCGCGCCAAGCGCCGCTTCGCTACCGAGCTTGGGCCCGGACGAACACGCGCTTTACGGCCCATACGCCGAGGTGTGGCGCGTGCCCAGCCAGCGGCGCGAAATCGCGTTGACTTTTGATGACGGACCGTTCCCATTTTACACTCCGATGCTGCTTCATGCCCTTGACTTAGAGCATGCTTCGGCAACCTTTTTCGTCGTCGGACGCAGCGCACAGGAGTTTCCCGAACTGGTCGAGCGCATCGTCGCTTCAGGCGACGAGATCGGCAACCATACCTTCAACCACTATCATATGACGAGGTTGACGAACGGGGAAATCGCCTACCAGATAGTCGCCGCGGGGCAGCTGCTGGAGCGATTCACCGGCCACCGCTTGGCTCTATTCCGGCCGCCGTTCGGCCGCTACGACCGTCGCGTCGTTTACATCGCACACGCGTTGGGCTACCAGACGATCTTTTGGAGCGACATTCCGGGCGATACGGAAAAGGACGTCAGCCCGGAGAGCATCGCCGCGCGCGCGGTCGCCCAAGCAACACCCGGAGGCATCATTTTATTGCACAGCGGCCATGACGCGACGATCGATGCCGTGCCGATCATCATCGCCCGCTTGCGCTCCCAAGGATACGAGTTCGTCACGGTCGGCCGATTGCTTTCGGGCCCGACGCAAGCAGATACGATCAACCGCATGCGCTCGCGTACGCCTGAAGAGCCTGCCACACTTCCTCCACGAAAATCTCCAAAGCGCTGAGATTCCCGCCGTTGTCAACGACGATGTCCGCGCGCCGCCGTACGATCTCTTCGTTCAGTTGAACGCCGTCGCGGCGACCAAACTCGGCAGCCGACATGCCGACCCGGCCGAGGACCCGCTGCAGCCGGGTGGCCATCGGCGCGACCACGGCGACGATCGGGGTGCAATGAAAGCGCAGGGGCGATTCAAATAGCAGCGGCACGACCATTAGCACGATTGCCGAGGGCGGCGCCGCAACGGCGAGGGCGAGCATGCGTTCCCGGATCGGCGGGTGCATGATGCCGTTGAGCGCTTCCCGTGCGGCCGGATCCGCGAACGCGATTTCGCTGAGCTCGCGTCGATCAAGCGTCCCATCCCGACGCAAGACCGATCCGCCGAAGCGATCCCTCAGACGATCGAGGACGAGACTTGGAGGTTTGACGACCTCCCGGGCGATGTCGTCGGCATCGAGGACGGTCGCTCCGCGGGCGCCAAGCATTGCGGCCACGGTCGATTTCCCAGAACCGATCGCTCCGGTCAGCCCGGCGATCATGTCACGAAGCTAGGTCGGTTGTTCCGACGTTTCTTCAGCGGATTCGTCCGCGACGCCCGTAGCAGGCGGCGGAGCGTCGGTTTCGGGTGCGCTCAGGTACGGAGCGATGTCAGGGTCGGTTTCCGACGTGCCGGATGCTTTCAGCAGGCTCGCCGTTATGCGGCGGCCTGCAACGTTGATGGAGAGCAGCTTCACAGTCACGGTGTCCCCCGGAGACGGCGCATCTTGCGCCTCGAACTCCGACTTGGGGACCATAGCCGTCACCCCGGGGAAAAGCTCCACCAAAAGGTAATTCGCCGTGACTTTGATCAGCGTTGCTGCCGCCACGGACCCCTCGGTCAGCGACTCGGGCACGCTCTTCCACGGGTCGTCCAGCGAGTGTTTTAACGACAGGCTGACCTTTTTAGCATCCTGATCGAATTTCATGATCTCGACTTGGACCTTGTCGCCGATCTTCACGACTTCGCTCGGGTGCTTGATGCGCAGCCAAGACAACTCGCTGTTATGGATCAAACCGTCGATGCCGCCAAGATCCACGAACGCTCCGAAATCGGCCAGCCGCACGACCGTGCCCTCGCGGATCTGTCCGGCCGCAAGGGTGGAGAGCAGCTCCTGTTTCTTTTGGTTCAGTTCTTCTTCGAGCACGACGCGCTGCGACAGGACGACGCGCCGGCGTTTGTGGTCTAAATCGATGACCTTCAGCCGCAGCTGTTTGCCGACGAGTTCATCGAGGTTGCCGACCGGGTGGCGGCGGATCTGCGACGCCGGCACGAACCCGCGCATGCCCAGGTCCACCAAAACGCCGCCTTTGACGACTTGGGTGACGGTCGCATTGATGGCCTCGTTATGCTCGTGAGCTTCGAGAACTTTTTCCCACGTCTTCAGACCGCGAGCGCGTTTTTCGGAGAGATACATCGTGCCGTCGCCGTCGCTGTCGATGCGGTACACGAGCACCTCGAGCGTATCGCCGATCTTCATCTCTGAGATGCTCATGCCGGACGAAAGTTCTCGGCCCGTGACGACGCCCTCAGATTTGCCCCCGATGTCCACCAAGAGCTCGTCGTTGCTCTTGGCGACGATGGTGCCGACCAGCACCTGACCCTCATCGAGAGTCTTCAGACTTTCTTCGTAGAGGCGCTGTTCCAGCGCGAATTCGTCTTCCGCTTCCGCCTTTGGTTCGAGCACGCGCGTCTGTGCCATGAAGAATTGCTTACCTGATCCCTTTATGAAGTATGCCGGCTTTTGGCCGGAAGGCCGGCCTCGAGAGGTGCTCTTTAGGAAGCGACGTTGGTTTCACTGCTGACAGGCGGGGCAGTAAAACGTGCTCCGCTGCGCCAAAAGAACTCGTCTGACAGAGGCCTGGCATCGTCGACATGGTGAACCGGCCCGTCCGTAGACGGCTAAAAGGTTCTGAAAGCCGCCCTCGTTTCCTTCCGCATCGACGTAGTCATCGACGCTGGAACCGCGATGGGCAATGGCCCGGCGCAGGACCTGCCGTAAGGACTTCAGCAACAGACCGCGCTGGCGAGCGGTCAGGTCTCCGGCTCGTCGCCTCGGCCTTAGGCCGGCGTAGAACAAGGCTTCGGCCGCATAAATATTCCCGATACCCGCGATGCGACGTTGGTCCAGCAGCCATGCCTTGATGGGCGTTCTGCGCCCGGCGAGCAGCTTCTTGAACGCAGCCTCATCGAGCCCTCGATCGAACGGGTCGACGCCGATGCCGAGCACTTGGCGGCAATCGCCGCGGAACAGGCGAACGCGTCCGAACTTGCGCACGTCGGCGAAGATAAGCGCCCCACCGCGACCGAGCCGCAAGATGACTTTGGCGTACGGAACGCTGCCGGACGTCCGGGTCACCATCAAAC
>JACRUD010000075.1 GCA_014304875.1 Vulcanimicrobiota bacterium
CGTGCAGCGCGGCACCACGGTGCTGCTTTCCAGCCACCGCATGGAGCAAGTCGAAGAGCTGTGCGAGGATATTTGCATCATCGACCATGCCCATGCCGTGTTGGCCGGCAACCTGCGCGACATCAAGCGCTCGTGGCCGGATCGCTTTATCCGCATGACCGCCATGGCTGACTCCGGTTTTCTGCGCGCGTTTACCGGGACCGCGGTGCGGCCGGACACGAACGGGTATCTCAACGTGACGGTTTCGCCGCAAACCAGTCCGGCCGACGTGTTGCGTGCCGCTATGGCTTTTGGGCCCGTCGATCACTTCGAGGTCGTCGAGCCGAGCCTCAACGACATCTATCTGCACGCCGTGAAAGCCGAGATGCCGACGCCATGAAGACGACTTGGATCATCATCTGTCGCGAGTTCGTGGAGCGAATCAAGCAGCGCACGTTTATCGTGGGCACGATCCTCAGCGTGGCGTTCATCGTCGGGCTATCGTTCTTTCCGCGGCTCGCGGGAGCTCTAGCCCGCAGTACCGCGACCAAAATGGTCGTCGTGGTGCCCGATTTATCCGCCCGCAGCGCGATCGACAAAGCGCTGTCGCAAGTCGAAGAGGTACGGACGTTCGTGCCGGGGCCCGCGCACGCCGGCGCTCTACCGGGGGAGGTGAAAAAGGAGCTGGAGGCAGGCAAGTACGATGCCGCCCTGGTCGCCTATCGTGACCGGCGCGGGGCCTTGGGCTTTTCCTACTATCCGAAAAAGTCTTCCGCCTTGGAAGAGACCGGGACCCTCAAGAGCGCCTTGCTGAAGGCGGTCTTGCTCGCCGGCTCGAGCGAAACATCGGGAGCCGCCGCTGCTCGCGCGCTTGACTACAAGTTTTCGGAGATCAATCTCAACGACCGTTACAAGGACGAGACGGAAGAGCTGCTCTCGAAGGGACTGGTGTATTTCCTGTTGGTGATCCTGTACATCGCGGTCTTGATGTACGGAGTGTACGTGGCGCAAGGCGTCATCGAGGAGAAAGCCAACCGCATCATGGAGATCATGATCGGCGCCGTCCGGCCATCGCAGCTGCTGGCCGGCAAGATCTTCGGCATCGGGGCTGTGGCGTTGGTCCAGTTGCTGATCAACGCGCTGGCTGCCGGCGCCATGCTGCTGTTCGCCGCGTCGCGCACCGCACACGCGCCGACGTCCGTCGGCCAGGCCGCCGCCGTGACGCCCGGAATCGTTGCGGTGCCGCCCGCGACGCTCGTCTACCTGCTTGTGTTTTTCCTACTGGGATTTTTCACGTACGCAACCCTTTTCGCGGGCGTCGGGTCGCTGCTGACCAAGCCTGAAGAAGTGCAGCAATACTCTTCGATCTTCATGATGCCGATCATCGGCGCCTATATTTTGGCGATCTACGCTTTGGTCAATCCCGACCTACCGCTGGTGATTTGGATGTCGATGGTCCCGATGTTCAGCCCGATGCTGATGTTCGCGCGCATCGCCACGACTGCGGTGCCGCTGTGGCAGCTGGGCGTCTCGATCGTCGCGTCGCTGGTCGCGATTTGGGTTTTCACGCTGGTAGCCGGCAAGTTGTATCGGGTGGGGGTTTTGATGTACGGTCAGCCGCCCAAGCCGCTGGAGCTCTGGCGCGCCTTGCGGGCGCACAGCTGAAGTGGCGTCGAGGCCCAAACCGACGATGGAGGAAATCACCGCGTTGGCCAAGCGGCGCGGATTTATCTTTCCATCGAGCGAGATCTACGGCGGTGTCAATGGAGCCTGGGATTACGGGCCGGTCGGCGTCGAGCTCAAGCGCAACGTCCGCGAGGCGTGGTGGCGCGACATCGTCGAGCTGCGCGACGACGTTGTCGGTCTCGACTCGTCGATTCTCATGCATCCGGACGTCTGGCGCGCCTCGGGCCATCTGGAGAACTTCCACGATCAGATGGTCGACTGCAGGACGTGTAAGAAGCGTTTCCGGGCAGATCACATAACGGGGCCGAACTGTCCGGCCTGCGGCAACGCGACGCTGACCGAGCCGCGCGCTTTCAACATGATGTTCAAGACCCAGAGCGGCGCGCTGGAGGGCGCCTCGTCGGAGGTCTACCTGCGCCCCGAAACCGCCCAGGGCATGTTCGTCGATTTTCGGCTCGTGTACCAGACGGCGCGAAAGAAGCCGCCTTTCGGCATCGCGCAGATCGGTAAGGCCTTTCGCAACGAGATCACCCCTGGCAATTTCACCTTCCGCTCGCGGGAATTCGAGGTCATGGAGCTGGAATATTTCGTGCCGAGCCGCCCCGAAGGCGCGTCGCTCGAACGTTACGCGCAGTGGGTGCGTGATCGGTACGCCTGGTGGCTCGCGCTCGGCATGCAGCCCGAGCGGCTGCGCAAGCACGAATACAGCGGCGCCGACCTGGCCCACTACAGCCGCGCGACGACGGACATCGAATACGACTATCCATTCGGCTGGGGAGAGCTTGAGGGCATCGCGCACCGCGGCACTTTCGATCTCGCCCATCACGTCGAGGCGAGCGGCAAGGATCTGTCCTTTTTCGATGAGGCCACCAAAGAGAGCTATCTGCCCGAAGTGATCGAGCCTGCTCTGGGCGTTGACCGGGCGCTGCTGGTGTTTCTCATCGACGCGTACGAACGAGAGACCGACAGGACGGTGCTGCACTTCCATCCGCGCCTTGCGCCTTACAAGGTGGCGGTCTTCCCGCTGGTGCGCAATAAATCTGAGATCGTGGAACTCGCCGCTGGCATAGAGCGTGGCTTGCGGCCCGCGATGCGCACCGTGTTCGACGACTCGGGAAACGTCGGCAAGCGGTATTATCGCCAGGATGAGATCGGCACTCCGTATTGCGTGACCGTCGACTATGAAAGTTTGGGCCAAGCGGACGTCACCGTTCGGGATCGCGACACCAAAGCCCAAGAGCGAGTCTCCATCGACAGGCTGAAGGAGTACCTGCTGCCCCGCATCCGGGCCGGCTGACCGCCCGCCCAACGGAGGTCGCCGCTAGCCTGCGGCGAAACGAACAACCGGTGTTAGTGTGCCCAAAAGACCGTGACCCCGACCCTTGGCGGCGCGGCTTCTTTTGTTGCCCTGGGGCGGAGAAAAGCAGTGAAAGCAACTAAGCGGGCTCCTTCGAAAACCAACCGGTCCTCGCAGCGCGCGGCTGTCAAGGCCTCTCCTGCCAAGCGCTCCGCAGCGAAGGCCGCGCCCGTAAAGAGCGCCGCCAAGGCAGACGTCAAGGCGTCTGCCTCGAAGCTGCTCCGCGCGCCGAAGGCGACGCCGAAAAAAGCTAAGCCCGCACAGAGCCGACGAAGCAGCTCGGCCGCTTCGACCCAGACGGCCGGTGAGGCACTCACGCCGCCGGCTAACGGCAAACCGCTGGGCTCGGCCCAACTCGAGGCACCGGAGAGCCCCGAGGAGCCGGGCATCCCGACGTACGTGATCCCGACAATGCCGCGCATGGATGCCGGCCCGATGCCGAAACTGCCCCGCCCGCGCGCGGCGGTCGGTCGGAAAGTGGAAGCGCCCGCTAAGCCGAGCCTCGGCAAGATGACGTATGCCTTTGAAGAGGGCAGCGCCCAGTTGCGCGATTTATTGGGCGGCAAGGGCGCGGGCATGGCCGAGATGACCCGTATCGGCATGCCGGTTCCACCCGGTTTCACCATTACGACCGAGGTGTGCCGGCGCTACTACGAGCTAGGGCGCCAGCTCCCGCCGGGCGTGGAAGAAGAGATCCACCGCCGCATGGTCGAGCTGGAGCGAAAGACCGGTAAGGAATTCGGCGGAGAGCAAGATCCGCTTTTCGTGTCGGTGCGCTCGGGCTCGCGCGTCAGCATGCCGGGCATGATGGACACCGTGCTCAACTTGGGTTTGAACAACCGCACCTGCAACGCGCTGGTCGTGCTGACGAAGAACGACAAGTTCGCTTGGGACGCGTACCGGCGCTTCGTCCAGATGTTCGCGACCGTGGTCTTGGGGATGAAGCGCGATCCCTTCGACGAAGTCGTCGGCCGCTACACCGCGAAAGCGCGCGTCAACTCGGAGTCCGAGCTGACGGCGCTCGCGTTTCGGAACATGACCAGCGAATTCAAAGCGCTGGTCCGCCATCATACCAAAAAGGACTTTCCGGAGGACGTCTTCTCTCAATTGAAGATGGCGGTCGAGGCCGTCTTCAATTCTTGGAACAGCAAACGGGCGATCGAGTACCGGCATCACGAGCGCTATCCGGACTGGTGGGGAACGGCGGTCAGCGTCGTCGCGATGGTTTTCGGCAATATGGGCGACGACTCTGGAACCGGCGTGGCCTTCACCCGAGATCCGTCGACCGGCGCGAAGAAGCTGTACGGTGAGTTTCTTGCCAACGCGCAAGGCGAAGACGTCGTCTCCGGCAGCCGCACCCCGGTCAAGATCTCGGAGCTGGAAAAACGTCACCCGAAACTCTACAAGCAGTTCGTCGACATCGCCGCGACGCTCGAGCGCCACTACCACGAAATGCAGGACATCGAGTTCACGATCGAACGGGGTCGCCTGTACATTTTGCAGTGCCGCGCCGGCAAGCGCAGCGCCGCGGCGGCCATCCAAATCGCCGCCGACATGGTCAAAGAGCATTACATCGAGCGCGACGAGGCGCTCATGCGCATCGATCCCGCGTCGATCCAGGCGCTGCTGCACGCCCAGCTCGATGAAAAGACCGGCGGGACGCCGATAGCGAAGGGTCTGAACGCCGCGCCTGGCGCCGCTTCCGGCGTCGTCGTCTTCGATCCCGACGTCGCCGTGGAGATGAAACGCGATGGGAAGCGCACCATTTTGGTGCGGCCGATGACCACTCCGGATGACGTGCACGGCATGATCGCGTCCGAGGGCATCCTCACCTCGCAAGGCGGCGCGACTTCGCATGCGGCGGTCGTCGCTCGCGGCATGGGCAAACCGGCGGTCGTCGGCTGCGAATCCCTGCTGATAGACCTGCGCGCTCGTCAATTCACCGTCAAGGGCGAAACGGTACGCGAAGGCGATCCGCTGACGATCGACGGCACGACCGGAAACGTCTACCGCGGCGAACTGCCGATGCAGGCGGCCAAGCTGACCCCGCAGTTCGAACACATCTTGAAGTGGGCCGACGAACACAAGCGGCTCGGCGTGTGGGCCAACGCCGATACGCCCGAGGACGCCCAGAAGGCGCGGGATTTCGGAGCGGAAGGCATCGGGCTGTGCCGGACCGAGCACATGTTCATGCAGACCGAGCGCCTTCCCATAGTGCAGGAAATGATCATGGCGGAGACGCCCGATTCTCGCCGCAAGTGCTTGGAACAGCTCCTGCCCATGCAGCGCGAGGACTTCGCCGGCATCCTCAAGGCCATGAAGGGCTTGCCGGTGACCATCCGCCTGTTGGACCCACCGCTGCACGAGTTTTTGCCCAGCCTTGAAGAGCTGCTCGTCGAGACGACGGAGCTGCGGGTCGGCAAGGGGGACCCATCGCTTCTGGCCCGCAGGGAAAAGGTTTTACGCCGGGTGCGCGCCTTGCATGAAAGCAATCCGATGTTGGGCTTGCGCGTCTGCCGGCTGGGGATCGTCTACCCGGAGATCTATCAAATGCAGGTGCGCGGCATCATCGAGGCGGCGGTCGAATTGAAGGGGCAGAAGATCGACGTGCGACCGCTCATCATGATACCCGGCGTCGGCTTGGTGACCGAGATGAAGGCGTTGCGGGATCTCGTCGTCAACGAAGCCGAGCGCATCTTAAAAGAAGCCGGCGTCAAGATCCCCTACCAAGTCGGAACGATGATCGAGCTTCCGCGCGCGTGCCTGGTCGCGCACCGCATCGCCGAGCATGCCGAGTTCTTCTCTTTCGGCACGAACGACCTCACCCAAACCGTTTTCGGCTATTCGCGGGATGATGCGGAGGGCTCGTTCATCCCGGTCTATTTGGATCGCAAGATCCTGCGCGAAGATCCGTTTCAGGTCATCGACCGCGACGGGGTCGGCGAGATGATGCGCATGGCTTTGGAGCGCGGCCGCATGGCCAGACCCGACATGAAGGTCGGCATTTGCGGCGAGCACGGCGGCGAGCCGACATCGGTGGAATACTGCCATAAGCTCGGGCTCGACTACGTCTCCTGTTCGCCGTTCCGGGTCCCGGTCGCGCGGCTGGCCGCGGCTCAAACGGTGCTGCGCGAACGCGCGGAGCAGTCGCCGCCGGCGCAGAAAAAGACCGATCAAGACTAGCGCCATGGCCGCCACCGCGTCCATTCGCGAGGAAGTGGAGGCTCGCGAGGCGGCGATGCTGTCGCCCCACGCGGCGCTGTCCGCGCGGTCCCGCGGCCGCCGTACGCCCGAGCCGCCCGATCCGATCCGGACCTGCTTCCAGCGCGATCGCGACCGCATCTTGCACAGCAAATCGTTTCGGCGGCTGGCGCACAAGACGCAAGTGTTCCTGTCGCCGTTGGGCGACCACTATCGTACTCGGCTGACTCATTCGCTCGAGGTCATGCAGCTTTCGCGCTCGATCGCGCGCGGCTTGAATCTCAATGAGGATCTGGCCGAGGCGATCGCGCTCGGACACGATCTTGGGCATTCACCGTTCGGCCACGCGGGCGAAGCGGCTTTGACGGAGGCCATCGCGCGATACGAGGCGGGATTCCGATTCGTGCACTCCGAGCAGAGCTTGCGAGTCGTCGTCTCGCTTGAACGGCGCGGCGATAAGGTCGGGCTCAACCTCAGCGAAGAAGTGCTGGACGGCATAGCCAAACACAGCAAGCACAAGGGCGCGCTGGCCGGGTACGTCGATGTGCCGTCGACCCTCGAAGGGCAGATCGTCCGCTACGCCGACCGGCTGGCGTACATCAACCACGACATCGACGACGCGGTCCGCGCCGGCATCATCGCCGAAGGCGAGTTGCCCGGGGCTGCCGTCGCGGTGCTTGGCAGAGCGGGATCGGTGCGCATCGAAACCGTCGTCCAAGACATGATCCGGCGATGCCGAGGCAAGAACGAGATCAGGTTGTCGCCGCCGGTGCTCGAAGCGGTCGAGAGCATGAAAGAGTTCATGTTCCGCCGCGTGTATTTCAACGACGAGGCCAAACGCGAGGAACCCAAAGCCCAACACGTCGTGAAGCAGCTCGTTTTTCATTACATGGATCACGAGCACGAGCTCCCGCCCGAGTACGGCTCCGGCGGCCAAGCCGGCGACTCGCTGGCGCGCCGGGTGTGTGACTACGTCGCCGGGTTCACCGACCGCTTTGCGATCAAGAAATTCCGGGAGCTGTTCCTCGATCCGATCATCGCGCTCGTCCCCCGGGAGTGGGACGTGTGATCGCCGCGTATGCCGTTCGATACTAGCGTCGTCGCCGAGATCGGCGCGAAAGTCGACCTTCTCACGTACGTCAGCCAGTTCGTCACCCTGAAGAAACGCGGCCGCGAGTACGTGGGGTTGTGCCCGTTTCATTCCGAAAAAACGCCGTCATTCTCGCTCAATGCCGAAAAGCAGGTCTGGCACTGCTACGGTTGCGACGCGGGCGGCGATCTCATCAAATTCGTGCAGCGCTACGAGAACGCCGATTTTCCGACCGCCATCCGCATGCTGGCCGCGCGCGCCGGAATCACGCTCGGCGAGACGGCCGGAGCGCAAAGGCGCCGCAGCGAGCGGGAGGCGATCTACGAAGCCAACGGGGTGGCTTGCGACCACTTCATCGCCAACTTGAAAAAGAGCGCAGCCGCGCGCGAGTACCTGACAAGCCGCGGAATCGAGCCGAAAACCGCCGCGGCGTTCGGCATCGGGTATGCGGCCGATTCTTGGGACTCGCTGACATGCGTTTTGGATCGGGCCGGCGTCGACCCGACCATCGCGGTGGCCGCCGGACTTGTGTCGCCACGCCGCCAAGGTGAAGGGCGATTCGATTTCTTCCGTCAGCGCTTGATGTTTCCGGTCTACAACCTCACCGGCGAAGTGATGGCGTTTGGCGGCCGCGCCCTCACAGACGAACCGCCGAAGTATCTGAACACTCCCAATACGGCCGCGTATACAAAGGGCAAGCACGTCTACGCGCTTCAGCTCGCGCGCCGCGCGGCCGCGGCGGACGGTGCGCTGATCGTGGTCGAAGGGTACCTGGACGCGGTCGCGCTTCATCAAGCAGGCTTCGCAAACGCGGTGGCCAGCTTAGGAACCGCCTTCAGCGCCGAGCAGGCGCGCGAGCTGCGCCGAGTCGCGAGCAACGTCTATCTGTGCTTCGATGGTGACGCCGCCGGCCGTAGCGCCACGGCCCGTAGCGTCGATATGCTCGTCGAGGAAGGCTTGTCCGTCCGCGTCATCGCCTTGCCCGAGGGAAAAGACCCCGACGCCTTGGTGCGCGAGGGCGGCTCGCAAGCGCTGTCGGAGCGGATCGACGTTTCCGTCCAGTGGATCGACTTCAAGATCGCCGCGACCTGCGAGCGGATCGCATCGCGCTTCGCCACGAAAAGCGATATCGCGCGCGAAGCGATGGCGATCATCGCGCAAGTACGGGACCCCATCGAACGCGATCAGTATGTGAAGGCCATGGCACGCCGGCTTGAGGTCAGCGAATCGGCATTGCGCGGACAACGCTCGAGCGCGTTGCCGCCGCGCGTTTCCGGCGAAGTCGCTGGCGCGCCGGTCCGCCGCGTGCCGCCGGCGACTCAACCGTTATCCATCGAGCGCGAGCTGCTGCGCATCGTGCTGTCCCGTCCGTCGCTGCTGCCTGAAGCGATGGCGCGAGTCGGCAGCGCCGACTTCGACGAGGAGCCGATGCGGCATGCGTTCGAAAAGCTCGAATCAAATCGCGAGGAGTTGGCGCGTGGACTAAACCCGCTCGCCCTTTTCTCGCAAGAGGAGACGACGACCGATCTCACGCTGCTCGCGCTTTCGTCGCCGCCACTGGCGCTTGAAGAAGACGAGCGCCGACTGGACGCGGTGCTCCAGCGGTTCGCGCGCCGGCGGCTTGAGCGGAGGCTTTCCACAGTCGATGAAGAAGTCAACAGGCTTGAGAAAACAGGGCGAGCGGTGCCCAAACCGCTGCGCGAGGAACTTGTGGCGCTGGCATCGTCGCTTTTCGGCCGAAAGCAAACTCGCAGGGAGACATAGCAGCTTTGGCGGCGCGTAACAAGCAGGTAGATCCGACACCCGTCGACCGGACTTCGGCAAACGGCCAGGCGCCGGGCGCTCCCGGAGCCCGCGAGCTGGCCGTCAAAGCGCTCATCGAACAAGGCAAAAAGCAAGGCTCGCTGACCTACGAACAGATCGCGGCGGTCTCCGCCAGCTACGACGAAGATGACCCGGAGAAGGGCAACGAGCTGGTCGAAGAGATCATGGGCCAGGGCATCGAGATCACCGAGATGCCCGACGCCACGATCGAAAAGGAAGACGTTGAGCCCGCGGACGAGCCGACGGCCGAGATATCTCTCCCAGCGGGTCTTTCGCTCGACGATCCGGTCCGCATGTACCTCAAGGAGATCGGCCGCGTGCCGCTTCTGGGCATGGCCCAAGAGCAAGATTTGGCGCGCGCCATCGAACGCTCGGAAGAAGAGCGAGGCCGCGCGCTTCTCAACGGCGGACAGGCAGACTCCGTACTGCTTGAAGTCGGCGAGGCCGCCAAGCGCGACCTCACCGAGGCGAATCTCCGTCTGGTTGTCAGCATCGCGAAGAAATACGTCGGGCGCGGCATGCTGTTCTTGGACTTGATCCAAGAGGGCAACCTGGGGCTCATCCGCGCGGTTGAGAAGTTCGACTACACAAAAGGCTACAAGTTTTCCACCTACGCGACGTGGTGGATACGTCAGGCGATCACGCGTGCGCTGGCCGATCAAGCGCGCACTATCCGCATTCCCGTGCACATGGTGGAGACGATCAATCGGCTCGTCAAGATCTCTCGTCAGCTCTTGCAAGAACTGGGACGCGACCCTTCGGTGGAAGAGATCGCCAAAGAGATGACTTTGTCGCCCGACAAGGTGCGCGAAGTCATGAAGATCGCTCAGGAGCCGATCTCCCTCGAAACGCCGATCGGGGAAGAAGAAGATAGCCGCCTCGGCGACTTCATCGAAGATCCCGAAGCCGTCGCGCCGGCCGAAGCGGCGTCCGTCACGATGCTCAAGAAGAAGATGGAAGACGTGCTCGCTAATCTCACGGAGCGCGAGCGGAAGGTCTTGGTGTTGCGGTTCGGCTTGGAAGACGGCCATCAACGAACCTTGGAAGAAGTCGGCCAGGAGTTCGGCGTGACGCGCGAGCGCATCCGTCAGATCGAGGCTAAGGCCTTGCGCAAACTGCGTCATCCCAGCCGCGGCAAAGCGCTCAAGGACTACTGGCAGGCCGAATAGCGTCTCGATACCCCCTTTCTTCGCGTAAGCGTGAAGGGCCGAAGGCCGCTTTTAGGCCCGCGGCGTAGCAACGGCCATGCACTGCAAAGCGATGCTCGCGTCGGCTGCATTGGCGGCCGCGGTTTCTGTCATGGCGACGAAAGCCGCTCCTGTCGTCGGCGCCACGGGGCAAGCACCCCCGACGCCCAGCGCACGGACCGATTCTCCGCTGGGCAAGATCGGAATCCTCGAGCGCAACCGCAAGACTCCGCCGGCGAGGCTCGCGGTTTACCTCAACGCGTCGGATCCCGAAATCGCAGCGCGTGCGGCCATCGCGCTGGGCAGGTTGCGCAATGCGGCGGCCGTGCCGGGGCTGGAGCGAGCGATGCGGACGGCGCACGACGCGCAGGTAAAGGCCGCGGCTGCTTTTGCCCTCGGCGTGATCGCCGATCCCGCGAGCTCGGCAGCGCTGACGGACTTCGCGCTGCACGGCTCGCCACCCGTGGCGGCCGCGGCCGCCGACTCGCTGGGCCGCATCGGCGGAAACCAAAACGTCACGGCGCTGATAGCGGTCTTGTACGCACACGATCCGCTGGTCCGCGGAAAGGCCGCAGTGGGTTTGGCCGAAGCCGCGTTTCCCAACGCCTCTAGCAGGCTGGATGTCCCACTGCAACAGGCAGCCGCACGCGCGCTGGGCTCGGCCCTAAACGTCGAGCGCGATGAGGAGGCCAAATGGCGCATGGCTTGGGCTTTGTCACGATCCTATGCGGCGTACGGCTCTTCGATGCTGCGCACGCTGCTGCCCGACCGCGAAGAACTGGTGCGCTTATTCGCGGTGCGAGGCTTGGGAAAACTGAAGGACCGCAGTCTGTCCACGTCGGTGCGCCTGCTGGCCCGCGACCCGTCGTGGCGCGTGCGCGTCGAAGTCCGTAACGCGCTGGCCGGGGTCCGCGATCCGACGGTGGTCGACGTGACGGCCCCGCCGGTTCCGAAATCAGATATGGCGGTCCCCAAGGAGCTGCCCACCAGCGCGCCGTTCGGCGATCATCCGCAAGTGGCGATCGTGACGAACAAGGGCGTCATCGTTCTCGAGCTATTCCCGGATCAGGCGCCCTACAATGTCGACAATTTTCTGCATCTCGTCGATCGCAAGTTCTACGACAACCTGCAGTTCTTCCGCGTCATCGCGGACTTCGTGATCCAAGGGGGCGACCCGACGAACAAAGGAGACGGCGGCCCCGGCTACACCGTCCCGGCGGAACAGAATCCGCTAGAACAGCTCACCGGTGTCATCGCGCTGGGCCTGGACTACGACGGCAAAAAGCCGCTGGTCGATTCCGGGGGCAGTCAGTACTACATCACGCAATCGCCGCAGCTCCATCTCGATGAGGCGTTTACGACCTTCGGCCGAGTCGTAAAGGGAATGGCAGTCGTCGATGCGATCGCGCCCCACGACCAGGGCGATGTCAAAACCAAAAGCGACGTGGCCTTGCACGTGTATCGCTGCGTTCCGGTCACGCCGCAGTCGGCTGATGCCGAACGTATTTTGCGGACGGCGGAGATTGGCTACGACGCCCGCTAGGTAGCCTCGCGGCTGGACGGACGTAAAGGTCCGTGGCTACAGACGCTTCGGACCACCATGCGCGCTTGGGCCATCGCTTGTGCGTCGCGCACAACGCCGCGCACGCATCCATAGGGTAACCAGCAAGATGCAGTCGGCCGGCCAGGATACGGGGACGTCGCTGAGGCGGAGCGTCTTGCCGCGCGACGTCGCGATCGGTGGGTTCGCCTTGTTCGCAGCGGTCGCGATGACCGCGTTTATCGCGCTCACCCTGTTCGCGCTGCTCGTCCATTCCCCCGTGGTGAAAATCGTTTCGGCGCTGCATCGCGAAGTCGTCCTCCAGGCTCTCGTTCTTTCGCTGCGGACGACGCTCGTCTGCGCCGTCGTCATCGTCATCGTGGGAACGCCCCTTGCCGCCCTCCTCGCCCGCCCCTTCGCCGGGCGCGCCGCTGTTGAGACGCTGATCACGTTGCCCATCGTATTGCCCCCTGTGGTCGCCGGGCTCGCGCTGCTGCTCGCGTTCGGCCGCGCTGGGCTCCTCGGCAAAGCTCTCGCCGTCTTCGGACTCGAGCTTCCCTTTACAACGGCAGCGGTCGTCCTCGCGCAGATATTTGTCGCGGCCCCGTTATACATCATCGCGGCTAAGGACGCGTTCGCGCGGGCGGATCCGGATTGGACGGACGCGGCCGCGACGCTGGGGGCATCGCCTGCGTATGTCTTTATGCGCATCATCATGCCGCCCGCTTTTCCCGCTCTGTTGTCGGGTCTTGCGCTTGCATCGGCCCGCGCATTGGGAGAATTCGGCGCCACGATAACGTTCGCAGGCAACCTGCCGGGCGTGACGCAGACCATGCCGGTGGCGGTCTACATGGCGGCGCAGGGCGATATGGATTCGTCCATCGCAATCGCAGTCGTCATGTTGGCCATCTCGTACGGCGCCCTGCTTGGAGTGCGCCTGCTCGGCTCCGGCTGGGGGCGGCGTTGAGCTTACAAGCGCGCGTGCTCGCACGCCTAGGCAGTTTCATTTTGGACGCGAGTCTTGAAGCAGAGGCGCACGAGACGCTTGCGGTGATCGGCGAGAGCGGCTCCGGCAAGACCAGTTTGCTTCGCTGCCTGGCCGGGCTGCTGCGGCCCGACTGCGGCAGCATAACCTTGGGCGACGACGTCTGGTATGACGGCGAACGGCGCTGCCACGTACCGCCGCGCCGACGCGATGTCGCGATGGTGTTCTCCTCGTACGCCTTGTTCGGCCATTTGTCCGTCTTCGAAAACGTGGCGTTCGGGCTGCGAGCAGCCGGTGCGCACCGCGCCTCAGTGCAGCAGCGGGTGATGGCGGTGCTTGAGCTCGTCGAGGCAAGCCACCTCGCCGCCCGCCGCGCCGCCACCCTGTCCGCGGGCGAGTCGCAGCGCGTTGCGATCGCTCGTGCAGTGGCCGTGCGGCCGCGCTTGCTCTTGCTCGACGAACCTCTCGCGGCGCTTGACGTACGGGTGCGCAAAACGGTGCGCGCATCGCTGGCGCGCGCGATCGCTGCTTCCGGCTGCACGGCGATTTTGGTGACCCACGAGCCGGCTGAGGGCATGCTGCTGGCGAGCCGCCTCGCGGTGATGGAAGACGGACGTTTCGTCCAGGCCGGTGACCTTGGCGCTCTGCGAAGCTTCCCGGCGACTCCCTACGTCGCGTCCTTCGCCGGCGTCAACGTCTTTCGGGGAGCGGCAGCAGCTAAATCTGACGGCACGAGCACTGTGGCAGTCGGAAATGCCTCGCTGATCGTGCGCGGCGAGTGGAGCGGACTGGTCACGGTTGTCGTCGATGAAGATGCCGTCACTCTGACCCTGACGCAGCCCGAATCGTCAGCCCGCAATCGTCTGGCTGGAATCGTGGAGAGCGTGGCGGCCGTGGCCGGCGGCGTTGCCGTCTCCCTTGCTTCGCAACCGCCGGTCGTGGCTCGCATCACCCATGCGGCCGCCGCTGAACTGGACATCGCTGCTGGACGGCGGCTCTACGCGAGTTTCAAAGCGGGCGAAGCCAGGGTGTTTTAAGCCGGCCGCAGCTCGGACGCAATTGCGCCACACCGGATGCATACTATGGCGGCCTCTCTTTCAACCGGAGGTCGCTCGATGGCCGATTTCGTTTCGCTTTTTTCACTTGACCGGTCCATGACCTCGATTTCGGGCGCGGCGCGCGAGGAGGGTTCGAGCGCAGCTTCGTTTTCGCAGACGTTCGCAGACGTCGCGTTCAATTTTGATGGTGCTTACCGTGCGCCGGAAAGTCTCAGCTTGGCTCAGCGGTCGGTCTACGGGCTCCGTGCGCCGGCTAACACCGCACGCCCGCCGCAAAGCGGCCTTGCCCCCATAGGGCGGCCGCCGATGCCGACGTGCGCGCCACCGGCGCGACGAGCTGCATGTCGCGGCGACGGGAAGTCATGGCGGGAGCCGGTTGGTCGCTTTATTCGCGCGCGTACCGTGGGTCGCATGAGATGGGTATGGGTGAAAGATCGCCAGCGGCTGCGTTGCGATGAGCGCTTGGCGTCGCCCCAGCGGCCGCCCAAGGTCACCAAGCTATTCCGCATGACGGTGCGCGCCAACGGCATGCTGCTACGCTGTATCGTGTGGCGGGGACGCACGACGATCGCCGTTCAAGCGGCCGCGGCGAGTCCGCAGCGTTCGGCATGATCGATCGCAACGCGCTGTACGGGAACGACCCGACGCAAGCGGCGCTTGACCGCGCATTCACCGATGCCCGGCGCCCCGCCACTCCGGGAGTGATAGGAACTGCGCCCGATCGCCCGGATGCGCTCAACCTGACGACCGCCCCGGGCGGCGTGGCCGTGCGGGCGACGCCGAGTCCATCTCCGCTTTCGGTCGCCATCGACGGCAGCGGGCTGTTCGTCCTGCGATCCAAACAGTCGACGCTCTACGGCCGGCTTGGCGATTTCAACTTCGATCCAAACGGAAAGCTGTGCGACGGGGATGGGAGGCAGGTCTTGGGGTTCGCCATCGACGGGAACGGCGCTCCGGCCGGCTCGCTTCAGCCGCTCTCCATCGGGCTAGGAGACGTGTCGCGGAATGGTTTCGCGGAGTTCTCCATCGATGACCGGGGCGTGCTCTTCGGAACCGTCCGACACGTCGATGCGCGCACCGGAGCTCGCACGGAGAGCGCCAGAGCGCTCGCGCGAATCGCGCTGGCGATCTTCCCGGCCCCCGAAAGGCTCGCTCGCGTTGGCGGCACGGCGATGCGGCCGACTAGCGCTGCCGGAAAACCGTTGATCACCGTGCCGGGGATGCGCAACGTCGGCGTGTTGCGTTCTCACTTCCTCGAGCATGGCGCGGTGGACTTGGAACGTGACTTGGCCGCGATTTGGCGCCTGAGCCGGCGGGCGGACGCAGACGTCGCCGTGACGGCCGCGCGCGATGCTTGTCAGAGAACGGCGCTGGGGTTGGTGAAATGATGCCGTTCGTGGAGCGCAGGGGGCGCAGCGTGCGCGGACGCCGGCCGAGTTGGCCCCGGCCGGCCGGGCCCCAAGCGACTCCCCCCAGCGATGGCGGCGCAGCTTTTCTGGAAGGCGTCGCGCGCGTCATCGCCGCGCGGGCAACGGCTGTCTTCGCGAGCTGCACCGACGCGCAGCACGGCGTACCGAATCGGGTCGCGTGCGATCGCATTCGCAGCGGCACGGATCGCTCCTGGCGTGTGAGGGTCGGCGAGCGCGACCTGTGGTGCGTCTTGGATGAAGCCGGACAAGCGGAAATCCTGGCCCTGACGCTCGGCGGACCGGGCGCAAAGCGCCAGACCGCCATAGAGCGCGTAATCATCGGGGACTGCATGGCAAAACTGTTGGCCATCCCCGGCGCGGCGCCGGCAGTCGAGGCGATGCGCGAAGAGCCATGTACCATACCGCCGAGCGCACAAGCTTGGTGCTGCCGGATTGAAATCGTCGTCGCCGACGGTTGCGTTGCGGTCATCGCTTTACTGACGGGGTGCGCGGAACAAAGCGCGCCGCCTAGCGCCTGCCGGCAGCCAGATGTGCGGCCGGTTCCGGTCGATGTTGCTGCCCATCTAGCGCCTTGGCCGGTCGCCCTCGGTGACATGCTGCAATGGCGTCCGGGAAAGGTCGTTCCCTTGCCGAGCGGGTGCGGGCTTCGCGCGACGTTGCAAGCGGGGGCCACGCAGATCGCAGATGCTCAGATCGGCTCGCTGGAAACCAGACGTGCCGTGCGCTTGGTTTCGCTCAACGGACGGCCCGACTTATGACGCAGACCACCGCCCTCACCGTCGCGGCGCTGAGCGGCGTGGAAGTGACCGGGACCGCGCTCTTAGGCCGGGCGCGCGTACGGATCGCGGACGTCTTAGCGTACGA
>JACRUD010000153.1 GCA_014304875.1 Vulcanimicrobiota bacterium
TCACGACGCCCAACCGCAAGACAATTTCCTGGTTCACGTATAGCACCGGGACCAGAAGGAGCAGGGTCCACATCAAGTCCGTGCCGTAATTCTGACCGGCCTGCGTATACGTGCCGAACGCGCCCGCGTCGTTGTCGCCCACCATGACGATCAGACCCGGGCCGACGACGGCTAGGAATGTGGCCAGCTTCCTCCAGACGCCCAGACGCGGACCCGTATCGCTACGCCGAATGGTGCCGAGTGCACCGCGGATATCACCGACGTGCATGCTGTCGAGCTGCGGCCCTTTATGCTCGTCCGGGGCCGTCTTATCCCCCGCGATCATTGTCATGACCTGCTCCGAACAACGGATGGCCCCAGCGAAGAGGCCTCAAGAGAAAACTGCTTTTGCGTGAAGCAAGGCTGCTGAGAAGCAAGATTGGGATAGGTCCCATCCCGGGGCGGAGGGCACGGGTTCAGATAGGCGCGCAAACGTTGGCTTGCAACGTGAAACACTAGGGGGAACCGGCGAAAAATGGTTTGCATCATGGCACGAATGCTCCTTAGTTTGCTTACGTTTCCCCGTGACGGCAGACGACATAGTCGCCCAACCGGGAGCTGAAAATGCAATAATAAAGCTTATGACTGCCGTCCACGGCTTCAACCACCTCCTCTCTTCATGTAATAAAAAACCGTCGCGTGCTCCTCGCATTCGACGGCATTTGAGAACGGGCAACTGCGCTGCCAATCCTCAACGTCGAGTTTTGGCACTGCACAACATCGGATCCCGGGGAATCCAGCCGCGCTAGATACCGCCTTGATTCGGCGGTGCCTGGTAGCCCATTGGGGTCTCTCGACCTTTCCGGGCGGCGGCGTTTCTTTGTGCAGACGCCTCACATAACGAGGATCTACCTTCGTATATTAGACGAAGACCTTTTGGCGTGTCAAGAAGGGAGTTCGGGCGCAGTCTTTTCGCGGCTCATGCCGGTTAAAGCGGGCGCATGCGACGATGCGTTGCTCGAAAAAGCGACGCTCCATCGGGTTGCGAGCGAGCGCTGCGGCAGTCATGAAATGGTCGCCGGCACGGGTAAGCTCGCCGCTTTGAAACGACTCAGCTCGGGCGGCAAAATAAAATGGTAAGCAGCGAGCCGCTGACGGTCGGCGATGGCGTCGATTTCGGCAAAGCCGCGCCGACGCGCTACCCTTTGGCCACCATGTATACTCGACGAAGGGCGTCGAGCTCGCGAGCTAAAGGGGGCGACTTCACGTGGTCGGGCCGACTGGATTCGAACCAGCGATCTCCTGCCCCCCAGATAGACCGCGGGCATGATACGCTCTTACAACTTTCGCGTAAAAGCCTTATATCATATGGTTTTGCGCGTTTTCGAATTTTCGCCCAGATGCGCCGAATTACGCCGGATTTCGCCCCAAGTAGGTTACAATGAGGTTACTTCGCCGGCGATCGACGCGCCTTAGCACTATGTGCCGTCCAGGGTTATTCACCGAGCTTTCCGCCAAGGACCCGCACCGTGACATGGCGGTGGACGAGAGGACTTCCGCGTCTCAGCCTCGGTCCGCTGGAACGCTATGGAGAACTAATCACCGGATTTTAAGTTCGAGCAGCCGGATTATCGAAACTAACCACCGGATTGCCGAGTTCAAATTTAGCCGATGGCAAGGTGGTGCGGAAGCTATACGACAGAACGCGTTGTTCAAGGATTTTTACCTTATGGCAGAACACCCGAGCGATAAGCGTAAGTACCTGTACGTGCTGGGTGTTGAGCAACCGTTGAAGTTCTTCAACAGCCGACGCTCTTTGTCCAGCGTCCTAAGCGGTCACGCTTTTTTACAGCGACGATTCCTTGATAAGTTCGGCGAACAGTATCACAGAGTTCGTGACTATTACCTTCCGAGAAAACATCTAGTCGCCATTGAGGACGTTTCCCAATTCGTTCGGGGGCTAATGTAGTTTGTTCTGTAGAGCCGTGCGGGGGCCGGCGTCCAGGCCCTTGTCAGAACGACCGTCATGCTCCGTGGGGCGGCTTGTGCTCAGGAATCGAAAGAGCTCAACTGTAAGGGAGGAAGCCCCGTGGTGGTAAACATTTCGAAACAGCGATTGATGAGGTTCCTGGGCTTTGGGAATCCAGAGGCGCCTGTCTTGTTTGTGGGCATGGAAGAAGGAGCGAGTTCACGTGTGCAGGCTGATTGACGGCCGTGGCCCTGTTCGCCTGTGAGCGGTGCGACGCCGGCCTACCGCCGCGGCCGCAGACCGCGACGCTCGTACGAGCCCTTTCAATGGGCCGTGTGGCGCTTGAGCAACGTCAGGCAGTTTCCGGATCTGCGCATTTCGTAGTCGACTGAGTCGCATGCACTTTGCATGAGCGCGATGCCGCGCCCACCTTCGGCAAAGGGATCGGGCATCGCCCTATGGGTGAGGGTGAACCCCGGGCCGTAATCTGTCACCTGCAGTTTGACCAGGTTGCCTTGCACGTGCACGGCGAGCTCACAATCGGGGCTGCGCGCATGGCGGACGACATTGCCGACGGCTTCCATCGTCGAGAGCACCAAAGCATCGATGGTGTCGGAATCGATGGACGCGCTCATCAGCTGCCGCTTGACCATGTCGACGGCCTCGTTGACGATCGATGGATGGAGCCGCAACCGGCGAATGCTGTCCGTTGTGTCCTCGAGCGCCAGCGGAGTGGTCGAGCGTACGAACAGTTCGCAGTATTCATCGCCGCGGTTCATGCACAGCGTCTGATCGATGACCAGGTCCTCTTTGTAGTGGTCACCGATGCCGCGAATGAGACCTCGTGCGAACTCGCAGATGCGGCGCGATGAGTTGTACATGATCCGCACGGCATTCTCCGGCGTGCGCCAGCAGCGGATGAAAGGCGGCGTTCCTTCGTCGGCATCGCGAATGGCCGTATGAATGCACGGCTCGGTATGCTCGACGACATCCAGCGCGGTCCACTCCGCCGGAATCAATGCGCTGTATTCGAACATGAGCTGGATGGCCATGTAGCGGCCGAAGTCTTCGAGCAGCGAACTCCTCGCCTGTGCGCTGAGGCGTGACAGCAAGTCAAGATCCGAAAACAGGTCCTTATCCGGAATTGAACCGGTGCGCTCTTTGCGGAAGGTGGGATTGTAGAACCGGAGATCTTTCAGCATCGCTTCGCCGAAACGCCACTCGACCCAGTCATGCAGCCCCGAGCAGATCAGCGCATGCATCGAGCGTGTCGCCTGGCGTGGCAAAAAGGCTGGTTCGGGCGCGCGGCATGAAAGGTTAGCACACTCTCGTAATCGACCGATTCTGGGCCTTTCGGTGTCAAGGCCCCGATTTCGTCGCCAACAACGGGTGAAAATGCCTTTGTCGAGCTATGTGACGTGATGAACTCGACGCCTTACCGGCTGTCGCGAAATCCGGACTTTGATATGTGGGAGGCGCAAACCGCATGCAGCAAGCCGTGGCGATCCTTTTTGCAGGCAAGACGCCGGCGCGGAGAGACATCAACGAGTACACATATCGTGCGGTGATAGCGGTAAATGTAGGCAAAGTGCAGTATCGTGCGGCACTGGGGTGGACGCGGCGGAGACGCAGTGCGCTTCGGTCACAACGCAATCTGGCTCACTGACTATTTCAACGGGCGTCTTTGGCGAATACCAGTGGCTAAAATCCGCAAGTCATGTGAGGCTTCATCGAAATGAGTGATGATGATTATCGAGATTTTTCCTTAGTCTGCTTGGTTTGCGCTCTCCTAGCATGGGGCGGTTCGTCAGTGGCCAATGCGACACAAACCGTGTATACACTTCCAAGAGACATTCGCTGGATTCCTGACAAAACCAGAGGTGTGCCTCCAGGTTCGTTTTATGCATATCTACGTGGGAAGGACGGCGACAAATGCGGTCAACTTGTACGCGTGAAGTTTACGAAGGGATTCGTCTACCCGTGGCACGTCAACCACGACTATTCGCTGTACATTGTGCAAAAAGGAAAGCTCGTCATTGGCTTTGATCGGCGCCGGCTAAAATCAGCGGAACGGGTGCTGCCTGCCGGGTCCGTCATACAGGGCCTTGAGACGGAACCGCACTACGGCCGAGCCGTTGGAGAAACAATTTTTGACGTATACACGGTATGTCCCGGGAAATGACAAGGAGGCTATCCTCAACGAAACGCCCGACTGCGATCAATTCACCGTATCGATCAGCACAGGTCAATGCGGCACGGGTGCGGCCTCGAATATTTATGCGCAAGACGATCGTCGTTTTGGGTTCGGCCATGGTCATCTTAGCCGCCAGGGCGCCAGGTGCCCCATCGGACGTCGCGACGGTTCGTGCACTACGGTTAGAAAATAATCGTGCGATCAGGGCACATGATACCTCGCGCATGCGTAGAGCGTGGTCCGCACATATTCGCCTGATTGAGACCGATGGGACATTAATCTCGGGCGCAAGGCTGCTCGCCACGAGCTATGTCCAGAGAGAATTCCAGGATGCAAGTTTCGTGTCGTACGTGCGGATACCGAAGTCGGTCGTCATAAGCTTCGAAGGCGCTCGTGCAGCAGAATACGGCACCTGGACTGCAATCTATAAAGAACCGAAGCAGGTTCAATCGGGTAACTACTTCGCGTCGTGGCAAAAGAGCGGCGGTCAATGGAAAATCGTTTACGAAGCATATGTGTCCCTTGGCCTCGAGCCGCAAAGCGTTGCGGACGTGTTGAAACCGACGGCTGCAATTACGCTCCGCGGTACCCCCGATTGGCTCCTCGTGACCCCGGATTCTCTCTGGGTCTCCAACGGGGCGCTTAAGACCGTTCAGCGCATCGACGTTGCGACCAGCCGGCTTGTCGCCAGCGTAAGGATGCCCGGTGAGCCGTGCTCAGGTCTGGCGTTCGGATTTGGAAGCGTATGGGTGCCGTTGTGTGAGACACATCCTTCGCTTGCTCGCGTGGATTCGGCAACCAACGCCGTGGTCGCGTTACTGCCCATTGCACCTGCACTTTCCGAGGGCGGCATTACAACGAGCGGCGACAGCGTCTGGATGGCGACTGGCGATGGTACGCTCGCGCGCATCGATCCGAAGACGAATCGCATAAGGCAAAGGATCTCGATTTCACGGGGATCGTAACCCACTCTTCAGCAACGGAACGATATGGGTAACTAGCGGCGAAAAGGATGTGGTGACGGCGCTCGATGCCTTGAGCGGAAAAAGCCTTGCGGTAATTCCCGTTGGATCGAAACCGCGCTTCCTCACCGCTGGCGGTGGGATGCTATGGACGCTGAATCAGGGTGATGGGTCGATCAGCAAAGTGGACGTGAAGAGTAAACGCCTGATCGCAACAATCGCCGCTAATATACCTGGAGGCGGGGGCGACATCGCCTACGGCTCCGGGGCGGTTTGGGCGTCGATATTTGGCGTTCCGCTGACAAGGGTGGCTGCAAAGTGCAGTATCGTGCGGCACTGGGGTGGACGCGGCGGAGACGCAGTGCGCTTCGGTCACAACGCAATCTGGCTCACTGACTATTTCAACGGGCGTCTTTGGCGAATACC
Organism: Vulcanimicrobiota bacterium; assembly: GCA_014304875.1. GTDB lineage: Bacteria > Vulcanimicrobiota > Vulcanimicrobiia > Eremiobacterales > Eremiobacteraceae > Mawsoniella > Mawsoniella australis. Next base: position 5,531 of record JACRUD010000153.1, read on the forward strand.
AGTGGCTAAAATCCGCAAGTCATGTGAGGCTTCATCGAAATGAGTGTTGATGATTATGCGAGCTTTTTCCCCGCAGTCAGATGGCGCAGGCGTGGGTTTAGCGTCTGTGCGGCGACTCTATGGGCGCCCAAAGCGCCGGCATCGACCCTGGTAGCGTAAACCCGCTAACTGTAGCTGTCATGCGAGAAGTTGGAATCGACTTGGCCAACCAAAGGACCCAGGCGTCTTCGATCTTTTCAAAGCTGGAGAGCGCTTCAACTATGTAGTCACCGTTTGCGATGAGACCAGCGCCGAGCGATGCCCTATTTTCCCTGGTTTTGCCCAACGGTTGCACTGGAGCTTTGCCGACCCGGCGGCTTTCGCAGGGTCGTGGGGTCAGAAGCTGGAGAAAACGCGCGCAGTCCGAGATGCGATCCGAGCCCAGGTCGAGGCATGGTGCGCTACCGCATGCCCACGCCTCGCATACGACCGACCCGAGAAGTAGCTGTTCCCTCAGTGGCCATGGCCCAGCTCGACCCCGTGACGCCTGACGTCCGTGAAGCGCCAGAGGCAACCGCCCGGCACTCCCTCATGCTCAATGGCGCAGGCTTGAATCCAAGATCCGACTTTGGACTGCATTTCCGTCGCGACGCTTTGGTCAACGTGTACGACTGCAAGCTGCATAAGGCGCTCAAGCAGGCGCTGCGGTGGCGCCTGGTAGCGACCAACGCTTGCGAGGCGGTAGATAAGCCGAGAACATCTCACAAACCCATGAAGGTGCTCGACGCCGAGCAAACTCGCCAGTTTCTCGAAGCGGCCAAGTTCGACCGGCTACGTGCCCTGTACGTGCTGGCGCTAGCCACTGGGATGCGCCAAGGCGAACTCCTGGGCCTACAGTGGGAAGACGTACACTTGGACGAGCGATCCTTATCAGTGCGCCATACGCTGACCCGTACCTACGGTAAAGCGCGGGAGGAAGGCAAGACATTCGAGCTCACGGAGCCCAAGACGGATGCAGGCCGCCGTCGCATAGATTTACCAAATGTCGCGGTCCGCGCGCTCAAGGAGCATCGAGCCCGCATGCTGGCCGAGGGGTTACGAGCGAGTCCCTTTGTCTTCTGCAGCATTGATGGTAACCCACTCGTCAAGGGAAACGTGGTGAATCGTTCGTTTCGGCCGATCCTAAAGCGAGCCAATTTACCTGACATCCGCTTTCACGACCTGCGTCACACCGCCGCCACTCTTATGCTGAAATGCAACGTCCACCCCAAGATCGTTCAGTCCACCCTCGGCCACGCTAATGTGGCGATCACGCTTAACGTCTACAGTCACGTCCTTCCGACCATGCAACGGGAGGCCGCCGACAAGTTAGACGCGATTCTTGCACCCTGACGGCTTCCAATGAGGTTACTTAGAGGTTACTTGGGCACAAATCATGCGTCACTTAGAAAGTAAAAAGCCGCGCAATCCTATATAGCGCGAGACTTTGAACATGGTCGGGCCGACTGGATTCGAACCAGCGATCTCCTGCCCCCCAGACAGGCGCGATAACCAAGCTACGCTACGGCCCGATACCAACTATTCGGATTTATACGATGCGTCCCGAGCGTTCTCCATGTGGCTAGCCTTTAACTCTCTTCACACGCCTGACCAGCGCTTTGCGAACCTAAAGAAACCAGAAAAGACCCCGACAGGGGTCTTTTCTGAAGCGGAACGCTCGTCATGCGTAAAGGCGCGGCAGAGCCCTACTTCCCCCGCCGCTTCGTCTGCACCGCCGCGCGCAGATCTTTACCGGCCCGGAACGCCGGCACCCGGCCCGCGGGAATGATAAGTTTTTCGCCGGTCTTCGGATTGCGGCCCTCGCGTTTTTTGCGTTCGCGGACCTCAAAGCTGCCGAACGGAATCAGCTGCACCTTGTCGCCCTTTTGTAGCGCCGACTTGATGCACTCCAAGAGTTCGTCGATCACCTCGGCGACATTCTGCCGTCGCTGCTCCGTCCTCTCTGCGACTTCTCCGATCAGCTCGGCTTTGGTCATCGGTCACCTCCTAAAACGTTGTGCAAAAGAAACATTCCCCAGTCTAAGACTACGATCGGGATCCATTGACGATAGCGGTCAAAGCTGTTTGACCGCAGCATACCCTTTCCTGCCCTGACGATCATGAGACCGGCGGCCCGTCGAGCATTGATGAAACCGCCCGCATTCCGAGCACGTAGGATTGAGCTCCAAAGCCCAAGATACATCCGTCCACTGCGGCGGCGATCACGCAGTCGTGGCGGAATGCCTCCCTGGCGTAGACGTTGGAAAGATGGACTTCGACCTTCGGCACCGCTGCGGCCGAAAGCGCGTCCCGAATGGCATATGAATAGTGACTATACGCACCGGCGTTAATGATGATGGCATCGCCGCGCTCCGAGGCGAGATGGATCGCGTCGATCAATTCACCTTCGCTGGAATATTGAAAGATCTGAGCATGCAGCCCAAGTTGCGATGCGGCCGTACGAATCGTTGCGTCGATATCGGCCAATGTGGCTGCTCCGTAGACGTGCTTCTCCCGGCGGCCCAGTGCGTTCAAGTTTGGTCCGTGAAGAACGACCACGCCCTTGCGTTTGGCTTTGGGCATCGACGGCCGCAGTTCTTTCGGCGACGCGGCGTTCCTTGCTCAGGGCGGCAGGACCGCCCATCGAAGCGCTCGGAAAGGTCATTTATGGTCAACGATTATGCGATCTGCGCGCTGGCGGCGAATGACACCGTCCGCGTCGTGGCTGCGCGCACGACCGATGTGGTCCGTGCGGCGCAGTCACGCCATGGCTGCTCCCCGACGGTCAGCGCGGCTTTGGGGCGGCTGCTGACAGGAGCCGTCTTGATGAGCGTTTCGCTCAAGGGACGAGAGAGAGTCACCCTACAGATAAACTGCGACGGCCCGGTCGCCGGTCTGATCGCGGATGCGCTTCCGGGCGGAGCTGTGCGGGGCTACCCAAAGCGGCCGTCCGCGGAGTTGCCGCTCAACGCACTCGGCAAATTCGACGTCGCCGGCATCGTGGGGACCGGAACCCTACACGTGACCCGCATGTTCGATACCGGCCAGCCGTACACGAGCGCGGTCGCTCTGGTCAACGGTGAAATCGGTGAAGACCTCGCCTTCTACTTCGCCCGATCGGAACAAATTCGCTCGGTTGTCGCGGTCGGCGTCCTGGTGAATCCTCAAGGCGTCCTGGCCTCGGGGGGCATTCTCGCACAGTTGTTGCCCGGCGCCGACGACGGTGTGGTCGATGTCCTGGAAGCCGCGACGCGATCCTTGCCGCACATCAGCTCGCTCGTGAATCAAGGGCTGTCTCCCGAAGATATCGTCAACCGATTTGCTGCTGAGTTGTCGCCTCGCCTGACCTTTCGGCAGCCCGTCGCCTTCCGTTGCACATGCGACCGTTCCCGCGTCGTGAAAGCCCTCATCGGTTTCGGAGCGCGCGAACTCGCCAACATGGCGAGCGCCGCTCACCAAACCGAGGCGACCTGCCAGTTCTGCGGACAGCGCTATTACTTTTTGCCGGCAGAGATTGGGGATATTCTTAAAACGACCGCGTAAGCAGCGGGCCCGGTTCCGCCGGCTGGGGTCGACTGACGAACCTAAAGGTCCGTGGCTACATTTCGGGGATATCCCGGCAGTTCAAGGACGGCGGCCGATCCGCGCATACTGATGGTTGCCTTTTTGGATCACTTTACCGATCCACGACGCTTCCGTCCGCCGGATGTCCTCGCAGCGGGCGCCGTCGATCTTGACCGCTCCTTGCTGGACCAGCCGTTGTGCCTCCCGCGCCGACTTTGCCCAACCTAGCTCAACGATCACTTTAGTGATGGCCGCACCGTCCACGCCGCTCCCTAATGAGAACTCGGGTATCGTTTCAGGCATCTCTTTTCGCACGACGGTCTTGCGGAAGTTCTCTGCCGCCGCAGCGCCGGCATCCCGGCCATGATACAGACTCACGATTTCCTGCGCAAGAGCGAGTTTTGCATCGCGGGGCGAGAGCCGCTGGGCCGCAAGATCCGCCAGCACCGAGTCGCAGCGAGCAGCGGTCACGCCGCTGGCGAGTCGCCAGTAGCGTTCGAGCAGATGATCCGGCAGCGACATGATCTTGCCGAACATCGAAGGCGCGTCGTCTCGCAGCGCGACGTAATTATCCAAGCTTTTGCCCATCCGTTGGATGCCGTCCGTGCCTTCTAGGATCGGGAGCGTCATGCAGATCTGGGGAGCCTGCGCATGCTCCTCTTGCAGCCGACGCCCCATGAGAAGATTGAACAGCTGCTCGGTGCCTCCCAACTCGACGTCCGATTCCAAGAAGAGAGAATCGTATGCTTGTGCCAGTGGATACATGAACTCGTGAAGTCCGATCGGCACTCCGGCTAGGTGGCGTTTTGTGAAGTCATCGCGCTCCAGCATGCGGGCGACGGTGACCTTGGCGCTGAGCCGGATAACATCCGCAAAATCCAGCTTGCCCAACCATTCGCCGTTGTAGCGGACTTGTGCGCGGTCCATGTCCAGGATGAGAGCCGCCTGCGCCGCGTAGCTCGCCATGTCGGACGCTATCTGCGCCGGCTCGCGCGGCTTACGCGAGTCTGGGCGGCCGGTCGGATCCCCGATGCGCGCGGTAAAATCGCCCACGACGAGGATCGCTTGGTGGCCCAGGTCCTGGAATTCCCGCAGTTTCCGCAGCACGACGGCATGGCCGAGATGCAAGAGCGGGCCCGACGGATCGATGCCGAGTTTCACCCGCAGCGCCGGCCGCTGCGCTAATCGGCGTTCTAGTTCCCCTGCGGCGATCACATCGACGCATCGTTCGCTCAGAATGCTGACTTGCTCGGCTGGAGAACGTCCCCGCATCAGCGCAAAGTGACGACCGTGACGCCGCTTCCGCCGTCGGGATCGCCGGCGAACGCAGCGTGGCCGACTTGGACGTGACCGCTCAAAAAGTCGCGGATGCCCTTGCTCAACTGCCCGGTTCCTTTTCCGTGCACGATCCGCAGCGATGCCAAGCCGGATAGCGACGCGTCGTCTAACGCTTTGTCGACGAGCGGCACAGCTTCATCGACACGCATGCCGCGCACGTCAATCGTCGTCGCCGCTTCTTGCGCCTTAGCCGACGCGATCGCATGGACAGCGCCCGGCGACGAGCGCTTGATTTGCCCGGCCGCTTCGTCGCGTCCCGACCCGCTTTCCAGCTCCAGATCGGAGGGCGACACGACGGTCTTCATATTCCCGACGCTGACGAGCACATCGCGTTCGTATACTTCGCTCACGACGCCGACGCGTCCCAGAGTGCGCACCGTCACGCGATCGCCGGGGCGCACAGCTGCAGGCGCAGGCGCCGGCGTGGTGGGTTCGACCAAGCCAAGCGTCCGGCGCATTTCCGCCCGTGCGGCCTCCAGCTGCTGAGGCTCCACTCGCATGGCCGCGGCGGTACCCCGCCGACGTGAATCTGCGGCGCTGCGCTGAGCCTGAGCCAAAACGTCTTCGCGCACCGAGCGCACCGCTTTCTCAAGCGCCGTGGCGGAGGCGGCATCCCAGTCGCTACGCTGGCGCTCGAACGCCACCAGCTTGCGTTTCAACTGCGCTTCTAATCCGCGCGTACCCTCGCGCTCGCGCTCCAGTTGCTCGCGCTCCAGGCGCCACCGCTCGCTTTCGGCGGAAAGCTGCGCGAAGGCGCGCTCGAGCTTGTCGGCCTCCGACCCTAACAAGCTCTCCGCCCGCGAAATCAGCGACTGGTCCAACCGCAGCGAACGCGCGAGCGAGAACGCCAGGGATTGGCCGGGCACGCCCATCGCTAGGACGTAGCTCGGCTGGTTGCTCTCGGAATCGAAAAGCATCGAGGCGTTCGTAACTCTTTCCACCGATGCGGCAAAAACCTTGAGCTGTGTATAGTGCGTCGTGACGACCGCTGCCCCACCACGAGCCAGTACGCCTTCGACGAAGGCTTGGGCCAAGGCAGCCCCGGCTCCAGGCTCCGTTCCGCTTCCGAGTTCGTCGACGAGTACGAGCGAGCGCGGACCCGCCCTGTCGTATGCGGCCCGCAACGCGCGCAGATGAGCCGAGAACGAAGAGATATCGTCGGCGATCGACTGTTCGTCGCCGATGATGCAAGCGATGTGATCGAATCGCCCGATGCGCGTTCCGGGCGCCGCCGGCAAAGGGACGCCGGCGTACGCCAACAGACAGAACAACCCGATCGTTTTGAGGACGACTGTCTTCCCGCCCATGTTCGGGCCTGAGAGGATAAGCGCATCGGACGATTCCCCGACGGCGGCGTCGAGCGGGACAGGCTTATGAGCCAGCAGCGGATGGCAGCCGCGGTTGATGCGAACCGCGCGTTCATCGCTGAGCTGCGGCCGCAATGCGTGATTCTCAAGAGCCCAGCGAGCACGGGCGAAGACGCTATCCAGCCGGATGATCAATGCCCCGTTGGCGCGCAGCGCATCGGCATACCGCGCCACGTGAGCCGACAAGTCGGACAAGATGCGCGCGACTTCACGTTCCTCCGCGACGTCGATTCCCCGCAGCCGGTTATTGGCCGCAACGGCCGCCAGCGGCTCCACGTACACAGTATTGCCCGAAGCGGATTGGTCGTGGACGACCCCGGCAAGCTCCCCGGCGACTTCGGCCCGCACAGGAACGACGTAGCGGCCTCCGCGCACTGTCACGATAGGCTCCGACAACAGCTTCGCGGTCGCGGGGTTGCGCACTATGCGGGTGAGATGCTCGCGAACTTCGTCATGCAGGGTGCGCCGCTGACGGCGCAGCTTTGCAAGCGCAGCGGACGCGGCATCCAAAACCGCGCCTTCCTCATCGATCGCCGACGCAAGAGCGCGTACAAGCTCCCTCGTGTCGGCGCGAGTCCGCGCCGTCAGCGTTAAGCGAGTGAACCTGCGCGCCTCTTCGTCCGCCCTGTCTATGGAACTGCCTGCGTCGGACAACGACTTTTCGGTGTGGGCGATCCGGGCAAGGTCGGTACCGGAAAGCGAAGCACCCTTTTCGGCCCAGTCGATGGCCGCCCCCACGTGTTCAACGCCGCCGAAAGCTGCTTCTCCCCCCACCTGCAGGTAGGCGCTAGCGTCGTCGACCAAGCGTAGTTCGGCCTCGGCGTCTTCCACGGCGAGCACGGGCAACAATGCGCGGACCGCCGTTGCGCCCGGCTCGCAGGTTGCATAAGGAGCGATTTTCTCCAGAACTACGGGGAATTCAAGAGCTTGCAGCAGGGCGCGCGAGTAATGACCGGCCGGAAACCCGATCAATCGATCAATCCAAGAGCTCTTGCAGCCGGCTTCGCACCACGTCGACGTTTGCTTTGCCGCGGCTTTCGCGCATCGCCTGGCCGATGAGGAAGTCAAGCGCTTTGAGTTTTCCACCGCGGTACGCAGTGACGGACTCGGGGTTTCGCGCAACGACGGCGTCGACGATTACGGCGACGGCGGAAGCGTCCGACGTCTGCGCCAGACCACGCTCGCCCACGACGTCCTGCGGATCACGTCCGTGCATCACGAGTTCATCGCACACTTCCTTCGCAGCCTTGCCGCCGATCGCACCGCTTTTCACCATGGCGATCAAAGCGGCGAGATGCGCAGGTTTCATCGGCGACGAAGAGAGCGTGAGCCCGTGCAGCTGCAGGCACTTGCGGACATCTCCCATGAGCCAGTTCGCGGCCTGCTTGGCATCACCCGACGCCTTCGCGACGGCCTCGAAGAAAGCAGCATCCCCCGCCTCTTGGGTGAGGACTCCGGCATCGTACGCCGACAGTCCGTATTCGGCCGCAAAGCGAGCCCGTTTCGAGTCAGGAAGCTCCGGTAACTCCAGACGCCATCGCTCGAGCAGAGCGGCATCAATCGACAGCGGCACCAAGTCCGGATCGGGAAAGTAACGATAATCGTGGGCTTGCTCCTTCGAGCGCATCGAATGGGTGACTCCCCGCGACTCATCCCAGCCCCGCGTTTCCTGGACGATCGGCTGCCCGACTCTCGTGCATTCACGCATGCGCTCGATCTCGAAACTCAACGCTCGCACGACTGACCGGAACGAATTCATGTTCTTGACTTCTGCTTTGACGCCGAGTCGCTGCGTTCCGACAGGCCGGATCGAAACATTGGCATCGCAACGCAGCGAGCCTTCGTGCATTTTTACGTCCGAAACTCCGATGTGCGACAGGATGCCCTTGAGCTCGCTCAGGTATTGTTCGGCCTCCTGCGGCGACCCGATGTCCGGCTCGCTCACTATTTCCATCAGCGGGACGCCGGCGCGGTTATAATCGATGAGCGTGTACTCCGAGCGGGAGATCGCCGCTCCGGCGTGCGTGTTCTTTCCCGTATCCTCTTCCAGATGGATGCGGTTGAGGCGGACCTTTCTCCCCGAGACGAGCGTGACCGAACCGCCGGTGGTCAGCGGCATGTCGTACTGTGAAATCTGATAGTTCTTTGGCATGTCGGGGTAGAAATAGTTCTTGCGGTCGAACTTAGAGTAGGGCGACACGGTGCAGCCCAGCGCGAAGCCGGTCTTGCACAGGTACTCAACGGCACGGCCGTTTATCACGGGCAATGCGCCGGGCAGCCCTAGGCAGACCGGACAAACTTGGCTGTTGGGCGGCGCTCCGAACTGGTTGCGGCAACCGCAAAACATCTTGCTGTGGGTCGAAAGCTCGACGTGCACTTCCAGTCCGATCACCGCCTCCGTCTCGAGCCCCTGTTCCCGCGCGCTGTCGATCATCGCGCGCTCAACTGCGGAGCGCGTCGCCGGGCGTGGCCGGTCGCTTTTTCGTACGCATGGGCGACGCCCAGCATGCGCGCCTCTTCAAAGGCCGGTGAGACCAACTGCAAACCAACGGGCAGCCCGTTGACATAGCCGGCTGGCACCGACATCGCCGGAATGCCCGCCAAGCTCATGGGAATGGTGAAGTAATCCATCAAGTACATGGCGACCGGGTCTTGCGACTTTGCCCCCAGTTCGAACGGCGGACACGACACCGCGGGACACGCGATCACATCGCAGCTAGCAAAGGCAAGATCGAAATCGGCTTTCATCAGGGTGCGGACCTTCTGCGCGCGCACGTAATACGCGTCGTAGTATCCGGAGCATAACGCGTAGGTACCGAGCACGATACGTCGCTTTACCTCCGGGCCGAAGCCCTCAGCGCGGGTCCGTTCGAACATCGAATAGACGTCATCGCCGCCATCGACGCGCAGTCCGTAACGCGTCCCGTCGTAGCGGGCCAAATTGGACGAGCATTCGGCAGGCGCGATGAGGTAATACGTCGCGAGTCCGTACTTGGCGTGCGGCAAGCGAACATGCACGAGCGTTGCGCCCAAGGCCTCGATATTGCGGTACGCCGTTTGATAGAGGGACGTCATACCGCTGTCTGCGGCGATCGTCTCGTCGAAATCATCCACCAAGCCGACGCGCACGCCGGTCAGATCTTCAAGCAGATGATCGGCGTAGCGCGGAACGGGCACGTCGACGCTCGTGCTGTCCATCGGGTCGAAGCCGGCGATGACTTCCAGCGCGTCGGCGGCATCCCGGACGTCGCGGCTCAGCGGCCCGGCCTGATCTAAAGATGAAGCGAACGCGATCATGCCGTAGCGCGAGACGCGCCCGTACGTCGGCTTGACGCCGACAACGTTGCAAAACGACGCTGGTTCGCGGATCGATCCGCCCGTATCCGTCCCCATCGCGAGCGGCACGCAGCCCGCGCCGACGGTGCTGGCGCTGCCCCCGGACGAACCGCCCGGGACGCGCCCCTCGTCCCAAGGATTCCTCGTCGGAAAGAACGCCGAGTTCTCGCACGACGAGCCCATGGCGAACTCGTCCATGTTCGTCTTGCCGACGACGACTGCTCCCGCTGCCTCAAGGCGCTCCACCACGGTGGCCGAATAGGGCGGACGGAAGTCTTGCAATATTTTGGACCCGCAGGTCGTACGATCTCCCTTAGTGCAGAACAGATCTTTGATCGCCACCGGAACGCCGGCGAGCAGACCTGCATCTTGGCCGGCCCGAGACCGAGCATCGACCGAGCGCGCTTGGGACAAAGCCCGCTCCGGCAAAAGGCTGATGTAGGCCCGTAGGCGGGGCTCTAAGCGGTCGATCGCCTGGAGTGCCTGCTGCGCCACCTCCACGGCGCTGCGCTCCCGGCGCGCGACCGCATCGCGAATCTCGTGTCCGCTGATCAAAACTCGCCCTCTAAAATACGAGGCGCCTTGAAGTATGGACCGTCGCGCTGCGGCGCGTTGGCGAGCGCTTCGTCGTTGCTCAGACTGGGTTTCACGACGTCGTCGCGATACACGTTTGCTAGAGGAATGACTTGCGCCGTGGGATGCACGCCCGACACATCTAGCCCCTGAAGCTCGCCGATGAAGTCGAAAAGGCGCGAAAGCTGAGCCGAAATGCGCGCTGATTCTTCATCGGTCAGCGACAACCGCGCCAACTTGGCGACGTAGTGGATATCGATAGGAACGTCAGCCATGCAAGATCCTCATTGCAAACCTGGGGCTTCTTTCTCCCCGCCGTATCGAAAC
>JACRUD010000026.1 GCA_014304875.1 Vulcanimicrobiota bacterium
TCCGGGGAGCGGAATCATCACTTAAACGAGTGTCCGACTATCCGAGGCCACCTCTCCATAACGTCGGCCGAAGACGGTTTTTTATGGATTAGCGAAAAGAATATCGGTCGTCTGCTACGCTTGAATTACCCGACGAATAGCATTGGCAAGAGCGTCGTTGTTGGTGGCAACCCCGGAGGTATGTTTGACGGGGATACGTATAACCACGGCACCGATCAATTCGGCGACAGCCCCGGAGTCGCAAAGCAAGATGATCAAATTTTCTTTGTGGACCCCGTCTCGAATACGCTGTCTGGTTATGATACGTTTAACGGTACAATAATCCCGAGCCCAGCCGTGCCCATACCGACGGCAAACTCAGGAGCGGGACACGTTGTTTGGACTGGCGATAATAACGTCGCATTCGTGGAGACAAACGCGGGAAAAATAGGCGTGTACAATTTGCCGTTGGCTAACCCTTTCCCGACGCCAACCCCTAGCGCGACGCCGACGCCAACCCCTAGCGCGACGCCGACGCCAACCCCTACGTACGCTCCCATAGCTTCCCCACCGAGCATGACGTTCACGGGATCCGGACAAACCATGAATCTGTCAGTCACAGAAAGTGGATACAGCGGTACCTACACGGTCATTAGCAACGACATAACCGTCGCGTCAGTCACGCCGGTCGACACCAACGACTTTACTGTGACGTCCATTGGGCCGGGCTCTACCTTCATAACCGTCACGGACGGCAACGGAAATAGTTCGACGGTTAATGTCAACGTCAACGCACTTTAGCTTCCGTTGTATTTAAATAGCAATGGAAGGGCCCAGCAGCATGGTACGTGTGGCATGGTTGACTTGGGCCGTTTATGGCCCGTTCACGGTGATCAAAACTGTAGACAAGTACGGATTGAAAGCGCATGCTACAGCTGCCCGGGAAATAACGGAAACCTTCATCGCTGTAGCACTCTCGCCTCAAAGCGATGGTCCTCTTTAACCTCCCTTCATGAGGCGTGTGTTGTGCAGTTCGTTAGGGATGCCGCGCCAAATCGTCGACCCATCCAAGCAAGGTCATTTAATACTGGAACGAAGCCGTTTTTCGATTGCCGTTTACGAAAAGATTTGACAGATTTAACAGCCGGACCGGCCTGCTTCTCAAGACCGGGGTTCACGAGTAACCGTTGCAGTGTAAGTCTTCAAAAGCCGACGGTGAGAGTTGAACTCACGACCCACGGTTTACGAAACCGTTGCTCTACCACTGAGCTACGTCGGCGCAGTATCCGCAGTGCCTTATGCGGTATGGATTTGCTTACTTTTCGCTGGGATGTGGTCCTGTCCCCGAAACCGCTCTGCCCACATTCTGCCCACATACTGAAAAAGGATACACCTTCTATCGGGTGGTGTTGTCCTCTGCCGCTGCAGCGATGGCTGTACGCAAAGCGACGTCAACTTTTTGCGCCGCGTCCTCTTGCATTCCGGGGAGGACGTGGCTGTACGTGTCCAACGTGATGCCGATCGTCGAGTGCCCTAGGCGTTCGCTCACCACCTTTGCCGGAACGCCGAGTCGTAACAGCTGCGTAGCGTGACTGTGGCGGAGGTCGTGGAAGCGCACATGACCCAAGCCGCCTCGTTGCACCAGGCTTCGAAATAGGGTGGATATGGAATCGGGCTTCCATGGAGAGCCGTCGTATTTTGCCAACACCAGATCCAAATCGCGGTACCCGGCTCCGAGAAACAGGCGTTCTGCAGCTTGACTAGCGCGGTGACGTTTCAACGCATCGACGACGAACGAAGACAGCGCAACCGTGCGCCGGCTCTTCGCCGACTTGGGCTCTCGGAATGACAGGGTTCCCCGAACCTCCTGAAGTGTCTGTCGGACCGAGAGTTGAGCGGCTTCGAAATCGACGTCGCGCCATCGCAGTCCAAAAATCTCGGAACGTCTAAGACCGGTTGACATCGCCAAGAGAATCGGCATGTGGAGGCGCGTGCCTTTGCTCCGATCGAGCAACGTCGCCATCCCTGCTTCGTCCAAAGCGCGCATTTCCACACGCTTGGGCCGAGGCGGGGTTACGGCGTCTGACGGATCGCAGGGTAGCAGCCTCCATTTTACCGCTTGGCGCAACGCGTTGCGCAAGATCACGTGGGTGTGGCGCACGGACCGCGCAGACAAAGAAGCGCCCTTGGCTCCCCCACCGCTCAGCAGATGTGCGTAAAGCGTCGTCAGGTCCAACGGCTCAAGTTTTCTGAGCAACCTATGCCCCACATACGGCACACTGTGCCGGCGTACGGCAAGCCCATAGCGTTCCCATGTCTTCGGTGAGACGTGCGCCCGCACGTCCTCCAACCATTTCGCTAAGAATTCGTTCACGGTCAGGCGGGAAGGCTCGACGTTGCGCCCGGTTTGGAGGTTCCTTTGCATCTCCGCCAACGCGGCGTGAGCTGCGCGTTTGGGTCCGAGTATCGTCTTGTAGAGCTGTTTGCGCTTGCCTTCGACCGATCGGCCTCCGTCAAGCACGACTTGCCACCTGTCCTTTCCTCGAGGCCTGATGTAGCCTTTCAATGGCTTGCTCCTTTCATGGCTCCATGCTCCTTAGGGCATCGTGCACAAACTGTCAGCTCGATGCAAACGGGAGAACCGCCTCTAAAGCGTACCGCCCGCAGCTAGCGCCTCAGCGAGTGCCGCCTTGGGGATCTTTATTAGCCGGCCCGCCCTCAGCGAACGCAGCTTGCCGCGGCGGATTACTTCATAAGCGGCGGTTCGCCCTATGCCAAGGACTTCGCTCAACTCTTTGACGGTGAGCACGTCCGGTGCGTCCTCGAGTTTGACCCGTGGCTGTATCATTCTGACCTCCATCGATTCATCCTGAGATGTTGGGTTTTCCGCTGAGCGTTTTCTGCTAGCGGATAATGACTGTATCACGCATTGCGGTACGGCGGATATCCTCTTTTGCGAAGAGGAACGAATGGGACAGTACCGTCATGTCACGCGACTCAAATTCGTCGGTTCAAGCCTGCGGATGCCCGTGCTCCAGCGACCAATGCCATCGCCGCGCACCGCGAGCGCCATACCAAGCGCTAAGCTTCGAGTAGCTTAAGCACAGCCTCGTGACTTTGAGGCTCAACGGCAACGACCCCGACCGGGAGGAAGGTTCCACCCACGCTTTAGCCGTGGCGGTCCATGGCCGCCAACCGTCTCTTGTCGCTCGTTTACCGGAGCCTTTCAGCAGCTAGATCTATGCTTTTCCGGCCAGACGTTGACGCCGGAACCGCGGCGCTTGATGTTGCCTTACTGCAGATGGGGAAGAAAACGTAGGGGACAGGGTAGGGCGGCGTATATACAAATCGACAAGCGATTCGTCATATACACCGCAAGAGAAGTGCTCGGCGACTTCGTCTTCTCGCACTTAGACTCAACCGCACCTCGAGGGTTGGGTGCTATATGACACGGTCGCGAGCCAGCCTGGTATTATCGGACAACCGGAAGGCACTAAGCTTTTTGTTTAGGATGTCGCATCAAGAGCGCTGCGAGATTGAGCGGAAGGCACAAACCTGCGGTCTCAGCTTTAGCGAATACTTGCGGCGTTGTGCTCTAGGACGGCCGGTATCGAGCCGCGTGGACGCCCAGGCGCTAGGCGAGCTTCGCCGCCAAGGCGGCCTTATTAAACACTTGGCCTCCACCGATCTGCAACATGCCTACGAATACCGCGAAACATTGAATCTTATCCAAGAAACCATTAGGCAGCTACAACGTGTTGCCCAAAACGCCGGCAAAACGGCTTCACCATGAGAGCTGTATTGGCACGCCGACGTGTGACCACGTGCTTGTTGAGCCGCAAAACATTGCCATGTGCGACCGCTTCCACGTGAAAAGAAGCGGCTGAGCACTATCGTGGCAACGGCGGTAGGCATTCCCATTTGGTTGGCATATTTCTTCAAGCACCAAATTGAGAACGGTGCCAGATCCCGCCGCCTATTGCGAGGGGACCTCGAAGAGACGAGGCTGCAAACGTTTTGCTAGATCTTATAGCGCTTGTGTCGAGGTAAAAACGTTTGGACCGCGCCTGTGAAAGGCCGCTGAGCTGCGTCGTCCTCTAAGACGGGCCGGGGCGAGGAGGCGGGATGGGCGTTGTTGTGCGACCGGGTTGCATCGTGGTCTGCGTCGCCACCCGGGCCGTCTGTTGCGCCTGGCCTATCCAACGCTGGGCGAGCTGTCCGGCCGTGTCCTTTGCGCCGAGGCCGAACGCCAAGCCTAAAGCCAGCGCAAGAGCGGACACCAGACCGATGTACAACGTATTGACGACAACAGCCGCTACGTGTACCTGGTTCATCGCCGCGATGATGGCGAACGCGATGACCGCCCAAGTGGCTAATCTGGCAAGCATGGCCGGATTTTGCATGCCGGCTTCGGATGCCGAGCCCTGCACGATGCCACCGAGCAGCCGGCCCAGGAAGGCGCCGATGCCCAGGATGAACAGTGCCACGATCACGTTAGGGATGAAAGCCAGCAAACCGTTAATAGCAGACGTAATCTGCGGCAAGCCTAGCGCGTCGGCCGCCATCTCGATGAACACTAGCCGGATGATCCACTTGATGAACTCACCAAGGATACTGCTGGCGCGCATCTTGGTGCCGGAGCGTTGCAGAAAGTCATTGACGCCGATGCGATCGGCGACCGTGTCGGTATGAATCGCCTTAAAAAGCTTCACCGCTAAGGCCGCGATGATTCCCGCGATGATCCACCCGATGATGAGCAGAACCACAGCGCCCAAGAAGCGCGGAATGCCACCCATGAAGCCGGCCAAACCGGCTGTGATGCCCGCCCATAGCCCGGTTGCCCAATCGGCGACGCCTCCAGCGGCGTCGGCTTGAGCGATCAGCGCGAATGCATGGGGGTGTAGTAATTCAGACGTCATCTGCTCTCTCCATTAGGTCGCGAAGCGCTATAAGGGCTGTAGCCGGGTTGCACAGCAGTGAAACGGTCGCCCATAAGGGCGACCGAATGAATTCGTTGCCGCTGGCTGCCGTGACGTTACCTCACGGACTCATCGTCCACGACATCGCCGACACTGCCTGAGGTGTCGACCCGCGTCTTCTCTTTGCGTACGGTCTCTCCGACTGTTTTCGTCTCCTCAACCTTGCGCTTTTCCAGCCCCACCTCCTCGGTGGCGACGGACCGCTTTTGGACGGATACCTCTTCGCGCATGACCGGCACGCTGATTTCCTTCTCGTCTCCGATGTCGCCTGAGTCATGGCCGTATTCACCTTCGGCGACCGGCCGGCGGCTCACGTAGACTTCTTCGTGCGCGACGGGCACATCGACGCTCTGTTGCTCTGTGACGACGTCTTTGCGCAGGCGAACGCTGCTCTGATTTACCTTTTGCTTGTCCACTTCCAGGCGTTCTTCACGCAGCTTCATCGTCTTATCTCGCGAGGCGGCATCGCGCGCGCCATCATCGGCATCCCGCGAGGCCGTATCGTAACCGGTGGACGTGCCGACTCCGGCCGTGCTGTCGATGCGTCCGCCGTACTGCTCAACAATCGGCATTGCTATCGTTCGGCTGCCCCCAAACGTCACCAGCGCTCCAGAGCGGTACGTGTCGTCGTACGACTCGCCGCTAAAAAACCTCTTTAGCGACTCTAGAAAACCACCGCCATGAGTCTGGGACGACTGCACGTCAACGTTGGATACGCCCGCATCCTGGAGCGCTGTTGCGGCTCGTTTCGCATCAGCGTAGTCGGCAAAAAATGCCGTGTACGTTTCGTCCGTCCGTCCCGCGGTAAAACCCATCTCTTTCCCTCCTTGGGCACTGGGCATTATATTACCCGCAAGCGATGCCCCCAAACTCGTGCAAGCGTTCGCCTCGCCGCCATTACTCCTCGCGCATGACCACATCGCCAGTTTTTGTGATGTGGAGCTTTTCGGCCCGGACTGGCACCTCGATGTGTTTTATCTCTTCGATCCGCTCACGGCGAACGGACACTTCGTTTGTCACCACGGTGCGCTTAAGCACCCGGACCTTCTCATGGCTCAAAGGGATGCGTGTGATTTCCCGGCTATTTCCAGCCTCTAGACCGCGCAGCTCGATGACAAACTCCTCGCGCGCGACCAACACTTCGAAGCGCTCCACTTCCGTGATGATCCCGGTGCGGGGGCGTAGACACAGAGTCAAATTCCAGAGGCTGAGAGCATTCTTCGTCGCACATCACTACGTTTCAACTCACAGCTCCAAAGAGCGTTAGTTTGATTCGTAGATCGCGTTCGTAATTTTCGCTTCGTCCTCGAAAGCGCTCCCACGTCTCAGGTGCTCTTGTGGGGCCGAGCGTCATTGACATAGAGCGCGAAGTTGAGTTGCCGCCCTCTCTTAGCATCGATGTACCCAGCCAGAACTAGGCTTTTGGCGCGCCGTCCTCGATTGTCGTCCCAGGCTTTGCGAAAACGTGACCTTTTGCGGACAAAGAAAATCGATTGAACCGTCGTTTGAGATCTGCTATGATTCCGCATCTGACGACCGCACACCGGTGTGCCGGCTTGCCCTTGGGTCATCCGACGCGGTCGCCTTCATGCCGCCCTGCATAGCCAAGAAGTCAAGCTTTCCACGACTGTAGTTTTCCGCCGGTCTTCACGTGCGAAGGCCCAAACCAGACAACTCTACATCATCTAAACGTATCTTTGCCTGAGCGTTGCACCATGTTGGCGCATGATATCCGCAACTTGTGCATCGGTGCGTCCCCCGAGTAGGAGTGTGAGGGCGACATCGAAGATCGAGCTTTCACTTAGGCGCTCTTCGAAAGTCAAGCGCCTTGCTCGCTCTCCACTATCCTTTGAAATAGTTATGGAGAACTTGATCAAGTCGGGTGACAGGCGGCGCCTATCAGCGTCCCCTCTACGGTCACCGGCGGCCCGCCTATCGTCAACTTTTTCTTTCGATCGTGTCACGAACGATAGCCTTACCGACCCAAAGCTATACGCTGGGGCGCCTTTGGACCTACGTTGGCCTTTACGCTAGCAGCGACGCGCCACCTGTGGTGTCCGACGTTGCGAGCCTACCGCCTGGAACTGCCAGCTAAGTCCCTAAAAACCTATTTGACCGTCCTTATAGGAGGGGCTCGCCGCGTATCCGCAGCTTGTTTGGTTTAGCGTTGGCCGTAAATCGTTCCCGCATCGAACGCCGACCGACCAGTATTGAGCCGATTGGCATCCCATGCAACGTGGTTTCGAGGTCGCAGGGCGCAAGACTGATCGTGCAAGGCGACCTACTGGTAAACTGGTGGGTTCTCGTGGGCGCTTTAGATGGCCGAGGCTGGCTGGCGCTGCGGTCATCGGCGCGTTAGGCGCTTCGCCAGCACCGCGCGATGTCGGTAATCGACCGGCAAAGCGGGCCCCAAGGAATAAGTTTCAGGTCCCCCTTAATGTTGGTCGTCATCGGCTAGTCCACCGATCTCGTCAATGAGACCGCCGTATTTGGACGTCAGCTCCCGAAACTCGTCCTCGTTAGCGTCGAACGGGGGGCCTAACAAATGCCGCTGCAGATACTCCTGGGTCGCTTTCTTTAGGACCTCACACTTTTGGCGTTTCCTGTCGGACTCGCAATGTTGCATTGATATGCCCCCAAAACATCCATCGTTAGTCAACACCAGAGTTTTGTTCGCCGTGCCTCTGCACCGAATCCGGGCGACGATTCTTCAGCCATCTACTTCCGTGCTTAGGTGTCCGGCATGACAACTTGAAGTCTTGCTTCATCTTATCGAACCGCTTATCGAACCGCCGCTCTGAATGAGGTTGTGTCGATGTTTGTTCCCGTCCACAGGCAAGTGCTACCTTGTGTATTCTGTGGACAAACCGGCGGGAGAAATTAGTTCAACACCGGGCTCAACGAGCGGTGCCAAGCTGAGATGAATAAGTCGAGCTGAGCGCGGCGCTCCGGACATTCGCACGGGCCGATTTCACCCTTGAGCGCCCAGACGGGCTGCGAGGATGTGCGCGCTTACAAGCTCAGATTCCGGAAACGACTTTAACGGCTCAGGGAGCGCGTTCTCTTCATGCGAGTGCCCTAACAATATCGATGCGCTAGCTCGACTACAATCTCAAACGCCTGCGGGTAGCATCGTATCGTGATCTCGATAAGGCCCTTTCGAACCGTCGTACTATTTACCCGGTCATAGCCATGTTGAGCCAAGATTCGAAAAAAGCCGTTAGCAGATTACATTTTAGCATGGTGCACCGCGATCGATTTGTAACTTCGCGAGTACTGGTCGAGCGGCTTCGTGAGCAGGAAGCATCGTGCTAACGCACGTTCCGCCACCAGGTCGGTTCACGACCGACAGCCCTGTACTAAGCGTTGCAGCCAAGAATAGGCCGCGGCCATGCTCGTTTAGATCGTCGGGCGGAGGCCATCCGGCCATCACAAACCCTGGGCCGCGATCGGCGACGCTTAGCAATGGCTCCCCGTGTTTCCATTCGACGCGAACGTCGATCGGACCGCAACCGTGCTTGATCGCATTGGTAAGGAGCTCGCCGAATACAAGCTCAGCCGAGTCGATTTGCGAGTCGTCAGAGGTGCGTGCACGAAGATAATCGCAAAACTCCCTGCGCAGCTCATGCGCCTCCTCGAGATCAACTGAATCCAACGTCCAGTCGACGGCATTGGCGGTCCATTTTGTTTGCATGCCTAAACAGATTGAAAAACCGAGCAGTTCATTACGAACGCATCCTGTCTAGGGGAAAAGGTGAGCGGTATCACCAGCTCAGCCGTTAAGACGCCGGCTTAGCTTACGTTAAGAAGCCAGCAGCGCTCTAGCAAACTGTATCAACTCGGAGTAATCGGCTGATTTGGGCCAGTAAGCGTCGCCGCTGGGATCTCAGATCCAGACCATCTCTGAAGCTGTGCCGCTTTCGTAGACAGTTGATTGGGTCGCAGCCGACCATACGCGCTTTGCGCTGCTGAGCGCTGCATCGCCGCCCGCTGCTTTGGCCCGTAAACTCAAGCCTTGCTGCGATAGAGCCTCCGTACGCGCTTAACGTTGAAGGGACCAGCTACTTTGTTGGCCTCCCCGCATCTGCCAGCAATGCTCAAGGATCACCTAGGTCAGGAGCCGAGCAATTGACAAATGAATCGTACTGCGAGATCGTCGGGGTGGCAGGCCCTTCGCGTTGTCGCGTTGTCACAAGCTATACGGTGATTGGTGCAACGTAAAGATAGAGCCCATAGTGAATCTCACTGGTTGGCGGATCGGCGAGGAGCCCAATGCGGCGATGCTTCAGCCGCGGGTTTATCGCACCTCAGACGGGCGCTCGACGCGCGTTACTCTGTCGATTTGTCCATCTGGTGTTGACTGTTCTAGGAACCTGCAATCCTACGTGATTGAAAGCCGACCGGCTAAGGAATTCGGACTAAGTTTCGACCGGTCGGGCGAAAAGCTCGTAAAGCGGCGCGGTGAACTGAAGGGTCTTGTCCATGCGCTCGCTCGAGCCCGGATTTCGCACGCGTCTATCTTCTTCAGCGATCCGCCGGCTCCCGACTTTGAAGTGCGCCTCGAAGGCAAGTCCGCCTTCGTCGAGGTTTCCGAGGTACGTCAACATGCCGAGATATTTGCCGCTCTGCAAGCGGCGCAAGCAACGTTAGCCGCAAAGCTTTTGCGGCCTGATCGGATCCTCGCAAGCGGCGACCTGAGTTTTACGTTCAGAAGAATGCCGCGACGCCAGATGTTGCCCGCGTTCCTGGAGCGACTTGCGCAATGGATCGAGCAGCAATCGCCGTGGTCGAGAGATAGCACGTATAATGTGCCGGCCGAATTGTCGCCATACCTCGGAGCGGTTTCGATCGCCAACCGGCTCACCGATCAGCCCATAACATTCACGCTGCTGGGCAATGCGGCGGTGACGGACTACTATGCAGCCGCTCTGAGATCGATAGATCAAAAAACGAAAAAACGATACGTTGGCGAACCGATCTGGTTGGCAATAAACATGGCCGCGGGGTTCGACAACGCCCTTCAGCGACTGCGGGGAGTCGACATTGAGCGGGGTCCATTCGAGCGCCTAATTGTCACGGACGGCCAAGACATTCTGACGTTTGAACACTGCCCATCGAGCGACGACTAAAGCGTGAGCTTCTTCGCGACACTCGAGTGCGAGGTTGCTTGACCGCAACCGCTCCCAAGACCAACGAGTAGCGCGCTCCAAACCACTAAGCGCCAGCTACTTGAGGAAGACGCTGCCGGTGCGCGCTTTATAGACCCACTCGGCGCAAAATCCAACGCAAGCACTCGCGGCAAATACAAACCATGGCAACCCGTATTCGTACTGCGCGACCCCGATTGCACGGAACACCATCAGCACCGCAGCAGCAATGAATCCAGGAGCCGTGATTGCGCAATGGAACTCACGACATTGAAGAAAATTAACTGCGCAATATGCCGCGAAGGATCCGAAGAACGCGACCGCCAGCCAATCGCCCCAAGTCTGGTGGCGTGCGCCGGCATATCCGTCCACTGCCGAGAGCATCACCGAAAGAATGACGATGAACCAGAGATTGTTAAGAGACGAGAGTCTCATAAGCTTACGCTGGCGCTCATTTTCTTGGCCGGCCGACGGTCCCCGCTGTGATCATGCCGCTCCTATGCGCGCGTCGCGTTGGAAACTATCGTAATCGGTGACTCGTTGACGCGTTTGTCCGGTCACCGGACTTGCGCGAGCATCGCCGCGGCACGCGCGGCAAAGACGCCGCCGTCCAACCTCGGCGCAGCCGTCACGCCGTCCAACTGTTGCATCCAGAAGCCGGGCTTTGGCACGCCCGACTTTGGCCAGACCGCCTGCGCTCCGAATAGCATGTACACGTCCCACGCCGCGCCCGGCGTCCGAAGTAATCGACCATACTCAGTTCCTACCATTTCACTCGGATCCCAGTATTGCGATGCGCGTGAATCGGGGACCAGCTTCGTTCCGCGAGCAACGTTGTGCTCTTGCGCTCCCAATTCGGGCACCCATACTACGAAGGCTGCCAGTCGTGGATCTTGGTTTTTGAGAAGCAACTGCTTCTCGACTTCACTCGCCCCGTGAAGACAGATGCCTCAGGTCGGGCTCACGAGCATGAGCACCCGCACTTTGCCCTTCATCGCGTTGAACCGCGAACGAAGCGGCTCCGACGAATCGTTGAGCACGTCGAAGCGTTGAACAGGCCCCGCCGGCGCGCAGCCGACCAGCCCCGCCGCCAAGCCGGCGAGCATGAATCCCGATCTTTTCATTGCGATCTCTCCGTCAGGATGTGCGTAGTGAGTACAGCGTAAACGCGACCGATGCGACCCAAAGACCCGCCGCCAGCCACAGGACGGCGCGGGAAAAGCGAAGCGAAAACGGCACCAAACGCAGAGGCGCTCCAACGGCGCACGACTTGCGGGCCCGATTGACGGTCCAAAATCCAAACGCAAGCATGGCCAACGACCCTGCGAAAAGATACGGAGTGTAGGGTTTGAGACCGGCCGCGGCCGCCGCGCCTGCCGCACCCAGCAGGCCGACGACGATCGGAGCAATGACCGGCCCCGTGCAGCAGACGCTCGCGAGGGTCGCGGTCACCGCGGCACCCACGCCGGCCGTCGCGGTGCCGACTGCGGTGCCTACCGTTGCGCCTTCGGTTGTCGGCGATGTTGAGGCGTTTCGTTCAGTCGACATGTTGGCGCTCCGCATCGACGGCGCTTCGTATCGCATCCTCGATAAGTTGTCGCGGAGGAGTGCCAGTCACGGCGTCGCCTCGGTGATAGACGCGGCACGTCATGCCGTATCGATCGAGCGAGCGCGCGGACGGTTCGATGTCAACGCCGTCGACGCGGACCGTGGGCGACCCAAGGAATCTGTTGGTATGCACGTCGTCCTCGTCAGCGACTTCGATCTTGCGAATCTTCGCCGCGACCTGCTGCTCGGCAAGCACCTCGCCAATTAGATCCAGCGTTGGTCCGTGGTTCGGGCATCCCTCGAAGAAAAGCAAGTCGACGATCATCGCTTACGGACGTCGCCTGAGTGTTTGTTGCTCACGCCCCAATCCGCGGCTAAAACTGGGCACGCTTCCACGCCGCGAGCTATGGCCGCGTCGCATGCGCGAAGATATGCTGCCAGCACCGACTTGAAGCGCTTCAAGTCGCTCATGCGCGCATCGGTATCAGCGATCTTGCCGGCGAGACGGTCTCGGACGCGTCGGCATTCGGCCCGACCGATCGTCCCAAGAGGAAAAAGCGCTTTGATTTCGGCAAGCGAGAGTCCGAGCGATTGCGCGCGCTTGATAACGCGGATTCGCTCCAGTTGGGTTTGATCAAAGACTCGATAGCCGCCTGCGGAGCGCTTCGGTGCCGGTAGCAGTCGCAGCCGCTCGTAATATCTCACGGCGTCGGGTGTCACGCCCGCAGCCGCCGCGACCCGCCCGACTGTCAGACCGTCCTTCACTACATGTCCCCCGTGCGAATGATAAACCCTGGAGTACGCTCCAAGGTCAATAGACCCTTTTCGCGCCGAGCCTCGCTAACGCCCGACGCTGCTGGGTACCCTTCGGCTCCGCGTCGAATCGCCGAGCATGAAATACGGGAGGAACGACCCGTGCCGATGCTTGTGCGCAGCTCGAGGTATCATCCACAAAGACGAGGATTGCCTCGAACGTGTTATCACACGACATGCAGCTAGCGAAAGATTATCAACGCCCGCTAGTTGAAACTGAAGAGGCTCTTAGATGCTAGTGGCCGGAAGCTGTCTGATGATCTGGTCTTTTTTATCGAGCGCTCCTTGGGGAAAAATAAATGCTTAACAGGTTGCGGCTTGCATGCGTTTGTGCGCGTGCGGGTGAGGCTGCGGTTCGGACGACGAAGCCACGGCACTACATGGGGTCGGTGCACATGGGCCCCCGGGACGTCGTCAGGGTAAGCGCACGCGCTCGAGCGGCTTCGAACTCTGGTCCACGATAAGCAGCCCTGCAAGCTTGCCCGGATGGTCGACGAACAACGTCGCTGCTCGGTGATGCACTCGTACCCGAACGCATGGAGGGCCTCAGAACTAGGCGCGTGCAGCGCCGACCAGAGTAAGGGTGCACTAACTAATCTAGCTCCGTGCGGTATCGCTCTGCGCAATCTTCCTGCAATGTGTAAGCTATCTTTACGCTAAGGCCGCTTTGATGCGCAAAGCAGGCGCTGCTCGCCGCGGTTGGCTGCTGGGTCATCCAAAGCCCGAGTCGGTACGTACTGAAGTGTGACCGAGGTCGACCTCGCCGCGTGTCGCATCGAACGGAGGGCGGCCTTGTATCTAGGACGGCATCACCTTGCAGTGTTGAAGGGAAGCGGCATGGCAGGATTTTCTCGGTTATGTCTCCGCTTTGTGGCCGCCGCTGCGGCCGCTGCGTTGGCGACCGGCGGTGGGGCACGGCCCATCTCGCAATGGCTGCCTACGCCTGAAATGAGTGCGGCAAACAAGAGCTATGGCGCACTTGGCGTAAGCGGCTCGGCCACGACCATACCGTTTTGGAAATCGTCGTTTACTTACGGAGGCACGACATATCCGTTCACGATGGTCGGAACAAACCCGATAACGACGGGCAGGTCGACGACCGTCTCGAACGAGATCGTCCCTCTGAAGCTTGTCTTTGCCGACGGTACGAAGCTGGACGCGGGCCCCGAAGTCAGCGGTTTGCCCGGTTCGCCGCTTTACGTCAACGCACCATACGCGGCGGGAAATACCCAATACGGCGACGCGCTCATGCGTTCCGAATTCTGGAAGTATGCAGCAAACGAGAACTACCATGTGCTGCTCGCACCGCCAGTCGTGGAAGCAACCATCGAGGTGACCGTGCCGGCGGCGGACGGATATACCACGACGGGTGCGAACGGTTCCAAGATCGGTATCGTGACGTTTGCTTGGTTCATCCATACGATTGAACCCGAAATCATCACGCAGCTCGGAATCCAGCCGGCGACCCTCGCGATATTTGCCACCAAGAGCACGAAAGTGTTGGAACAGGGCGGTTACTGCTGCTTCAGGGGTTACCATGCCGCTCTCAATATGTCGGCGCCGTCCGGACCGGCGACCTTTACGACTGCATGGGCATCGGTGACATCGCAGGCGATAGAGACGATGTCGCACGAAATCGCCGAATGGATGAACGACCCCTTCTATACCAACAACGTTCCCGGATGGAGGAATCCGGTGAGCGGCGGTTGCGCCGGACATCAGCTCGAGGTGGGCGATCCCGTGACCTGGTACGAGTTCACGGTTGGCGGCTTCAACGTGCAGGACGAAGCATTTTACTCTTGGTTCAGTCGTGACGCTCCGTCGATCGGCATAAACGACACGTATGATTTGCTCGGCAAGTTGACAGCCCCCGCCAAGGTCTGCCCTTGATATCCGGAGCAAGCTTGCGCATCGATGGCGGGCTCTTTCTCAACGACGGTCAATGTCCATGAACCATTCACGTTACGATGTAATCGTGCTGGGAGCCGGATCGGGAGGCGTAGCCTGCGCGACGGCGCTTGCGCAAGCCGGCAAGCGCGTTGCCATCGTGGAACGCGACCGTGTCGGCGGCGAATGCGCGTTCTGGGCATGCGTTCCTTCTAAGATTTTGTTGCGCTCAGCGGATCCTAACGGCCAAGGGACGCGCGTTCCCGGCTCGAGAGAGTCGCAAAGCGGCGGACCGAAGTTCGCGCCGGCTGCAGCATGGCGGACCTCGACGGTCAACGACTACAGCGATAGCGATCACGCCGACAATCTGCGCGATGCTAAAGTTACGCTCATTCGAGGAAACGGAGAAATCCTCAGCCGAGGAACCATAAGCGTTGACGGAACCGAAATTTATGCTGAAACAATCGTCATTGCAACTGGTTCGGAAGTGCAAATTCCGGCAATCGACGGCATTTCAGTCACACCTTATTGGACATCTCGCGATGCAACTGCTGCCAGGGCGGCTCCCGAAAGCTTAATATTGTTGGGCGGAGGTGCAGTGGGCATAGAGCTTGCGCAGCTCTTTGCACGATACAAGACGCGAGTAACGATCCTTGAATCATCGGACCACTTGCTGCCTGAAGAGGATGCCCGCATGGCGGACATCTTGGCGCAATGCCTGAAAAACGATGGAGTCGAAATTCGCACCGGCGAAAAAGTGACACGTGTTTCGGCGCAAGATGGCGGGGCCGCCGTTCAGCTTAGTGGTGGCGACGAACTAGCCTGCGCGCAGCTCTGTGTTGCAACCGGCCGTTCGGTGAGGACGGCAAATATTGGGCTTGACAAAGTGGGGCTCGAACCCAATGAGAATGGATGCATCGTGGTTGATGACACGTGTCGGGTCGCCGAAGGATTTTACGCGGTGGGTGATGTGACCGGCAAAGCGATGTTCACTCATGTTGCCAAATATCAAGCGCGCATCGCGGCGGCATCTATCCTCGGAAATAAAGCGTGCGCAAACTATGACGCGATTCCAAGATGCACCTACACCAACCCAGAGACGGCTTCGGTTGGGCTGACCCGAAAAGAGGCAAAGCAACGCGGGCTTGAGCTCGTAAGCGCGCATGTCGATTTCCACGAGATCACCCGGCCCTCACTTTATTTTGAGGACGGCGCGGCGGGAGGAATCGAATTACTCGCGGATGCACGCACTGGGTCAATCGTCGGAGGCTGGGTCGTCGGCCCGGCAGCAAGCGAAATGGTGTGCTTTATCTCGACTGCCATACGAACAAAGGCATCGCCCGAAACTCTGGCGGATGTGATCCAACCATACCCGACCTTTAGCGAAGCATTTTATGTAGCAGTAGACCGTCTGATGAAGCAGCCCGTTAAATAGCCGAAAAGTCCCTCGACCGTCATATGATAGTGTTAAAGTACGTTCTGCAACCAGACTCAAGTCCTAGCCGGCTTTGTTGTTGTGAACGCTTTTGATTCTTTGGGGAAGTTTCATGTAGCATAACGCTGAGAAAAATGAATAAGCATAGCCATTTCGGCTTTGTGTAACACTTAAGGAGAAATTCATCATATGGAAGAGGTAAAGAACAAGATATTCGAACGAGAAGACAGCAGGTTATCGCGTAGGACG
>JACRUD010000192.1 GCA_014304875.1 Vulcanimicrobiota bacterium
CGTGGTCGGCGTACCGGGCCTCGGGAGACCGGGCGTCAGGGTCGTCGGCGTGGTTGACCCCGCTCGATAGCCCAGGCTCACACCGTTTTGGTCGAAGAGAGCGCCCGAACCGTGAGGCGATGAAAGCAAAAACTTTGATCCAGTCGACGCCGACAGAGTGATGCTATGTGCCGCCACCCCGGAATGACTGCGACAGCGGCTTCGACGCTCATCCAGCCAAGGGTAAACCATTTGAGCCGGAAGGCTTTTTCCGATTAGAGCAGGTCGGGCCATTGAAGAGGCCATCTATGGTTTGCAAGCCTCCATGCTTAACAGCCTGTCGTATGCGAATCGAGATCCTAACGTTCGAGGGTTGCCCGAATGCACGCACAGCTCGCCAACGGGTCGCTGCGGCCCTTGCCGAACACGCTCAGCAAGCTGAGCTGATCGATATTGAAGTTACCAGTTCAGAAGCAGCCCAATTACAGCGTTTCTTGGGTTCGCCCTCCGTGAGAATCAACGGCTTGGACGTGGAACCGGGAGCGGACGCTCGCGAGGCTTATGGGCTTATGTGCCGGACGTACTACTCAAACGACGCAGTAGAGGGAGCCCCGACAGTCAAGATGATCTGCGCCGCGATTCGGCGCGCTCTCGACCGGTGAGGTCTAAGATCACTGAGCATTGACGCGATTCGATTTAAGGTGTAATATCGACGTATGTCGATACCACGTTCCTGTCCGCCTACCGACGTCGTCGCGGCCGATTTTACCGAGCAAGCTGGGCTCTTCAAGGCGCTGGGTGATCCCCATCGGCTAACCATTCTTGCTACATTGGCGCGGTCCGAATCTGACGTCTGCGTCTGCGACTTCACTGCGGGACTGCCGTTAAATCAGCCGACGGTATCGCATCACTTAAAGATCCTGCGAGACGCTAACCTCGTCGCAGCGAGGCGACGCGGCACCTGGGTGTACTACACTCTGGCCGCTGACGTACGAAGGCGAATGGGCGCCGCGTTAGGGTCCGTCTTGCCAAAAAAGGTGCTTGTATGAAAACACACATGAACTTCCGCACACGCGATCTCGACAAGAGTGTCGCCTTCTACTCCGCTTTGCTCAACGCCAAGCCGGCTAAGCACTTTCCGGATTACGCCTTGTTTGTGACGGACCAACCGGGACTGGAGCTCGCCCTCGACCTTGGTCTGCAGACGAAAGCCGCCGAAGGCGCGCACTATGGCTTGGTCGTCGACCAAGCCGATGCCGTTGCAGCGCAGATCGAGCGCCTGCAAGCAGCAAAGCTGCCGGTGGACATCGAGACCGAGCAGACGTGCTGCTACGCGGTCCAAAACAAAGTCTGGGCTACGGACCCGGACGGTCGCCGGTGGGAGACGTATTACGTCCTCGAAGAGGGCGACGAGCGCGACGGTCCAGAGACCCCGACTTGTTGCGCCGCGTCGGAAGACGCAGCCACTTCGAGCGGGTGCTGCTAACATGTTGGAGGCGCTCCGTGGCGCCCTTTTCGGCACAGTTAAGGAGTCGATAAGCTACTGCGAGTCCTGTGGTTCCGTCTGCAATGCCGACTGTCGACAAGCTGCCCTGCGGGCACGCTACTCCCGGTTCATCATCCGCTGACGTGACTCTCGCGCGCCGTGCCGTCGCAGAAGGTGTCGGCACGGCCATGCTGCTGGGGGCGATCGTCGGCTCAGGTATCATGGCGCAACGGCTCGCCGGCGGGAACGTCGCGATCGCGCTACTGGCCAATACGATTGCCATCGGAGGCGCCTTAATCGCCCTGATTTTAGCCTTCGGGAGCATTTCAGGAGCGCAATTCAACCCCGCCATCACTGTCGTCGATGCCATGTTAGGCGGGTTGCCTTGGCGAGAAGTGGCGCCGTACATCACGGCCCAAGTCGGTGGGGCAATCGTCGGCGTGGCCGCCGCCAACACGATGTTCGGTGAGCCCCTGCTGTTCGTCTCGCATCGGTTCCGCGGCGGAGCCAATCTGGTTTTCAGCGAATTCGTCGCGACGTTCGGGCTTGTGATCGTGGTATGGACCTGCACTCGCTTTCAGCCCGCGCGGACGCCATTTGCGGTCGCAGCTTACATCGTCGCGGCATACTGGTTTACGGCCTCCACGTCGTTTGCCAATCCAGCCGTCACGATCGCGCAATCGTTGTCCGACACCTTCGCCGGGATCTCGCCGGCGAATGTCCCCGGGTTCATCGTTGGAGAGCTTTTGGGCACGCTAGTCGCGACCGCTTTGTTCGCGTGGCTTGCACCGCGCTCGGCCTGCCACGCGCCGCGCGTTGTCGTGCCCGTCGGGGACGCGGCAGAGTGAGCAAAAAGCGCGGGGCCTTCGTTTGTGTGCAAAATAGCGCCGGCAGCCAGACGGCGCAGGCCTGGCTCGAGCGGCTGTGTGGCGACTCCCTGAATGCCCAAAGCGCCGGCATCGAGCCTGGTATCGTAAACCCGCTGGCTGTGGCTGTCATGCGGGAAGTTGGAATCGACTTGGCCGACCAAAAGACCAAGGCGTCTTCGATCTTTTCAAAGCTGGAGAGCGCTTCAACTATGTAATTACCGTTTGCGATGAGACGAGCGCCGAGCGATGCCCTGTTTTCCTGGGCTTGCGGAAGGCCGTCGACCGCATCACTACGCGTTGAATTTTAATCTAGAAACGTCGCAATCGACGACGCATTGCTGTTGGCGCAAATAATAAGAATTCCAGATACCCCCGCCTGAACCTTGAGTTAACCGCTTCATATTCCGGCTATCGCCCTTTCGAAGTTGTGCGGACCTTTCGACGCCAGGTAGGCTTTTTCGTAAATGGCCTCCGCAAAACAAGAAAACCTGGATACGCAATGTCGTCCGGCACGGTCTCCTTGGCAAGCGTCTCATCATGACAAGCCGCCGTCATATCAACGTGTGCCGATGCCGGCGCACACGGGCGTAGACAACACCGCCCACGATGTGACGCAGTCGGACGTAGCGTTCTTGCGCCCAGCGCAGCAGCGCTAGACTGCACAGTTCGGGACGGTTGTCAGCAATCAGCATGCTGGGATAGCCGCGTAGGAACGCGATCGCATTCAAGATGCGGACAAGGCGCTGGCTGGAGAAGCCGTAATCAGCCTCGATGGCGAGATTCTCGCGGATGCAATCGTCGACGACGGTTAGCATACGCAGACGACGACCATGACGCAGACGATCGTGCACGAAGTCGACTGACCAGCGCTCGTTGGGCTGGATCGCCTTGCCACAAAGCGGTGCTAGGGGTTCAAGAGTCCAAGTAATTTGCTGTCGGGTTTCGAAAAACCACGTCGTTCGTTTCCCAAAGGACTTAGACGTTGGTCGACCACATTATCT
>JACRUD010000005.1 GCA_014304875.1 Vulcanimicrobiota bacterium
GACCGATGCGGGCCACATCATAGGCTCCGCGATCATCGAGCTGTGGTTCGACAAGGCCACTCTGACGTTCAGCGGCGATGTGGGACGCTACGGCAGGCCGCTGCTGCGCGACCCATCGGTCGTCACCCGGTCTGACTTCGTTCTGTGCGAATCGACGTACGGGGACCGTCTCCACCCGCCTGACGACCCGCAACAGGATTTAGGGAGGATCATCAACGCGGCCGCAGCCCGAAAGGGCGTCCTCGTCATACCGGCGTTCGCGGTCGGGCGCACTCAGGAGCTTCTCTACGCCATCGGGCAGCTGCAGCGCGCCGGTCTTATCCCCCAGCTGAAAATCTACGTCGACAGTCCGATGGCGATCGCCGCGGATGCCGTCATGGAGGATCATCCCGAAGGGATGCGTTTCGATCCGAAACAGCGGTTCGGCGCGGGCGATACAAGTTTCGGCGCCGCGAACGTCGCGGTGACGCAGTCCAGCGCCGAGTCGATGGCCCTCAACGCCATCGCCGCCGGAGCGATCATCATTTCGTCGAGCGGAATGGCGAGCGGCGGTCGCGTGTTGCATCATCTGCGCAACCGGTTGGGGAGGCAAAACGACACGATCTGTTTCGTAGGATTCCAGTCGCCCGGCACGATCGGCGCTGCTTTGACGCACGGCGCTCGCAGCGTCCTCATATTCGGCCGAGCCGTCGACGTGAGAGCGCAGACCGCAAACGTGGATGGTTTTTCCGCTCACGCCGATCGTGACGAACTGTTGCGCTGGTTTGGAGGCTTTGAAAACAAGCCGCGCGTCTTCATGGTCCACGCGAACCCGAAAGCTGCGTCCTCTCTAGCCGCCACCGTTAACCAGCGCTATGGCATGGAAGCCTCAGCGGCCCGGCAGGGCGAAACGGTGGAGATCCCCTGAGCGCCCCTTAGGGGCCGGTCGCCACGGACGGACCTAAAGGTCCGTGGCTACAGACGCTTCCTCTAACGTAACGCCGAGATTTAGTGTCGCGGCTCCGTCGTCGCTCCTACGGCCCGGTCGGGCGCCCGCGCGTCACCACATCGTCGTTTTCATCGCCGCCCTGACGCAACTGCCAATCCGCCAGCTCGCGAAAGTGCTGACGCCGCTCGTACTCGTTGACCGGGTCAATATGCAGCACGTCGTCAGCCGTGAGCTCGCGAATGAGACGACCGAGAGCACTCAACATGGGCTTGTTCGCCTTTGCTGGGCACGGGTGCAAGACAGGACTAACCTCGTACCCATTGCCGCAGAGGATTGAAACCTAGTTGGGGCGGGTGAGGCGCTCTCTGACTATGCTGGCGGCGGCCGCTGTTGGGTCTAATTCCCTGCGCATGACGGCGGCCAAGACGGGTTCCATGGAACCGTTGCGGGACAGTTCTTCGCCGACGTATGCGCCCACGCGTCGCTGAACTTCTTCGACGACCTCGTCACGCAGTCGGTCGTGCGAGCGCCCCATACGGTTGTCCGTCGCCAGCACTCGCTCGTGGCGCTGGCAGGCTTCCCACACGGCTGGGACCCCTGTGCCGTTCGTTGCGATAGTCTCCAAGACAGGCGGATTCCATCGCCGACGCCTTTCCTCGGCTCCGCCCAACGTCAGCATCGTCTTGAGGTCGCCCACCGCTTGCTGGACCCCAGGGCGATCCGCCATGTTGATGATGAAACAATCGGCGATTTCGACCAGGCCCGCTTTGATGGTCTGAACGCCGTCTCCCAGACCCGGCACCGTGACCACCAAAACCGTGTCCGCAACCTTCATTATGCCGAGTTCTACCTGCCCCACTCCCACCGTCTCGATCAGGATAACGTCGCAGCCGAATGCGTCTAAAGTGCGGGCGACGTCTCGCGTGGTGGGCGCCAAGCCGCCGGGGTTGCGCCGCGATGCCATGCTTCGGATGAAGACCCCAGCGTCGCCGCTGTGTCGTTGCATGCGGACGCGATCGCCCAGGACCGCTCCGCCGGTGAAAGGACTCGATGGATCTACCGCTATGATGCCGACCGAGCGCGAGTCATTCCGTACGGCGGCCGTTAGGGCGTCGACGAGCGTGCTTTTACCCGAGCCAGGCGGTCCGGTCACGCCGATCACGTGGGCATGGCCGGTATGCGGATAGAGCGCCGCCGTAAGAGAGGCCGCCGACGGCGAACCGTTTTCGACTAAGGTAATGCCGCGTGCCAACGCCCGAGCATCATGCTCGAGTATGCGCCGAGCCAGATCGACTCCTATGCTGTGGACTTCATCGCCGGTCTCCTCCGGCTTGGCGTTCGGCATCAGCGGGAAAACTTTGCACCACAGGTTAGACGAGGCCTGCGGCGAGAGGCCGCCCTGGACGGACCTAAAGGTCCGTGGCTACATACGCCGGTCGCTTGGGGCGCAGGAGCGCCCGTTTTCGGGAAGCAGCGTGCCCCCCGGGCGCGGCGCCGTTATCACCGGCGTGGACGCCTAGTGCGGCATCGCTTGCATGTAGCGGTAGGCGTTCAGCGATCCGGTTCCGGTCACGTTATCGTAGCCTAGGTGCGCTGAGAAATTGCCGTTGTTTCCCGCGAGGATATCGTGCCAAGATGTCCCCGGGTAGGTGTGTCGTGTGAAGCCGCTGTACAGTCCGGTCTGCGCCAAGCCTAAGCGATGCCCGTAATTGCCCTCGAACTGGGCATAGAGCGCTGCCATGTTGGGCGCGGCCGCGCTCGTCCCGCCGACCGGCAGCGCAAAAGAGCCGAGGTAGTACAACGCGTACGGCGTGTTCGGATCCGCGTCGAGGGCAACATCCGGGACGTTACGGTGGGTAGAGCTTGCTAGGTGCGGCACTCCGGTTTGATAGTATGGGATCACGAAAAGCGCCGAATACCCTCCGCCGCTCCCGAACCACGCCGTCTCCTTCTTGATGGTGCGGTTATTGTTCAACAGCAGTGTGGTGCCGCCGGCCCCCGCCACCCAAGGCGAATTGGCTGGGAAGTCGACTGACGTCGGGTTGGGATATCCGGGCAAGCCAAAAGGCGGCGAGTTAGCGCCGCAGTCCTTGGAGCCGTTGTCGCCGGCGGCGGCGAACATCGTCTGTCCCTGAGCCGCTCCTTCTTCAAACAGATCGCTATCCGCGAGCTCTTCGTTGGGGTCGTCGCCTGCTTCGCACGAGCCCCACGACGTGCTGACCACGGCGACGCGCGGATCCGTCACCGCCGTCTCGTAGACGTCATCGAACGTCGCGTTGAGCGCATCGGCGCCTTCGATGACGAGCAGGTTGGCGCCCGGCGCGTTGGCCGAAGTTTGCTCGGCGTCGAACGTGGTCTCTTGGTTTTGGGCGGGTGTCGGAAGCCCTTGG
>JACRUD010000037.1 GCA_014304875.1 Vulcanimicrobiota bacterium
CCATCGGGCATGGGTGCCAGCTAACGGCTGGTCGGGGCGACTCGAAGGAAAGTGCCACAGAAACATACCGCCGCCGGCGGTCGCGAGCGTCCGCGCTCGCGCGCTTGCGGTAAGGGTGAAATGGTGCGGTAAGAGCGCACCGGGGGCGCTGGAAGGCGTCCGCCGGGCAAACCCCACCTGGAGCAAGACGGTTGGGCGTCGCTTCTTCGGAAGCGCGGGCGGCCCGCCCGATCCCACGAAACGTCGCATCAGGCGTCCGGCGACGGACGTCGCAGATAGATGATCGCCGCCGCCGTTGTTTCGGCGGAACAGAATCCGGCTTACAGGCGTGACTCGGCATCGACAACGGACTCGAACGCGGAACGGACCTAAAGGTCCGTGGCTACATCACGCTGTGCTCGGCGAAATGTAGTGCCGCGGCTTTAGTCGCGGCCGGCCAGGTTGGCATACAGCCGCAGCAGCGGCTGGACCAACGCTAACGAATCGACATCGACTGCGCGTAGGATGGCTTGCGCCGTCGTGGTGAGCGCCTGGCGCCGTATCTTCGGTCGGCTGCAATAGAAAGCGCACATCGCCCGCAACGCGAACGCATGCCGATAGCCGTCTGGGAGGGCGCCGACCTTGGCGAGCGCGGCCCGAGCGATGCCGACCATGCCTGCGCGCGCATCGTCGCTCGACGGATAGCAGGCGACGAAGTTTAGTTCTCCGTGTTCGCGATCTTCGGCTTGATCGATGAAGTAGTCGAGCAAAATATGGGTCGCGGAGAAGTAAGGGAAGTAGGCATCGCGCACGTCCTGTGCCCTGGCGGCCGACAGGCCCGTTTCCAAAGCGGCGTAGGCGAGCGCGAACGTCGGCATGGTCGAACCGCAGGCGGCGGCTCCTTCCCACCACGACATCTGCGGTGCGACTGCGCTGAACGCAGTGATGCACTGTCGCTCGCGTTCGCCGGGCGCCAAGTGCTTGCGCGACTGCAGGTCGCAATACCGTTGCGTTATGTCGTCCGCATGGTTGACGATCCTCTCGTAGGACGGCAAAGCGCCGAAGTATCGCTGACAGTCGGCGACGAGGCCATCAAGGTAGCCGCCGTCATCGTAGTCTC
The DNA here is from genome assembly GCA_014304875.1 of Vulcanimicrobiota bacterium. Taxonomy (GTDB): domain Bacteria; phylum Vulcanimicrobiota; class Vulcanimicrobiia; order Eremiobacterales; family Eremiobacteraceae; genus Mawsoniella; species Mawsoniella australis. The sequence continues at coordinate 1,100 of JACRUD010000037.1, forward strand.
GATGGCGGAAATAATCGCGTCGGGGTGCAGCGGGATGCAAAGCGTCGATCAGCGACTCGTGGAGCGCCCGAAAGTCGGCTTCGTGGCCGGTCCCGATGCGGTCGCAAAGATTGTCGAGATAATCGACCGCTGTCTCGTACGTCGCGACGAGCTTGACGTAGCGGCGCAGCGCATCTCCGCTGAGAAACGTCGCCAAGATACAGCCGCCGTGCACGTGGAAAGCCTTGGCGTCGATGCTCGCGAGCGCTTCCCGACGCGCGCCTTGATGCGGTATCGCGGCTGCCCTGCGGCGTAAGGCCTTGAGTTCGGCGGCCGCCCCGGGAATGACGCGCGTGACGAAGCGCGACGCCAAAGAGAGTGTATGCCGGTCCACGGACCCAGCCCCGATCTAGTTGAGGCCCGTGTAGACCGTTTCGCTGATCGACAGCCGATCGTAGCACGGCTGGCATAAGACGACGTCGCCGCGCAGCCGCCACTCATCGGGGTTGTCCGGCTCCAGCTCGATCATGCAGCGTGCCGGCGAGGCGTTGGTGTCCGCTTGTGCGTCGACGGGATGGGGGCACACGGGCGATGTGCACTGGCAACGATTGCCGGCGCGCGCTAAAGCGGTGGCGAAATCTTCGTTCATATGCCAGCGTGTTTGGCGTGCTCTCCCTCGATTCCCGGCGCTAGCGCGTCTTCCACTGCAGTTGGAGGTAGAGCTGTAAGGGCAATGGATAGTTGAAAGAATTGACGTCGCCGTACGACGGAACGAACGGCTGCGCGAAGTACGGGTTTTGCGGCACCCCGTTTGCGGCCGAGCCGTTGGGCGCTCGCGCCGTTGTAGAAATTGCGACGAAGCCTCCGGCGCTGCATCAAAGATGACCAATCGCGGGCGGCCAAGAAGGCAGACGCATGAACCGGCGCCTGCTTGGCGTGCTTGTCACCACGTCGCTGTCTGCGCTTTCGCTAGCATCGTGCACCCATACTGCCGGTCAGAGTCAGTCGGGCGGCGGACCGGCCCATTCCTGGACCAAGCCGGGCGAGCTGCGCATCTCCGACATCTCCGATCCATCAACCCTCAATCCTATGCTGACCGGCGCGGACATCGCTTACCAGCTTGCGGGCTACACTTTGGAGTTTCTCGTCCAATTGGACGATCGAGGCGAGCTCGTGCCGATCCTATGCACGAAGTTGCCCAGCGTTGAGAACGGAGGCGTGAGCAAAGATGGGAAGACGGTCACCTACCATCTGCGGCCTGGGGTGACCTGGTCGGACGGCGTTCGGTTTACCTCGGCGGATATCGTCGCCTCTTGGCGCCAAGTCGTCAATCCGCTCAACAATACGCACATACTGGAGGGCTACGACGTCGTCGACCATATCGACACACCGGATAAAAACACCGCAGTCGTCCGCCTGAAGCGTCCCTATGCGCCGTTTCCGACCAGGTTCTTCAGCGGCATCCAAGAGGGGCCGATCGCCGTCATGCCGGCCCACGTCATCGCGCGGCAGAAGGAACTGAACGACTCGCCCTTCGGCGCACATCCGATCGGGACGGGCCCGTTCGTGCTCAAGTCGTGGGAGCACGCGGGCCGCATGATCTTCGAGGCCAACCCGCGTTATTGGCGCGGCGTTCCCGGCATTAAGCGCATCATCTTCCAGGCGCAGCCTTCGACGTCGACGGAACTCGTCGGCTTCAAGACCCACGAAATCGACGCCGACCTCGACGCCGGCGCGCAGCGCCTTCCCGAATACGGCGCTTTGCAGGGTATGCATGCCGTGCGTTCGCGCAGCCTGCGGCTGTATCTGCTGGACATGAATGCGGGCAAGGCGCCGCTCAGCGACAAGCGCCTACGCCAGGCGATCGCCTACGCCGTCGACCGACGCGAGATCTTGCACGACGTCGATCACGATGCAGGTATCCTCGCCGACGAATGGGTGCCCTATTGGTCCTGGGGCTACACGCGCGACGTTCCGCGCTACGCCTACGATCCGGCCAGAGCAGCGGCGCTGCTCGATGCCGCGGGCTGGCGTGCGACGCGCCCGCACGCTATGCGCGAAAAGAACGGAAAGCCGCTCCTGCTCAACATTGTGGGTATCACGGGAAGCGGTACGAGCAAACAGACGACGACCATCGTGCAATCGTACTTACGCGCAGTCGGCATCGACGCGCAGATCAAGCAGTATCCGTACGGCATCGTCTTCAACACCGACGGGCCGATCCGAGGCGGGAAGTTCGATATCGCGTTCTACAGCTTCAGCGTGAACTACGATCCGGCGGCTCTCGACGATGACGGCTGCGACCAATTCGCTCCCAAGGGAGCAAACGACGAGCGCTACTGCGATCCGGTCGTTGATCGGTTGGAGCGGCAAGCGCTGACTCTTCCGGATCGCTCGAACCGCAAACCGCTGTACGCGCAGATCCAGCACCGGCGCATGGAAAGCATGGCCGGCTTGCCGTTGTATTTCCGCGACCGAGTGGGAGTCATCAGCGACGATCTACGCGGTTACACGCCTTCGCGCGGCATCGTGCCGGAGTGGAACGCGCGGCAGTGGTCGCTGCGCTGACGATCAACGCGCGGGCGCGGGCATGGGGAGCTTCGGCAGGCGTTTGCTTTCCAGCTCCCGGTTGAACCCGGCCAGGTCGACGGTCAAGAACCGATCGTACGCGGCCATGTCCTGGCTGAAGATCTCCCGCAATTGGCGGGCCTGGTCGAGTTGCGCTAGAGTCGGAGCGCCAAAGGTGTCGCCGATCGTGCTCAGGAGCGCCTGTAAGCGTTCGCGTAGCATATCCGGCAGAAAATCGTTGTCTTGATCGTTCTGCATGGTCGATGTGATGCTTCCGCTGAGGCTCGTCGATCGCCGCCGCAACGATTGCGCGAGCGCACGAACCGAAGCGGAGCCTTGCGCGGAGCGGCTCACGCCGAACGCCGCCAGCCGCCGTCGTACGTCGTCCAAAGCGTTGAGCGCCGTGTCGATGGCCGAAAATTCTTGGCTGAGCTCGCTGACGAAGGCATGCCGCTGCTCGTAGTCCTGCTGCGTCCACGTTGCTCGGGGATCCGGCAAGACTGAGACGCCGGCCGTGAGCCGCCGGCCGTCCAGGTCGATGCGCATCGTATAATCGCCGGGCACGACCTCAGGGCCGTTGTCCAAACCGCGGTTCCATGAGGGGGCCGATTTCCACTGGGCCGGCGCATCCTCGGTCAGATTCCATGCCAGCCGGTTGATGCCGGTCGCGTTCGGCATGCCTTTGTCGCTGCCGTCTCGACCGTTTATTCGGCGCACGACGCGGCCATGCGCATCGAGGATTTCTACCCGGGGCGCTCTCCTCGCCGGACGGACTTGATAAAAAGTAATGATCGCTCCGTACTCGGGATTTTCGCCAGCCCAAGCGTGGTTATTGTCGGGCGTGAACTGATGGTACGCGTAGGCGGGGCGCGGCGCAAACAAGTAGGACTGCGCAGCTTTCGCCGCAGCCATCTCCTGCAGCGGCGTCAAGTCGTCAAGGATCCACAGGCCGCGGCCGTGCGTGGCGATGATGAGATCGTCTGTGCGCGGGTGGATGCGTATGTCGCGCACCGAAGCCGGGGGCAAGTTCAATTGCAGCGGTTGCCAGACGGCTCCGCCATCCAGCGATGCCCATATGCTTTGTTCGAGCCCGGCATAGAGTATGTTCGGATCCTTGGGGTCTTCCCGAATGCTGCGGGCGAACTGGTTCGTCGGCAGGCCGGCGTCGATGGGCCGCCAGTGCGCGCCGTAGTCGGCGGTTGCATAGACGTGAGGAGAGCGGTCTCCTAAGAAGTGGCTGTCGATCGCCGCGTACGCGCCGCCGGGATTGACGCGTGAAGCCTCGATTCCGTCGACGCGGCTGAATGCGGACGCGTTCGGCATCGTGACGTTGCGCCAGGTTTTGCCACCGTCGCGCGTCAACCGCACGAGGCCGTCATCGGTCCCGACCCAAAGCGTCTTGGCGTCGCGGGGCGACGGTGCGATGTCCAAAATGGTGTCCGATGTTTCGGCGTTGGTCCCGTCGATCGTGATAGGGCCTCCGGAAAGCTGCTGATGCGATTTGTCATCGCGGGTCAAATCGGGGCTGATGATCGACCAGTGCCGACCGCGGTCCATCGTCTTGAACAAGACGTTTCCGCCGAAGTAGGCGATTCGTCCGTCTTGCGGCGAGAAAGCCAGCGGCGATTCCCAATTAAAGCGATAACGCAAGACCGAAGGCGCGATAGCGTTCTGATCGCGCAGATACGGCGAGATGTCGGTCGTCTGCTGCGTGCGCTTGTCGAATATCCAAAGATCGCCTCCGTTATCACCACCGCCGTACGCCTCCCAGATGAAGCGATCGTCGACAGGGTCCGGCCACACCCAGGTGCCGTCGCCGCCGCCGACTTGGGTCCAATAACGTCCCGTGATACCTGCAGCGTCGAGGCTGTCCGACGGACCGCACCATATACCGTTGTCTTGCAGGCCGCCGCAAAGATTGTACGGCGTTTCTTCATCGTAACCCACGTGATAGAATTGCGAGATGGGGACGTTGTTCTGCCAGGTCCAGGTGGCTCCGTTGTCCCTCGATAATGCGACGCCGCCGTCGTTTCCGTCGATGATCCGCCGCCCGTCGGCTGAAATCCACATCGCGTGGTGGTCGCCGTGGGTGCCGCGGGCGATCCGTTTCCACGTCGTGCCCCCGTCTTTGCTTTCGGCGAGATGGACCGACGTTGCGAAAAGGTGATTCGCGTTGCTCGGATCGACGAAGACGTGGCTGTAGTAGAAGGGCCTTTGGTTGATCAGGGTATTCGAGGAAACCAGCCGCCACGTCGCGCCGCGATTATCGCTGCGCCACAGAAGGCCCGACTTTGACTGGACGAAGGCGTAGACTCGGCGCGGGTCGCTGCGCGCGACGGCGAGACCGATGCGGCCGGTCAATCCGCCGGGCAGTCCTGGCGCGCGAAGCTTGTGCCAGCTCGTGCCTCCGTCGACCGATCGATACAGGCCGCCTTGTGGTCCGCCGCTGGACAAGTACCATGCCGAGCGGTGAAACTGCCACATGCCGGCGTAAACGATCTCCGGATTGGCAGGGTCGCGCACCATGTCTGAGATGCCGCTAGACGTTCCAAGGTAGAGAGTTCTGTGCCAAGTGGCACCGCCGTCGGTCGTCTTGTAGGCGCCTCGTTGCTGGGTGTTCTTAAAAGGATCGCCCAGCGCGCCGACGAGCACGACCTTTGGGTTACGCGGATCGATCAGCACGGCCGAGATCTGCGAAGTGCCTTGCAGGCCGCGCGCCTCCCACGTCCGGCCGGCATCATGGCTGACCCAAACGCCGTCTCCGTAGGAAACATCGTTGCGCGGGTTCGACTCGCCCGTCCCGACCCATACCGTGTTTTTGTCGCGCGAAGCCACGGCGATGGCACCGATCGATGCGACCGGCTGCTTATCGAAGATCGGCAGCCAGGTAGCGCCGCCGTTCGTGGTCTTGAACACTCCCCCGCCGGCGGCACCGATGTAGTAAAGCGACGGATCCGAATCCACGCCTACGACCGCTGCCAGCCGGCCGCCCGACACTGCAGGCCCGATCGAGCGCCACCTGAGGTTGCCGAACTGGGAAGCCGCGCCAGAGTCGAGGCCCAAGGCTTGCGACGTCGCTGCGAACCCGGCGAGGCAGAATAACAGCTGCGCGATCTTCATACAAGACGCGGCTTCTTGCGCCAAAGAGCAGCGTCCCTCCACGATGGGAGTCGGAGGTCATCGCGCCGGCTGGTTCACTCTTCTTCCCAAGCTTGGCGCATCCGCTCAGCGAGGATTCTAGCCGCGCGCGAAGGCACGCCGAACTTTTCGAGCGCCGCAGCGCCGAGGCGTAGATCACCGACGCCTATGACGCGCCAAGCGCCGTGCGACTGCGCGAGCGCCGTCTTTCCGCCGCCCTGACGCGCGGTCCAGTCCGCCAAAGCGTATCTTCCGAACACGACGATGTGATAGACATGCACGACGTTGGCCCGATCGTGGCTGGGATTCAATTGCTGAACTGTGACGGCGGTGATCTGAGCCTGCTGAGGACTGGGGACAGAGTCGGAGCCGGAACTCGTTGTCCGCGCCAGCGCGCGCGCGCCCAAGACGAGTATGAGGATCGCCGCGCAGCGAAAAACCAAAATAATGAACCGCACTCTCATGCGAAGCTTGTGGATGCTTGCTCGTGCCGGCATGAGGCGCGATGCGATTTAAGCGGTCGCCGGGTTGTCATATTGCATAGCCTTGTCCCGTCTTGCTTTGCGCGATACTACGATATTTATAGAGGCAACTAGGACGCGACGTTGTAAGTTCGTATACTAGTATGAAAAGGTTTCTTTTATTCATTGCGGCGGCAGGCTTCATCGTCAGTTGCGCCGGCAATCAGGGGAGCCTTGGTCCGCCCATCACGCGTTCTGGTGCGGGCACGGGGAGTGCTTTGCAGTCCCCGGCCACGGTCTACTTCCCGAGCGCGACGTCTGCGCCCACCGCTCTTTTCTATACTCTCAACGGTGAAAGCGGGGCGATCTCCGACCAGATGGATCTGAGCCCCACAGGGACGCTCGCCGATCAGACTCTGACATACAAAGCCGGCGGGATGGGGACGTGGGGTTGGGTGTCGGCTGCCGGTCAACCGAACCTGGCTTCCTGGCCGGCCGCGACCTATGCGGTGACTCTGAACATCACGGGAGCGAATGCCAACATCGTTCTGACTGAGGTGCGCATCTATCGGGTCGATGCCGGCGGTGGTCCGACGACGGCCGGCTTGGCCGTGGTGGCCGACTCGCCGGGCCTAAATCAGCCTTTCGCCACGACGGGGCCGTTGACTTATACACTTGCCGGCTCACCCCAAACCGCTAACACGACAGACCGCCTGGCCGTGAAGTTTTCCACCAAGAACACCGCGACCTCCGGTCAAAGTTTCTCGTACGATGCCGGAGCGGGGACGTTGTCGAGCCTCGCGGTGACGGCGGCCGGCTCGCCGACGCCTTCGCCCACAGCGTCCGCGCCGCCGTCAGCCAGTCCGTCACCGTCTGCCTCTCCGTCTTCGTCGCCGTCACCCGCGTGCACGCCGCCTTCGACTGAGAAGCGCTGGCCCGTGAAGGTCGCCACGGACGCCGATGCCGGCAAGGTCAACCTCTCACCGCAAGATACGACGATTCAGGCGCTGCGCGCTCTGCCGGTTCCACCCTATCCGATGCCCGAAACCAACCGCATTAGCCCGACGGAGACGACCGTATTCCGCCTCACAAATGTCACCCTGATCTGGGTCGAATCCTCAAAGGACTACGATTACCACATGGTCGTGAAAGACTCAAAGGGTCGCACGATGATCGTGGAAAGCCCCAATCCGACGTGCTTGCCCGCCGCGAACAGCGCGTACATCGCGCAGATGCTGACAGTTCGCAAGTACCTCGACGCCAACTTCACCGTCACATCGACCGGGCAAGATCCAAACGTTCCCGTGACGGTCACGGGCATCGGATTCTTTGATTACAAGTACTACAACAGCTACGGTGAAGCGCCCAACGGCATCGAATTGCACGCGCTGCATTCGGTGTGCATCGGCGCGAACTGCACGTAGCGGCGGATCATCGCGCGCGGGTCCACCGCCGCGGCATCTACATTGAAATGGATTGATGTGGGCGAAATGGGCGCGGCTGCCCGGCGAACCGTTATGGCTCGTAAGGCACCCCATCTGACGCCGGGGGGCGGGACCGTCCGATAAAGCCCGCCAGCGCGACGATGGTGAGCGCGTAGGGCAGCATCTCGAGCAATTGGGCGGGTACCGTCGCCCGCTGCAACGCGATCTGCAAGCTGCTGAACAGTCCAAAGAAAAGGCATGCGCCGAAGGAGCCGAGCGGAGTCCATTTCCCGAAAATCACCGCCGCCAGCGCGATAAATCCCCGGCCGGCGACCATGCCGTCTGAGTAGAGATCCACTTCCCCCACTGAGAGATAGGCGCCGCCCAAGCCGGCCAGGACGCCGCCGAGAACCGTGGCGACGTAGCGAATTTTCATCACGTCGATGCCGGCCACTGCCGCCGCCCGCGGCTGCTCCCCGACGGCCCGCAAATGCAAGCCAACGCGGGTGCGATAAAGTATGACGTGCGCGCACAGCACGAGTCCAAGCGCCATCCAAACCAGCGCGTAGTGAAGCGTCGCGGCGATGCCCGGGCCCGAAGATGATGCGATGCTGGAGAAGCTGCGGACCTCAGGTGACGTGCCCGGCTGCCCGAACAAGACGGTCAGCAGCAGCGCGGCGGCTCCGACGGCGAAGACGTTGAGCGCCATTCCGACGATGATCTGGTTGGCGCGCAGAGCGATCGCGAAGTAGGCCAACACCAGCGCCAATGCCCCGCCCACGAACGCGCCCGCGATGACCGCCGCCGGCAGGCTATGCGTGTAGTAGGATGCGAGGACGGCAGCGAAGGCACCGCCGGCCATCATCCCTTCGAGGCCGATGTTCACGACGCCGGCATTCTCGGAAATCACGCCGCCGAGTGCGGCGTAGATCAAGGGCGTGGATTTCAAGATCGCGATGCCGGCGACCGTCGTCGCGATGGCAAGCGCCGAATTCATGTCGGCGCCGTCCCGACGCCGCCCTCGGGCCCGACCGCGACGCGGGCTCGACCACGGGCGCTGCGCAGCATCCCGGCCGCGCTGAACAGGATGACGAGGCCTTCAACAACCGAGACGAGGTCTTTAGGAACGCCCGCGTACGCCTGCATGAAGAGCGCGCCGTTTTGCAGCAATCCGAAGAAAAACGCAGACACGATGACGCCGAGCGGGCTCGAGTTTGCCAGCAAAGCGACCGCAATCGATGTGAAGCCGTAGCCCGGCGACAGCTGCGCGTTGAAGCGGTGCAGCAAACCGAGGACTTCCGTTGAACCGGCGAGGCCGGCAAGCGCTCCGGAAAGCGCCATCGCCCGCACTATAGCGGGGCCGACGTTCACACCGGCGTAGCGCGCCGCACGCTCCGATTGGCCGACGGCCCGCAACTCGTAGCCCGCGACCGTGCGCCGCAGCCACCACGCTAACGCTGCCGCGGCGATCAGAGCCAGCGGAAAGGCAGCCGTCAAACGCGTGCCGGAGACGAGCGGGTGCAAGACGGCGCTGGGCGAGATCGGCGCCGTTTCCGGTGCGGCATTGGAGCCGCGCAAGGGGCCCGAAACGAGATAATTGGCGCCCAGGAAAGCGATGTAGTTGAGCATGATCGTCGTGATGATCTCGCTGGCGCCGAAGCGGGCGCGCAACCACCCGGCGATGGCCGCCCACAGGCCTCCCGCCGCTGCTCCGACCGCAAAGCAAAGCGGAATCTCAGCCAAAGTCGGAAGGTGGACCCAAGCTCCGAAGACGGCTGAGCAAAGCGCGCCGACGACGAGCTGGCCCTCGGCGCCTATATTGAACAAACCGGCGCGAAAAGCCACGGCCACACCGAGACCCGTGAGCAGCAGCGGAGTGGTCTGGACAAAAGTCTCGGCCGTGCCCTGAACCGAGCCGAGCGCTCCTTGCAGCAGAGCACCGTACGCGGCGATGGGATCGGCATGAAAGGCGAGCATCGCAAGCGCGCCGGCCGCCAAAGCCAAAGCGGCGGCTGCAAACGATGAGGCAAGGCGGTTCATGGCGGGCTCACCTGTTGCCGGACCGGTGCAGTCATGCGGCGATGCCGCCCATCAGCATCCCTAACGTCGCGTCGTCTGCGTTCTCCGGCGTGAGTTCGCCGGTCGCGACGCCTCCGCACAGTACGATGATCCGGTCGGCAAGGGCGCGCAACTCGTCGAGATCATAGGAGACCAAAAGGATGCAGGCGCCGGCGTCGCGCGCGGCGCGCAGCCGCTCCCGGATCACGGCGGCGGCTCCGACATCCAAACCGCGCGTTGGAGCGCAGACGAGCAGCAGAGCGGCGCCCTCGCTCAGTTCGCGCCCCACGATCAGCCGCTGCTGGTTGCCCCCGGAATAATCTCGCGCCTTGACACTGGGACTGTAACCCGCCAAAGCGTATTCGCGCGCTATCGCGTCGGCTCGCCGGCGCATGGTTTTTGCCGGGATGACCGAACCACGGCGAAGGCGCCGCTGGTCTCCGAGCAGCGCATTCTCTTCTGTGGAGAAATCGAGCACCAATCCTTCGCGTTGACGATCCGGCGGGACGTAGCGTACGCCGAGCCTGCGGCGGTTTGCGCAGCTCATGCTGGTGATGTCGCGGCCCTCCAGCGCGATGGCGCCCGCGGTCGGCTCCCGTAGACCGTAGAGCGCCTCAGCCAGTTCGATTTGGCCATTACCCTCCACGCCCGCGATGCCGACGATCTCTCCCGCCCGGGCCTGCAGCGAGAAGCCGTGTAACCCCGCGCCGCTGCTCGCAGGAACGTCAAGCGATGTGATCCGCAGCGCGACGTCGGCCGGCGCGCCGATGCGCGGAACGCGCTTGTCCAGGTCGATGGACCGCCCGACCATCATCAGGCCGAGCTGCGCTTCGTCGGCTTGCTCGGGCTCGACTGAACCCACCACCTTTCCCCGCCGCAGCACCGTGATGCGATCCGCGACGGATAAAACTTCCTTCAGTTTGTGGGCGATCAAGATGACCGCCCGGCCTTCGCTTCGCAAGCGGTGGACGATGTCGAACAACGCCGAGGCCTCTTGTGGCGATAATGCCGCCGTCGGCTCATCCAATATCAGGACTCTGGCGTTGCGCTCCAACACTTTGAGCAGCTCGACTTGCTGACGAGCCCCGACTCCCAGATCCTCGACCGGAGTCGCCGGATTTAGGGCAAACCCGTAGCCGGTTGCGAGTCGCGCGACTTCCTTTTCAGACGAACGCCGGTCGAGCATGCCGCGTCGCCCAGGCTCGCGCCCCAGCATCACGTTTTGAGCTACGCTGAAGCGTTCGACCAAAAGGAAGTGCTGAAAAACCATGCCGATGCCGGCTTTCATCGCGTCGACGCACGAAGAGAAGCGCACCGCTCGGCCATCGACTGCGATCGTGCCGCTATCCGGGTGCATCAACCCGTACAGCAGGCTCATCAAAGTGCTCTTGCCGGCGCCGTTCTCGCCGATCAGTGCATGAACTTCCCCGGCGCGGACATCGAAATCGACGGCTTCATTTGCGACCAGGGCGCCGAAACGTTTGCTGACGCCGCAGGCAGCCAGGACGACCGGTCCATCGGCCGCTCTCAATGGCGTGCGGAAAGATGCGGTGGGTTAAACGCCGACAGTTCTTTCAAAGTGGACGGGACCGAAAATCTGCCACCGATGATGGCGGAACGGTACGCCGCAAGCGTGGCCACCGCCCCAGGCGGCAAGACGTTCTTCGTGTATGCAAAGTCCGTCAGCGCGACGCCGCCTTGCTTGAGCCCAAGGGCGATGTGGCCTCCTGGCGGGTGGCCGTGGGCCGCATCGTCGGCCAACTGGACGACCGCGTTGTCGACGCGCTTGAGCGCGCTCGTGAGCACCTTGCCGGGCGCCAAGCCGTCTTGATCGGAATCGACCCCGATGACGTAGTCGCCGCGTGGAAGCGATTTCACCTCATCGATCACCCCTAGGCCGCATTTGCCTGCTGCGGCGTAGACGATGTCGGCATCCCGGAACAGGAGCGTCGCGTACTCCTTGCCGGCGCCGACGTCTTCGAACGATCCCGTGTACTTGACGATGACGCGCGCAGCGGGGTCGGTGCTTTTGACTCCTGCGGTGAAGCCGGCTTGGAATTTCTCGATCAGCGGCGACTGGATGCCGCCAAGGAATCCGACCGCGCCCTTTTTAGTCACGAGTCCCGCTAACGCCCCGGCCAGAAAAGAGCTTTCCTCTTCCTTGAAAGTGATCGAGGTGACGTTGGGGCGATCGACGATCGAATCGACGATAGCGAAATGGGTGCGGGGGAAACGTGGAGCGACCGAATCCAAAGAGTCGTGCATCAAGAACCCGATAGCGAAGATCAGCGCGTTGCCCTCCGTGGCGAGGGCTGACAGATTGGGCTCGTAGTCGGTCACCGACCGCGACTGGAGGACCGTGACGATGGCGCCGTCTTTCGCCTTGGCGATCTGCAAGCCGCGATTGGCCGAGTCGTTGAACGACTTGTCGCCCAAACCTCCGACGTCGGTGACCATCCCCAGTTTGATTCCGGTTCGCCTTCCGGCCGGCCCGCCGGCGCCGTGCTGACCTTGTGTTGTGCAGCCGGCTAGCGCCAGTACCGCGAAGAAGACGACCGCGCGCCGCATCTGCAGACCCTCCACCGCTTGTTTGTGTTTCGGCCACGTACGGCGCACGATGAAATGTCGCCTCCCCGACGACGGCGGACTACGCTGCGGCGGCGGCGAAGTGCAGAGTCGTGGCATTCGTTCCCGTCGACGCAGTCGGACTTGAAGAGCGTGCCGCGGCGTTGACGACGCGCAGCATCAAACGGCATGCGAAGGTAGCCGGCTTGAGGCTGGCGATCGCTTGCATGGACCTCACGACGCTGGAAGGTAAAGACACTCCGGAGCGAGTCTCAAGGCTGTGCCGCAAAGCCATCGCCCCTGATTCTGAAGACCCGTCATTGCCGTCGGTCGCTGCGGTCTGTGTCTATTCGACGCTGGTGCCGGCGGCTAAGGCGGCCCTGCTGGGATCGGGCGTGAGAATAGCCGCGGTGGCAACGGCTTTCCCCAGCGGCTTAGTGCCGCTGGAGGTCAAGATCGAAGAGACCCGCGCGGCGGTAGCCTACGGCGCCGACGAAATCGACATGGTCATCGACCGCGGCGCGTTTTTGAGCGGCCGCTACGGCCGAGTCGCAGAAGAGATATCGCTCGTGAAGGAAGCGTGCGGCGCCGCCCGCCTGAAAGTCATCCTGGAGACCGGCGAGCTTGAAACGTACGACAATATCCGGCGCGCGAGTTGGCTTGCGATGGACGCGGGAGCCGATTTCATCAAGACATCCACCGGTAAAGTGTCTCCGGCCGCGACCCTCCCGGTCGCCGTGGCCATGCTGCAAGCTGCGGTCGACTACGAATCGCGGACAGGGCGCCGCGTCGGTCTCAAAGTGGCGGGGGGGATCCGTACGGCGAAACAAGCGCTCCACTACCTCGTCGCCGTGAAGGAGATCGGCGGCGAAGATCACCTGACGCCCGAGTTCTTCCGCATCGGTGCGAGCTCGCTGCTCAACGACGTCTTGATGCAGCTTGCCAAGGAGAGATCGGGTCACTATCAAGCCGACGACTACTTCACGAAGGACTAAAGGACCGATGAGCCAGGGAACGACGATCGCGCGCCCCCGACGGAGGTCCGAAAAGAGCACGCAAAACGGCAACACGCGGCTCGCGGTCGTCGCTCGCAAGCCGGCTGCGGACTGGCAATATGCCAGCGCACCCGAAGCCCACGACTACATAAAGCTGCAAGACCGTTACGGGCTTTTCATCGGCGGCAAATTCGTCGCCCCGCGCTCCGGCCGGTATTTCGCATCGATCGATCCCGCGACCGAAAAGCCGCTCGCGCTCGTCGCCGAAGCGGATCTGCGAGACGTCGATCGCGCCGTCGCCGCCGCTCGGAAGGCGTACGACCGTTACTGGCGCCGCTGCGCTCCACAGTCGCGGGCGAAATATCTGTACCGCATCGCCCGCTCCATAACCGAGCGCAGCCGCGAGTTGGCCGTCCTGGAATCGATGGACGGCGGCAAGCCGATCCGCGAGTCGCGCGACGTCGACATACCCCTGGCGGCAGCACACTTTTTTTATTACGCCGGCTGGGCCGATAAGCTGCCGTGGGCGTTTGCCAACGCCAAGCCGCGCCCGCTGGGCGTCGCCGGGCAGATCATCCCATGGAACTTTCCCTTGCTTATGGCCGCCTGGAAGATCGCGCCGGCGCTGGCGTGCGGGAATACCGTCGTGCTGAAGACGGCAGAGACAACTCCGCTCACTGCGCTGCTGCTCGCCGAAATTATCGAGCAGGCAGATCTGCCGCCCGGCGTCGTCAACATCATTTCCGGGGGGCCGGCCACGGGCTCGGCTCTGGTACGCCACCCGGATCTTGACAAGATCGCGTTCACCGGCTCCACTGAGGTGGGCAAGGAGATCGCTCGCGAATCCGCTCGAGCGAACCGGCGCGTGACCTTGGAGCTGGGCGGCAAAGCGGCGAACATCATTTTCGAAGACGCCCCGCTGGACCAAGCGGTGGAAGGCGTCGTCAACGCCATCTTTTTCAACCAAGGGCACGTGTGCTGTGCCGGCTCGCGGCTGTTGGTCCAGGAATCGGTGCACGCCGCGATCGTCACCAAGTTGCATCGCCGCATGCAGACGCTGCGCGTCGGGCAGCCGCTTGACAAGAACACCGACGTCGGAGCGATAAACTCGCGGCCGCAGCTGGAGAAAATCACCGAACTGTCGGCCAGCGGAGACTCGGCCGGCTTGGTGCGCTACCAGACCGAGTGCGCGCTGCCCGAACGCGGATATTGGTTCAGGCCGACGTTTTTCACGGGGGTCGCGATGTCGCACCGCATCGCTCGCGAGGAGATCTTCGGACCGGTTCTGTCCGTCTTGTCGTTTCGCACGCCGAGCGAGGCCGTCGAGTTGGCCAACAACACGCGTTACGGCTTATCGGCCGGGGTGTGGACGGACAAGGGCAGCAAGAACTTCAAGATCGCAGCGCAGCTACGGGCCGGCGTGGTGTGGGGCAATACCTTCAATAAGTTCGATCCGTCCTCGCCGTTCGGCGGCTATAAGGAAAGCGGCTTCGGTCGGGAGGGCGGCATGCACGGTTTGCTTCCCTATCTGGAGCTGGATTGACGGCCCAGCGGCTTGCTGTCCGCAAGACCCAGAAAC
>JACRUD010000193.1 GCA_014304875.1 Vulcanimicrobiota bacterium
GGCTTCTGGTATCATGGTGCGCGGCGCGAACGACGTGCTCGTCCGTTTTGCGAAGTGCTGCACGCCGGTTCCGGGCGACCCGATCTTCGGCTATATCACCCAGGGAAAGGGCATCTCGGTACATCGGGTCGAGTGCCCCAACGGCGGCTTCATCAGCGCTCAGCCGAACCGTCTCATCGAAGTCTCGTGGAACGCGCAGCCGCAGGAGGCGCACGTCGTCGACATCGAGGTCGAAGCGCTCGACCGGCCCGGTTTGCTGCAAGATATCATGGGTGTGCTCTCCGAACAGGAGACGAACGCAACGTCGGTGACGGCGCGCGTGAAGAAGGATCGCAGCGCGGCGATCTCATGCAGCTTGGAGATCAAAGATCTGAGCCACCTGAGCCGGATTTTGACGAGGATCAACTCGATCCGTGATGTGCGCACGGCATACCGCGTCACCAAGCGAGAAGCGCGAGCCGGCGGACTTTAGGCCGGCGACCATTCATGCGCGCCGTCATACAGCGCGTCACAAGCGCCAGAGTAGCGGTCGGGGAAGAGGTGGCCGGCGAGATCGGCCTCGGCGTGCTGGCATTGGTCGGCGTCGGGAACGATGACGCAGCCCGCGACGCCGCTTCTATTGCCGGGAAGATAGCCGGTTTGCGGGTCTTTGCGGACGAAAGCGGGGCGATGAACCTGTCGCTTGGGGATGTCGGCGGGGCGGTGCTTGCGGTTTCGCAGTTCACGCTGCTCGGCGACGCGCGCCGCGGCCGCCGCCCTTCTTTCGTCGACGCGGCCCCCGGTGATCTGGCGCGACCGTTGTTCGATGAAACGGTCGCACTGTTGCGGCGGGCCGGCCTGCCCGTCGCAACGGGTGTCTTCGGGGCTCAAATGAAGGTCTCTCTGGTGAATGACGGTCCGGTGACGATTCTGTTGGACTCAAAGCGCGCTTTTTGAGGCGGCCGTCTTACACGCTGAACCTGAGCGCGCTCAGCGACAACGTGCGTGCCTGGAGATCGCTGCTCGGCGATGTGGAGCTTTGGGCCGTCGTCAAGTCAAACGCCTACGGCCAGGGCCTGCTGCCGGTTGCGGAGGCGTGCCTTAAGGCCGGTGCAAGACGGCTGTGCGTCATCGATATCGGCGAGGCGCGCGCTTTGCGAGCGGCCGGCGTGGACGCTCCGCTGGTCCACATCTGCGCGACAGCCCCCGATGAACTGGCGGATGCGGTGGCGCTCGGGGTCGTGGTCACCATCGACGACGAGCACTCGGCCGCGCAGCTCTCGCGCTGCGCCGAAGCGGCCGGCGTGACGGCTCGAGCCCACGTGGCTTTCGACACCGGCACCGGCTGGAGCGGCGTCACGCCTCAGGATACGCGCCGCTTTGCGAGGGCCGTTCGGGACTACCGCAACATCGAGTGGGAGGGTGCTTGGACCCACATCGCGGGGCAAGCATCGCAGGCGGAGCAGCTGCGTGCGTTTGGGTCTGCGGTCGAGGCGGTACGCCAAGCTGCCCTCGGCGTTCCGCTCCTGCATGTGGCGAGCACCGGGCCCGTGCTGTGGGGGGCAAGAGCCGGCCAGGGGGCGGCTCGGATCGGGGTGGGCTTGTACGGCCCGGCTATGGGTCAACGCAACGAGATGCCGCCTTTGAAGACGGCGCCGCAGCTACGGGCCTTCGTCGTCTACGTCAAGCGTTTCGCCGAGCCGACAGCGCTCGGCTACGGTGGAAAGGACACCGTGCCGGCAGGGGCCGTCGTGGCGACGCTTCGTCTGGGCTACGGCGACGGCTTGCCCAAGAGCCTGGCGTCCGGGGGCAGCGTTTGCCTCAAAGGCCGGGATTGCCGGATCGTCGGCGAGATAGGCATGAACTTTACGATGATCTTGCTGCCCGAGGGCTACGCTGCGGCTGCCGGCGACGAAGCCTTGGTTTTGGGCGACCTCCCAGGCCACTCCCTGGACGAGGTCGCCGAGGCGGCCGGCGTCATCCCGCATGCCCTGCTGACGAGCCTTGGGAACGGAATGCCGAAGCTATGACCGCGAGGCGGCGGTCACCAGTGCTTCCATTTGGTCTAGTGTCATGCGGCCGGCTATCTTATCGCGCACGACCCCGTGGCCGTCGACGATGATGCTGGTCGGTATCACGTGGATGCCCATGCTTTGGTGGGTGACATTCGCGTGATCGACCAAAACGGGGTACTTTGCGTTGAAGCGGCTCATGAACGATTCGACGACTTGCGGCTGCTCCTGCTGGTCGATGCCCACCACATCGACCAGTCGCCCTGCGGAAGAGTTCTGAAGCCGAACGAGGTCCGGCATTTCGACGTTGCAGTCACGGCACCAGCTGGCGAACACGTTCAGCAACAGGACCCGGCCCGGGCGGGGCGCCAGTTTCGTCCGGCTGCCGTCCAACTCGCTGAAGCTCAACTCGGGCAGCGGCTGTCCTATCGCCACGGGGACGCGTTCCAGACCCAGAAACCGCTCGATGGTCCAGCGATGGCCGTAACCAAAGCCGATTACGAACAGCGCGGCACCGGCGAGGACGATGACGAGAACACGACGATTCACGACTTTGCTTTTACCGTTTATCTCGGCTTGTCACCTGCGCTGGCCGTGTGATATACTCGACGGGCTTGTCGAACCGTTTCTATAGACTGAGACGTTCGATTCCTTCCTGCTCGCCCGCGGCGGCCATCGTGTCGCTCTGACGGAAGAGCCTTACGCCCAAGGGGAGGCAGCGCACGCTCGTGTCGCTTTACGAGATTACTTACATTTTGCGTCCCGCACTCGAAGACCCCAACGTCGACGAGCTGGCGACGCATTTTTCCGATGTCGCCAAAGATGGCGGCGGCCAATCGCTCAACGTCGAACGTATGGGAAAGAAGCGGCTGGCGTACGACATTCAGAAAACGCGCGAGGGCCATTACGTATGCATGCGCTTCGACGGAAACTCCGACTGTGCCAAGGAGGTCATCCGGCAGATGCGCCTGCATGAGAACGTGTTGCGTGCGCTTTTGGTCAAACCATAGTGGGCCCGTCCGAGGCGCACATGTAGCCATAGACCTTCCAAACGCAAATGTAGCCACGGACCTTTAAGTCCGTCCAGTGAGGTGCTCAGGTGGCTGGTACGTATAACCATATCGTCCTCGTCGGCCGGCTCGTCGCAGACCCGGAACTTCGCCAGACCCAAGGCGGCGTGCCGGTCGCATCGTTTCGCATCGCCGTCGACCGCCAGCGCAGCCGCGACGGCGGCGACAAGCAGACCGATTTCTTCGGCGTCAGTATCTGGCGCCAGCGTGCCGAACGGGCGGTCGAGTTTCTGCGCA
>JACRUD010000109.1 GCA_014304875.1 Vulcanimicrobiota bacterium
ATTCGAACCCGTGTCACCGCCTTGAGAGGGCGGCGTCCTAGGCCTCTAGACGATAGGGCCATGGCTCCCGGGCATGGATTCGAACCACGATAGCAGGGTTCAGAGCCCTGCGTCCTACCGTTAGACGACCCGGGATCGAGACGTCGTTGCATCTTTGCAAACGTCGTCGCCGCGGTTATTTGAAGTCGAACTGAAAAGTATTTCGGCAGTCGGCCGAGGATCCGCCCACCTCCGTCGACCTGGTCGATTTGCAGACGAGGCGCTCGTCCCCTCCAGGCAACCGAAAAGGCGCCACATTTCGCCGCGTGCGCACGGATAAGAATTGGGGCTGCACGAAATTCGTCGCGATGGCGTGCTGTCGGGGTTGTCGCTGCGGACCGCTCGGCCACACATTGCTCGGCGTCGCGACAACGAGTCTAAAAGGGAGGCCAAAACACCTCCCAGAACGCCGTCGTTCGCAGACTGCGCCCACATCGATGCTCACTGAAAGCGGACAGCATGCCGAGCGTGCCGATCGATTCGAATTTCGACTTATTTCTTGCGACCGACGGCTTCATCGTCTTCGCTGTCGTCATGGCGGTCATACTCATCGCGACCTACCTTATCGCGGCCGCCGATCGCCGCAAGGTCCAAGGCGATTGAGGATAGGTTTTTTGGCTGGCGCTTCGTGCCTGAAGTCGCGCTGACGGTTTCATGCAAGCGCTGATCTTGGTCGGCGGAGAAGGCACCCGGTTGCGGCCGCTCACGTACGCTGTGCCCAAGCCGATGGTGCCGCTTCTCGGGCGGCCGTTTATAGGTTGGATCATGGAACGGCTGCACGCGGCGGGCGTCGATGAGATCATCCTATCGTGCTGCTACCTCCCCGCAGCGATAGAAGCGCATTTCGGAGACGGCCGAAAATTCGGACTCAAGCTCCACTACGTCGTCGAGCGCGAGCCGCTAGGGACCGCAGGCGCCATCAAAAACGCCGCCAAGCTTATCAACGGCACCATCTACGTCTGTAACGGCGATATCCTCACCGGCTTGAACCTCAAGGATCTGCTCGAGTTCCATAAAGCCCGCCGCTCCATCGCGTCGATTCACACGCGAGCCGTCGACGATCCGAGTCAGTTCGGAGTCGTGGAAACCGATCCAAGCGGTCGCGTCCTGCGGTTCGTCGAAAAGCCGGCGCCGGGGCAGACGCAAGCGCGCGACATCAATGCGGGCACGTACATCTTAGAGCCTGAAGCGATCGCGTCCATACCGGCGGGCAGAACGGTTTCCATCGAACGCGAAACCTTTCCGCTGCTCATCGAAAAAACCGCCAGCGTGTACGCCCGGTCAACCAGAGATTACTGGATCGATGTCGGCCGCCCCGATACGTACGTGCGGGCCCATCGCGATATCTTCGACGGCAAGTTCGAGGCGCCGGTCGGCAAACAGATCTCAAACGGCGTTTGGTGCCGAGATGGAAGCGCGCCGCCGATAGGGGTCCACCTCGAAGCTCCGGTCTACATCGGCGCAGGGGTTTCCATCGCTCCCGGGGCCCGCGTCGGGCCGTACACCGCCTTGTACGACGGCTGCGCGCTCAATGATTCGGCAACCGTGAGCACAAGCGTTCTCTGGCCGAACTGCCGGGTCGGCGCGCGGGCCGTGATCCGGGATGCGATCCTAGGTTTGGACGTGTCCGTCGCAGATGATGCGACCGTCGCGCCAGGGTCGGTGCTGGGGCGCGGCGAAAAAGTAGAAAGCAGCGCAGTCGCCTAATTTTCCCCTTTCAGCTCCGGTAGGCGCGCTGTGATCGCCTCGACGCTAGGGTCACCATAACCGTCCGGTGTCCCTCCGGCTGGACTTACGGAGATTCATGCAAGCTACGACGTTGTCCAAAGTTCTCACGCGCTCGTCCTGGGGCGGAGTGGGACGGCCCCGAGCGCTATTCGTCGGGACATACCCTCCGCGCGAATGCGGCATCGCGACGTTCACGGAAGACGTCCGAGCGGCCTACGACGTATCGACGGGCTTCTCAAGCGACGTGATCGCCATCACGGATCGCGAGCGCACCTACGATTATCCGCCTTGCGTGGTCAGCGAGATTCAGCGCGATCACAGCGGGACGTATCTCGCCGCCGCGCGCTTTGCGAACGACCATCCGGCCGATGTGATCAACGTGCAACACGAGTATGGGCTGTTCGGCGGCCAGCTCGGTTTGATGCTGGTCGACTTTCTGGGTCAGTTGCGCAAACCCGTGACGCTGACGCTGCACACGACGCTTCCCAACCCGGATGAAAAGATGCTGTACGTCACGCGGGAATTGTGCAATCGCAGCGACAGCATCATCGTGCTGGCCGAAACCGGACGGCGCTTGTTGGAACAGACGTATCGCATAGATCCACGCAAAGTCCGGGTCGTCTTGCATGGCGCGCCGGATGTGCCGCTGCGCCGCAGCTATCGATTCAAGCGCCTGATCGGGCTCGAGAATCGCACCGTCATTTCGACATTCGGACTGTTGAGCCGCGGAAAAGGCATCGAGTACATACTCGACGCGCTGCCCGCGATTTTCGCCGAGCATACGGACGCCGAGTACCTGCTCTTAGGCCAAACGCATCCCGAAGTTTTGGCTCAGGAGGGCGAAGCATATCGAAAATCGCTGCGCGACCGAGTCGACGAGCTCGGTATCGGAGAGCGGGTTCGTTTCATCAACCACTACATGTCGGATGACGAAGTCGTCCGCTGGCTGCTGGCGACCGACGTCTACGTTTCGCCTTCGCTCGACGCGAACCAGATCGTCAGCGGAACCCTGTCGTACGCGGTTGCATGCGGCCGAGCCGTCGTCGCGACGCGCTACCTGTACGCGCAGGAAATCTTGGCCGATGGACGGGGCATCACCGTGCCGTTTCGCGACAGCGCAGCGCTGTCCAAGGCGGTGAACTCCATTTTAGAAGATCCTGAATTGCGAAGCAGCATCGAGACCTCGGCGTATCGCTTCGGACGCCAAATGACTTGGACGCGCGTGGCCCACGAATACGAACAGGGCTTTTTGGACGCGGTTCATCGCCGAAGCGGACCGGCGCTTTTGGCACGGTCCGAGGTGCACTTCGCCGCTAAGAGCTTGCTGCAAGAAGCTCGCGGACCCGCCGCCTCGCTGGCGGACATGGGCTTGAGGAGAAACTGACCTGCGGTCAAGCCCGACTCCACAATCGCGCGAGTCCGCCGCGAGCGACGCCCTCGCTGTCAAGACTCTGACGGCCGCCCTACAAGGACGGCCGCCGTCGTTAGGCAAATGCAAGGCGCAACTCGAAAGTAA
>JACRUD010000189.1 GCA_014304875.1 Vulcanimicrobiota bacterium
TCGGGCCAGCCGCGCTCGCGGAGGACCCTCCGTGCGCCGCCGACGACCCGCTCGGAGAATTTGATTCCCGACCCGCGGGGTAATGGTTCGATCTCGACGTGCACGTCGCCGAACATGCCATGACCGCCGGTCTGATGCTTGTAACGGCCTTGCTGCTGTGCTTTGGTCGCTATCGTCTCCCGATACGGCACCTGCGGCATGCTCGTGTCCAGCTTGACGTTGTACTTGCGCTGCATCCTTTCGGCGGTGACGGCGAGATGCAGCTCGCCCTGTCCCCGAACGACTAATTCGTCGGTGAAGTCCGCTCGCTCGACGACCAAGGTCGGGTCTTCTTCCCGCATACGCGTGAAGAGCTGCGAGAGCTTGGCTTCATCTGCCCGATCGTGCGGGCGAACCGCAAGCGCGAATGCCGGTCTTGCCACCGTCGGAACCGCCAGCGCCGATTGGCCCGGCGCCGATCGCAACGTGTCACCGGTTTGAACGGTATCCAGCCGGGTGATGGCGACGAGGCTGCCCGGGCCGGCCTCGCTGATCGTGATCTGGTTCTTCCCTTGCAAGGTGTACACGCCGCCTTGCCGTTCCTTCGCGTCGGAACGCGACGCATTGATCAGGACCGCATCCGCGCGCAACGTTCCCGAGAAGATGCGCACCACCGAGACCTTTCCGCTTTGAGGGTGCACGAATGTCTTGCACACCTGCCCGACCAGTGGCCCCGAAGGATTTGGGGCCACGGCTGCACCGGCGTTGTCGCGCCGCACGACCGCGCCGGCATCGGGAAACTGGCGCACGATCAGATCAAGCAGCTGCGAAACTCCCCAGCCGCGGATGCCGCTTGCTACCAGGACCGGGACGATCTTGTCGGCGCTGACATCGGCGGTCAGGTCGCGTTCGACCTCTTCGAGCGGCGGTTCTTTGCCATCGAGAATCTCCTCCATCAGATGATCGTCGAAATCGGCGAGCGCTTCGAGAAGCTGCTCGTGGCTTTTGTCCGCCGCGCTGTCCGGCATGGCCATGGCGACAGCACCGGCGCCGTCGCCGAACTTATAGGCCTGCTTCTTGATGACGTCCACGAATCCGGCGAACGTTTCGCCTTGGCCGATCGGGGCGAGCTCCGTCACGACGTGATTCCCGAAGCGTTCGCGCAAAGCGGCGTACGTGGCAGGGAAGTCGGCGCCCGGGCGATCCATGCGGTTGACGACGAAGCAGTGCGGCAGCGAACGGCGCTCCAAAAAATCGAGCAGCAGCTCGACCTGCGCGAGACGGTTCGGATCCGCTTCGATGACGATGACGGCGGCGTCCGCAGCCAGCAGAGCAAATTCGGTCTCTTTATAAAAATCGACCGCTCCGGGGCAGTCGATGATGTTGATTTTTGTGTCGGCGACTTGCAAATGGGCGAAGCCGGGCGTCACCGACATCTGGTGAGCGTGCGATTCAGCGTCGTGATCGGTCGTCGCGGTCCCCTCGATAACGCTTCCCTTGCGCGGGATCGCCCCCGCGTGAGCCAAAAGCGCTTCGACCAAAGTCGTCTTGCCGCTGTGGTGAGGACCCACGAAGGCGACGTTTCGTATGCTTTTGGGATCGGGCGGCGGCATGGCGCAGAGCCTCCCTCATCGCAGACGGGCGAAAGGATTTGCGCTTTCGACGCGCCCGACGGCACGCCTCCGTGCCGCCGAAGTCCGGCGGGGGGCGCTGCGCACGAGAGAGAAAACGAAGCGAGTGCCAACTCCGGCTGCGGCTCTGTCGGTCAACGAGGTCTTCTCTTCGATACAGGGAGAGGGCACGTTTATCGGCGCTCCGACGGCCTTCATCAGATTAGCGGGCTGTCCCCTGCGGTGCGCTTGGTGCGATACGGCCTACGCCTTAGGCGCCGACACGGGCACCGAGCGAGAAGTCGACGACCTCATCGCGGCGGTGGGGGCGTTTAGGCGAGTCGTCATCACGGGAGGCGAACCGTTAGTCCAGGATATCGGCGCCCTCGTCGACGGTTTGGCGCACGGACGCCACGTCACCGTCGAGACCAGCGGGACCATTTTTGCAGACCTCCCTCGAGTGTCTCTGTTCTCCATAAGTCCCAAGGTCGGCAGCTCGGGCTATCGTCCGAAGCCGCTGATCTTGCGCAAGTATTGCGCATCCGCCGCCGGCCGCATGCAGCTGAAATTCGTCATCGGCGGGGATCTCGACTTAGCGGAAGCGCTGGCATGCGTGCAAGAGATCTCCGACGCGCTTGCGGTCGGCACGCCGATCATCTTGCAGCCCGAAAGCGGGAAGGCCGGCAACGGCGAGCGGTACGGCTCTTTCCTTCGCGATCTGACCGAGGCCGTTGTGGCCGACGCCGGCTGGCGGCCATTTGAGGTTCGAGTCCTGCCCCAGTTGCACTACGTGTTGTGGGGCGGACAGGCCGGCCGATGATCAGCATCCGGTATGCCTGCGATTTCGACGCCGCGCACCAATTGCACGTTCCGTACGAGTCGCCGTGCAATCGCCGCCATGGCCACCGCTACAGCGTCGAAGTGGAGGCGTCGGCGGCGAGCCTCGAGCATGGCATGGTGGTGGATTATAACGTTCTTAAAAGCACCGTCGCCGAATTCGACCATTGCGACCTGAACGAACGGCCGGAATTCAAAAGCACCGGGCTAGAGACGACTGCGGAGAACATATGCCGCGTCTTAGCCGCTAAATTGCAGAAGGCCGTGGGGAGACGCGTTCGCATCCGGGAAGTGACCGTCCGCGAGACGCCGCGTTCGGCCGCCTCCTGGCGGAGGGATCACTTACGCCCGCGCGATTGATCCATCTCTATATTGAGCTTGCCAGCACGGATTTCCGCAAACGCGCTGCTGACGGCTTTTTCGGGGTCGGCGCCATCGACCAGCACGTCGAGCTTGTTGACTAGCTGCTGAGCACGGACGCGAGCGGCATTGACCAGTAGGTACTTGTTTCCTACTCGCTCGAGCAGTTCGTCGATATCCCCGAACGAGGGTGCGTCGCTATCTTGTTTCAATGGAAAACTTCTTTCCCAGCGGTTGCTGTGCTCATAGCTTCTTCGTCAAGCCGATCAAAATGCCGCCCAAAGCGGCCTGACGCCCGAAATAGACCTTGATCTCGGCTCCGGCCCCGCCGCTCAGGTCGAAGCGCCCGAAGGCGTCGGCGACGATGCCGTTTGCCTGACCGTTCGTTCCGGAACGCTGCGCGCTGACGAAATCGTAGCCGAGGCCGCCTCCGAGCCGTATGGGTCCCATTCCCCCCGCTTGCTCCAGGGTGATCGGTATCTGGGTGATGTCTTGGCTAGTTGCGGTTCCCAGCGGCTGGAAGGCGCCGGGCGGCAGGCTGACGCGCTGGCGCGACTCCAGCAGCGCCGCGCCCAACTGATACCCTCCCAGCGACACCGGAGGCGCCACCTCGATGAAAAGCCCAAATCCGGCGGACTGGGACACCGTACCGCCGACCGGCAACGAACCGTTGAACGCGCTGGATTTCGACGTCGGTAGGAAAGCGCCCAGCCCGACGCTCACCGGCAGGGGACTGTCGGCCCGCGCCGCGCTCGAAAGAAAAAACCAGGCCGCCAAGCCGCACATCAGCGCTATTCGCGACCGGCCTCCTCGCCGAGCTTCCATGACGTGGATTCCTTTCTGTATCGCCGCGTTGAGCCGCCACTAAAGCGGCGGCACTACATTAACCCCCGGGTAAGGCCGCCACTAAAGAGCGGCGGCACTACATTGACCCTCGACGCCACTGGCGAGCAAAGTCTAATGTAGCACGGACCTTTTTGTCCGTCACGCCGACCGAGCGGCCGCGACCCAAGTGGAGGCACTACATCGGAGGGGCTGTCGGCTCTAGGCCGCCTTCTGCGGCACCGTGGCCGATATCGACTTCAGCGCTTCTTCGCCGTCATGATACACGGCGATGTCGGCGGAATAGTCGCCGCGCGCCAGGCCGTCGGCCAGCCACTCTTGTGGCGCCACGAACGCGACCCGCATGCGCGGGTGCTCGGAGAGAACTCGCCGCACGGCGCCGACCAGACCCGACAAACCCTTTTCGTCAGCCATCCTGATATCTTCCAAGTCGATGAGAAGATTGCAAGCGTCGCGGTTCGCCACGTAGCACAGAGCCGTTTGCACCGTCGGAACCCCTGTAAAATCGAGCTGTCCTTCTATCTTGAATAAGCGCCAGCCCGAACTAGTGGGCAGTGACTGTAAAACCATGATACCTTATGAGTCCTTTCGAGACCGGAGGTTCCCCTCAGCCGTCTGGAACGGTCCTAAGCGGTTCCTCTCGCTCAAGTAACGAATCGGCGTAACCCTTGGTTCGCTGAAGTGAAGTGTTTTCACGATTGCCTCATGCTGTCGCGAGATCGACCCATGGCAGCCTGGGCGACCGCAGGTTGGCTCCCGGGGGAGGGGAAACCTCGTGCTGTGGACATCGTGTGTCTCATCGGCGACCGACTCTATCACGCGCCGGGCAGCCCCTGTCACCGGGCGCTAGAAGCACAAAGCCACGGGGCCTCCGTTTTGACCCTCACCGATGCGATGGCGTACGAAAACGGCATGGAGCCGTGCGGGGCTTGCCTGGGCGACTGCGAGACCGAAGGAGCTACTCCAAAAAAGGCGTGAGGGCCGCCCGCAGCTCTTGCGGCACTGGCTTTGGCGAAAAAGCGGCGCGGTCGACGCACACGAGGACGAGTTCGCAGTCGGCGGCCCGGACGCCGCCCGCTTTGCTTATGCGGAAACCTAAAGTCATCGAGGTCGTGCCCAAGCGCTTCACAAAAACCTGGACGCTGAGCCGTTCGTCGAGACGGGCGGGAGCACGAAACTCGCAACACAGCCGCACTCGCGGCAGCCAGCAATCGAAGCGGTTAAAAACCTCACCATAGGGCATGCCGACGGCTCGAAACAACTCCGTTTCGGCGATCTCTATGAAACGCATGTATGCGCCGTAACAGATAACGCCGGCTGCGTCGATGTCGCCCCAGCGCACGTACTCATCGATGGAGAAAGGCGCCGTCACGGCGCGGCTGGTGCGAAACGGGCCGTAAAGTGACGCAGCGGCTGCGACTGCCAAACTATCTTCAGCCCAGAGATGCTTTCGCGGCGCGCGTAGATGTCGCGCATGACTTCGACGACGTAGTCGACGTGGCTTTGGGTGTAGACTCGCCGCGGCATAGCAAGCCTGACGAGCTCCATGGCGGCGGTTCGTTCTTCGCCCGTCTGGGGATCGGTCTTTCCGAACATGACGGTTCCGATCTCGACCGCCCGGATGCCGCCTTGGAGGTACAGTTCCCCGACGAGCGCCTGGCCTGGAAGCATGCGCGGCGGGATATGCGCGAGCATGGCGGCTGCATCGATGTAGATGGCGTGGCCGCCGGGAGGCTGCACGATCGGAACGCCGGCAGCGGCGAAGTGTCTGCCCAGATACGCGGTCGACGCGATGCGGTAGCGAAGGTAATCGTGCTCCAGAACCTCTTTGAGGCCGACGGCGGTCGCCTCCAGATCCCTCCCCGCCATGCCTCCATAGGTGGGGAAGCCCTCAGTGAGGATAAGGGTGTCCGTCTCGCGCTTGGCCAGGCCGTCGTCGTTGGTCGCCAAAAAGCCGCCGATATTGACCAACCCGTCCTTTTTCGCGGACATGGTGCAGCCGTCCGCGTAAGAGAAAAGCTCGCGCGCGATGTCGGCCACGCTCGTCTCGGCGTAGCCTGCTTCGCGCTCGCGAATGAACCAGCAATTCTCGGCGAAGCGGCAGGCATCGATGTATAGGGGCAGCCGATGAAGATCGCAGACGGCCCGCACCGCCTTCACGTTGGCCATGGAAACCGGTTGGCCGCCGCCCGAATTATTCGTGATGGTCAGCATGACGAGCGGGATGCGGTCGCGTCCGACCTCGGCGATGAGCGCCTCAAGCGCGGCGACGTCCATGTTGCCCTTAAACGGATAAGGCTCGGACGGACGCCGCGCCTGCGGGACCGGGATGTCGACCGCCTCGGCGCCGGTATTCTCGACGTTGGCCCGCGTCGTGTCGAAGTGGGTGTTGTTCGGCACGACCTCGCCGGATGTGCACATCGTCGAGAACAGTATGCGCTCGGCGGCTCGGCCCTGATGCGTCGGTAAGACGTGACGGAAACCGAAGATATCGCGCACCGCGTCGGCGAAACGATAGTAGGAACTCGCGCCGGCGTACGATTCGTCGCCGCGCATTATGGCCGCCCATTGCTGCGCGCTCATCGCGCCCGTACCGCTGTCGGTGAGCAGGTCGATGAGAACATCGTCCGCCCGCAACATAAACACGTTGTAGCCGGCGGCCTTTAAAAACGCTTCTCGCTGCGCGCGGGTCGTGATGCGTATCGGTTCGACGGATTTGATGCGAAATGGTTCGATGATCGTGGTAACGGGAGTCACACATGAACCTCCGCGATGAGCCGCGCGGCAAGCGTTCCGCACGCAAATTGCAATACCATTGAGCCGGGTGACCCAAGGAAAAAACGGCCCCGCGCAAAAGTCACGCCACGTGATTTGGGAGCCGTTGCTCGCATGCGCCTGCCCGAAGTGCCAGTCTCCCGGACTGGAGCGCAAGGAGTATGTCTACCCCACGCTCGGCTATTACGATTGCGAATTGGCGTGTCGCTCCTGCGGGCTTTCGCTGTGGCCGCGCGCCGACGAGTCACTGCCGCAAACTTACTATCGCTGGCTCATGGATCGGCTCGCTTTCTAAAATCGTCTCGCCGCGCCGTCTCTAGGCCTTCAGCGAGCAAGTCCGCAGGCTTGGCCTCAAGACCCCGTGCCTTGGTACTTGTTCAGTCCCAGACGCCAGAACGAATAGGCGGCGGCGAACCAGACCGCGCCCACGACAGGAGTCAGCCAGCCCAGCTGCGGGTTGAACGTGTAGCCGACTTCGGCACTTTTGTGCAGCAGCACGGTGGCCGGAAAATAGTTCATGAACGCAAACGGGAACACGTAGGCCAGCATGATGCGAACGGCCCGGTTGTAGATAGAAAGCGGATAGCGGGTGAAGTCGTTTTCGAGCGACATGACGACCCAGCGCAGAGCATCCAGGCGAACCACCCAAAAAGACAGCGTCGCGATGATCAGCTGGATCGCGAAATCGATATAGGCTCCCCCCAGGGTCGCCAGAACGAGCAGCACCACGGTCGATGAGGACCACTGGAGATGAACGGCTCCTTGGGCGAGGATGAAGACGATGAGGGCGATGACCAACTCGTCCGGCCAGATCTGACCGGGTTGGGAGAGCACCTGGAACAGCGGATCGAGCGGCCGCACGAGGAGCCGGTCGAAGCGGCCCTCGCGAACCAGGTCGGGCACTTCGCCGATCGTGAAGAAGAACGTATTGTTCAGGGTGTGCCCGAGCATGTACAAAGCGTAGAGAAAGAAGACTTGCTGCCAATGCCACCCGTTCATAGAAGGAAAGCGCGACATCATGATCCAGATCGCGCCTAAGGCCACACCGTGGTACACGATGGTGAAGGCCAGCCAGATAAAGAAGTTGACCTTGTACTCCATCAGCGTGAGGAAGTTCAATCGCCAGAACTCGCGATAGGCGCTCCAGTGGCGAGCCCCCGCGTCAGCCACCCTGCACCACCACGCGGCGCTCGCCGCGACGCCAGAAAGCCATCGCAGCGAACCAGATCAGGGCCAGCCAAAGCGCCTGTTCACCCAGGCCGAGTGCGATGTCGCGGCCCTGCCATTTACCGATGTAGATGGACAGCGGCGCGTTGTACAAGCCGGCGAACGGGAGGGCGAAAGCGATCTTTTGCAGACCGTTCGGGAAGAAGTACAGCGGCACCAGCGATCCGGACAGCAGGGACGATATGAATTGAACCATGATCTGAATGCCGAATATCTCCATCGTCCAAAAGGTGGCGGTCGCCATGATCAGGTCGATCAGGAAGTTGAGCAAAAAACCCAACGCCACGCTCGCGACGAAGCCCAGCGCCGCGATGCCCCCGCTCGGCCCCCCCACGTGGGCGTGCATGAGGCCCAGCAAGGGGAACGAGAGGACGAGTGCCGGCACGATCTGGACCAGCGCGAACCCTGTCTGCCCGACGGTATCCGCGAAGACGTACAGCGGCACGCTGATGGGGCGCATGAAGTCGATAGCGATGGAGCCTTCGCGGATCTTCTGACGGATGACGTAGGCGCCGTTGACGCCGTAGATGAGATCCAGCAGCAGAGCCAGCGTCGCGTAGGTGATCATCGACTCCAGCGAGATGCCCTGCTTCGCGCCGTTGTTACGGTACAGCGCCGTCCACAAGGTGGACAGCAAGAACACGCGCAGCAATACGGAGCCGACTCGGGTGAAGACCTCCGCCCGATACGTCGCCTCACGGGAAAAGGCCCGCTTTGCGAATTCCGCGTAGGGCGCCAGGTTCACTGCGGCGCCGGCCCGGATCGATCCAGCCCGCGCTCGTATATCTGGCGAATGATCGTCTCCAGCTCGGGTTCGGCTATCGTCACGTCTTTGAGATCGGCTTGGCGAGAGAGCGCGACGATGAGCTCGTCGGCGCGCACCCTTTCGCGCTCGAACTCCAGGCGGATGCGCTGACCGTCGCGCTCGAGGACGGCCACTCCGGGCATGCGGATGTCGACGCCCGCGGCGTCGGTGAGAAAATCGGCGGTGAGCAGACGATTGGGGCCGTAGCGCTTTTTGATCGCATCGATGCTGCCGTCGTACAGCTTGCGGCCATGATCGATCAGGATGATGCGCGCGCAGAGCTTCTCAACGTCGTTGAGGTCGTGAGTGGTCAGGATGAAAGTCGTGCCGCGTTCTTTGTTCACGGAGGCGATGAAGTTGCGGATCGCTTCCTTTGCCACGACATCCAGCCCGATCGTCGGTTCGTCCAAGAAAACGACCGCAGGCTCGTGCATCATCGCGGCCGCGAAATCGCCGCGCATACGCTGGCCGAGACTAAGCTGACGCACGGGAGTGCGCATGAACTCGTCCAGGCCGAGCAGTTCGCTGAACTTCTTCAGGTGCCGATCGTAGGAAGCTTGCGATACTCCGTAGATCGCCTTCAGCAGGCGGAACGATTCGACGAGCGGCAGGTCCCAATATAATTGAGTGCGCTGACCGAACACGACGCCGATGCCTCGCCCGTTGGCTTGGCGGTCTTGCCACGGCACGATGCCGTTGACCGTGCAGTGACCGCTCGTCGGCACGAGAATGCCGGTCAGCATCTTGATGGTTGTCGACTTGCCGGCCCCGTTGGGCCCGATGTAGCCGACCAATTCGCCGGGTTCCAGATCGAACGAGACGTCCGTGACCGCGTCTTTGAATTCGTAGTCGTGCGAAAACAACGTCGCCAACGTGCCGAGCACGCCCTCTTTGCGGCGAACGCTCTTAAACTGCTTCGTAAGGTGGCTGGCTTGGATGATCATGTTGATGGCTGCGGCCATGTTGGATGGGCCGGCGGCGCGCTACTCTATTGAGGCGAGGCCGCGGGCACGATCTCCACGGTGACGGGCCCTGCAGAGCGCAACACCGTGAAGCGGCTTTTCATCCCGACGCGCTCCTCGCTCAGCAGGCGATGCAAGTCGTCGATGCCGGACACCGGGTTTCGATCGAGCGCCACGATGACGTCGCCTTCGCATAGATCGGCATGCCGCGCGGGGCTCCCTGGTTCGACCGACGCCACCAGCACGCCGCTGGAAACAGCCAGTCCTAAAGCGCGCGCGACGAGTAGGGGAATGGACACCGTCTGGCCCCCGAAGCCCACGTAACTGCGCGTCACCTTTCCGTCGCGCATAAGGCGGCTGACGACGTACTTCGCCGTGTCGACCGCGATCGCGAAACACAACCCCTGGGCCGCCATGATGATCGCCGTGCAGATCCCGATCACCTCGCCCGCGGACGTGACCAGCGGACCGCCGGAATTACCGGGGTTGAGAGCGGCATCGGTTTGCAGGACGTCGTCGATCAGCCTGCCGGAACGCGAACGCAGCGAGCGGCCGCGCGCGCTGATGACGCCGGCCGTCACCGTCCAGCCGAACCCGTACGGATTCCCAATGGCGATGGCCAGCTGGCCGGCCTTGAGCGGCTTGGAATCACCGAGGACGGCATGGGGGAAATGCAAACCGTGCACGCGGACGACGGCGAGGTCGGTATCGGGATCGTCGCCCACGAGGTATGCTGGCAGCCTGCGGCCGTCCGGGAAAGCCGCTTCAAGATTTCGCGTTCCGCCGTCCACGACGTGGCTGTTCGTCAGAATGAAGCCGTCGGGCGTGAAGACAAAGCCGGAACCGCCCCCGCCTGTCGGCCCCTCCGGCTCGATCTTCACGACGGAGGGCCCGACTTTCTCCACCGCGCCGGTCACGGCGTTCGAATACGCATCCAGCAACGCAGCATCGTCCGGTTGAGGCTGCGCCGCATAGCGGGCATCGGGCTTTGCGGCGGAAGAAATCAGCGCGAACTTGGGCATGATCCAATGGTGCCAAGTCCACGGCTTTTTTTCAAGCAGGATATTGCATTTTGGGTCACCGTTTCGACGCGCGGCGCGGCGGCTCCAACGCGAGATCCGGCGCCGTGACGAACTCCGTCGGCGTGCGCTTCCTTGGCATGCCGCTGATCGATGGACAAATTAGGACGTGGGCCAGGCGGGAGCCCAAAGCAGGTCGTCGAAAAATGACAGGTATGGCTCTTCGCGCTCAATCTAAACTTGCGCCGGTTATGCTGCGTTTCGAAGAGGGCGTCGGTCCCGAGCGGGGCATGCCGCCGCTGGGTTCTTGGCAAGACCGCATCCCAGCGCAGCCGGCCATCGAAGGCACCTTTCCAAAACCGGTCATCGTGCAGGGCCAGGCGTCGCATCAGCGCGGCAAGGTCAGATCGCTCAATCTGCGCCGCTGCGACATCGTCGCCACCGTCGCCGATACCGAGACCCATACGACGACGCTCACTCACGACACGTCTCGGCCGCCACTCGGCATGCGTTGCAACTGCACGTGCCGTTACGGGTACGATTGCAAGCACGCGGTCGCGGCTCTCTTTATGTTGGCCGAGTTGGCCGCTCAACAGCCGGAAGCTTCAGAGCCACAGCCTGCCCACAGCGCGCCGAACGGGCACGTCGCGGCACCGGAAAACGGCAACGCAAAAAATTCCGCTTCGGCCGCCCACGGCAACGGCGATGCTCCGAGTTCCGCGCTCGCGGGTTTGCTCGACATGCTCACTCCGCATCACGAAGCGGTCGTTCCACGGCGGCGCTTATGGGTCGTCATCGGAATAGACGATCGCCTGGGCGTCTTCTACGCGCAGTTGCGCCTCGACGCTCCCAAGCTGCATGGCGTCGCACGCACGCATGCCGATCTTCAGCAACTGTACCGCACGACGCGTCAAGCCAATCTGATCGGCGAGGAATGGGATCGGCACGATGCGGCTCTGCTGTCCGATGCGGCACTGGGCGCGACGTTCGGCACCCCTGCCGATTACGCGTTGGCGCGCGCATCCAGCGAACAGACGCTGCGGCTGACGAACAACGTCGCCCAATTGATCCTTCGGCTTATCGCGCATCCGCGCGTGCGGCTCGACGATCATTTAGGTTCCCATCCCGAACACATGCCGTCTGCGAAAATCGTTTTGGCTCCGCTGAAACTGCGGCTCGCGGGCCGGCGCGACGATGACGGCAACTTGCATCTATCCGGACATTTCGTCAGGCCCAACGGCCTTGCGGTCGAATGCGCGGCAGTGCGCGCCATCGACGGGACGCCGGCGTGGCTGTTCGACGGCACGGCGTTTTACTTGCACGATGGGTCGTTCAGCTTGCGCGTCGTCGATCGGCTCAAAGCGTCACCATCCACGCGTCTTTCCCCCGAAGAAGTACCGCAATTCTTGGTACGGGCGCACTCGCTTCTGCAGCAGGAGAGCGTGGCCGACCTCATGCTCGTCGCCGGGGACATGCAGCAGCAAGTGCTCCTGCGCCTACGCTGGGAAGGCGATGGTATAACGGCGGATGCGGCTATAGAAGATTCGCGCAGCGGCGCGAATTGGCCGGTCAGCCCGGCCGAATTCAATGCGCTGCAACGTGTGAACGAGACTCCTCCCTGCGTGCCGCGTTACGCATACTGCGATCCCGCTTACGCTCAGGCCGTATGCGCGCAGCTACAGGCAGCCGGCTTCAGACCTTCGGCTGAGGTGTACGAAGCGTACGCGGCCGAGCACCTCGATGAAGCGGTTCGCCACTATGGGGAGACCACGTGGCGCCTTGAGCCGACCGACGCGGCGTACCACTTCGGCACGGAGATCCTGGGAACGTGGGCGACAGAATGGCAACTGGACCTGGACGAGACGGTTCAATCGCTGCTTGACGGACCGAAGACTTTGCAAGTCTCGGTATCCGTGGACAGCCGCCCGGAACCCACCGTCTCGGCCGACAAAGCGAAGGCCAAGACGGCCGCGGCGGCCGCTGGCCCCATCGACTGGCTGGAGATGTCCGTCGAGCTTTTGCTGGATGGACGGACGCTCTCCGCGGACGACGTCAAAGCGCTCTGGCACAGTACCGGCCGGTATCATCGGCTTTCCGACGGCCGATTCATCGACTTATCGTCGTTCGCGCTGTTACGCGAAGCGACGGGCGGCTTCGGCGGCGGCTTGGAACAGGGCGGGAAAACCCGCTTGACGGCAGCCCAAATGCTTTCCGTGTACGACGACCTTGCCAAGGCGTGCGGCGGCACCCAACTCCCGCAAGAGCTGCGTGACCTGCGAGAATCGGTACGCGACTTCAAGGGCATCGCGGAAGTGGACCCGCCCGGAGAACTTGCCGCGATCCTGCGCCCGTACCAGCGCAAGGGGCTCGACTTTTTGACCTACCTGCGCAGGTACAAGTTTGGCGGAATCCTCGCCGACGACATGGGATTGGGAAAGACGCTGCAGGTCCTGAGCTACCTGGAGCGCGAGCGGACCATGCGCGGGGGAGCTCCTAACCTCATCGTCTGCCCGACGTCCGTGACGCACACCTGGCTCAACGAGGCGGCCCGTTTCGTCCCGAAGATGAAGGTCACATTACTATCGGCAGGCTCGGGCCGCGACGCCATCTACAGCTGCGCCGCGGACTACGACCTGCTCGTGACTTCCTACGCGTTGGCACGCCGTGACGCCGACAGCTTGAGCAAGTTGGGTTTTCGCACCGTCGTGCTTGACGAAGCGCAGCAGATAAAGAACCCGCAGGCCAAAATCTCTCAAGTCATCAAGTCGCTTGAGGCGGAACAGCGCCTTGCATTGACCGGGACGCCTATCGAAAATTCGGTCCTGGACCTTTGGTCGATCGTCGATTACGTCATGCCCGGCCTGCTAGGCAAAGAGAGCCATTTCCGCAGCACTTTCGAAACGCCCATCATGCGTGACGGCGATGTCGAGAAACAGCAGCGTCTGGCAAAGCGCGTACAACCCTTCATGATTCGGCGGTTGAAGACCCAAGTCGCGGCTGATTTGCCCTCGCGCACGGAACAGACCATCGAGTGCGAGATGACGGCGGCTCAAAAGAAAGCGTATCGCGAGATCGTGTTGCGCGCCAGGCGCGACATTCTGCGCGAGGTTGACGAGCGAGGCATCGGGCGAGCGCAGATCTCGATTCTCGCCGCATTGACGAAGCTGCGTCAGATATGTTGCCATCCGGGCCTGGTCGGCGATCACTGGCGAGAAGACGAAGAAGCATCGGGCAAGTTTCAGGCGTTTCTCGAGCTGGTGGAATCGATCGTCGAATCCGGCCACCGCTTGCTGGTCTTCTCCTCCTTCACCGAGATGCTGAAAATAATGCGCGACGCCTTCGACAATCGCGGGCGCGGATACGCGTACCTCGACGGGGCCACGAAGCATCGCGACAAGGTGTTGGACGACTTCAAGCGCGAGGACGGCCCGCCGGTGTTCTTGATGAGCCTAAAGGCGGGCGGCGTGGGGCTGACGGTGACCGAGGCCGACTACGTCATCCTTTACGATCCGTGGTGGAATCCGGCGGTCGAACGTCAAGCCATCGACCGAACGCACCGCATCGGCCAAACTAAGCCGGTGACGGCCTATCGGCTCGTGACGCTCGGCTCCGTCGAAGAGAAGATTCAAGCTTTGCAAAGCCGCAAGCAGGCTCTAGCCGACTCAGTCATCGCGACGGATGCGGCGTTCACGAAGAGTTTGTCGCGCGAAGACCTCGACGAACTTTTCGCTCCTATCGGAGACTGATGGGGTCGGAGCTGTGACCTCGGTCGCAAGCCGGCCGCATGCGTCACGGGAGGCTGAGCCGCTCGTCTTATGGATAACGTGCCGCCGATGCGGTTCACGCAGCCGATCGAGACCAACGGAGACTTAGCCGCCATGCATGTATGTAGGTTCTGCCGCCGAGACGCCCGCCGTTCGAAGTTCTTCGCGAGCCCTGCGCCGAAAGCCACTTCTTTGCCGATTTGCTCGGCATGTTATCTGGTCGCCCTGCGCCACGGCTACACGGTTACCTGTGCGGATGGTGACGGAGAGCTGACCGCGGTAGCTGCCTGAGATAGCGTAACGAACCTTTAGGTCCGTCCCCTCCGGCGGCGCTTTTTGACAGGCACGCGCGCTAAGGCTAGAGGTTCTGTCAACGCGGAGATGCCGCCCAGGCGCGCTAAGGTAGCCGCTCCTATCGCGCCGGCATCGTTGCCGAGCGTCGCCGACACGATCGTCGTCTTTCCCTTCGGCGTCATCGTCGTCCGCGCATCGACCAAAGCGGTGAGCGGTCGGGCCAGTACGTCCGGGTCGACGCGCCCTCCCCCGCCGCCCAGCGCGATGATCTGCGGATTCGTGAAGGCGATGATGTTGGAGAGGCCGATGGACAGATCGTCCAGGTAGCGTTCCCAAGCCGCGGCGGCGTGCGGGTCGCCCTCGCCCAACGCCTTGACGATCAACTTCGTTCCCCAGTCCTCGTCACGATGGCTGGTCAGCAACCGGCTGCGAGGAAACGACGGAGCGAGCGCGAGGGCGTGGCGGATCAAGCCCGTCGAGGATGCCTGTGATTCGAAGCACCCGACTTTGCCGCAACCGCACACGAACCCCGAGTCGGGGCGGATGGTATGATGACCGACTTCGCCCGCGCCCATCTGACTTCCCAACAGAAGGCGACCGCGGGACACCAGACCGCCGCCGATCCCCGTCCCGATCGTGATCAATGCGAACTCAGTCGTGCCTTGACCGCTGCCGTGCAGATACTCGCCCAAGGTGGCGCAGCGCGCATCGTTGAGCAGGTGCACGGGCAGCTTCAGTTTTTTGGCCAGCATGTCAGCCAGCGGCACGTCGCGCCAGCCGAAGTTCGGGGAGAATGCGACGATTCCGTCGTGCGGGTCGATGTTGCCGGGGGAGCCGACTCCGACCGTTCGGACGGCGCGCTTACCGAGCGTTTTGCGCGCCTTTTTGAAGACGTCCTCCATCGCGCTGACGACGTGCTTGGGTTCGAGCGACGTGAGATCGCGGTGAAAACGATCGCCGACGTTGCCGAGCTCGTCGACCGTTGCGGCGGTCACGTGGCTACCCCCCAGATCTATGCCGATCGCCCAGTCCATGTCGCCTCTGCCGTCGCTGTGGATGGTGCCCAGGACAGGACTCGAACCTGCACCGGTGTTACCCGACTAGCCCCTCAAACTAGCGCGTCTACCAATTCCGCCACCTGGGCGGGCACCATAGCCTTTATCGGCGGCCGCTTCCCGCGGGTGGACGCTCAGCGCACGTTGGGAT
>JACRUD010000084.1:0-1009 GCA_014304875.1 Vulcanimicrobiota bacterium
GCATCAGAGCCGCTGCAGCCCAAAAGCCCAAGGTCAGTCCGGCCGATTTCCTATCGTCGATCAACCAGGCAACGACAGCTACCCCGTCTGCGGTTATTCTTGGGCTATGCTATGGCAGATGCAGTCGGACCACCAAAAGGGTGCGCAACTCGTCGATCTGTTCCGCTGGGTCGTCACGTCTGGCCAACAACTCGCTTCGACGGTCCACTACGTCTCGTTACCTTCCGTTGTCCAAGCCGAAGCCGAGCGCCAGATATCTACGATTCGACATTAGGGTTTAGCGCTTAGCGTGTCGCTCCCGCAAACTACCATTTCTAAGAGGATGAGACCGGGGCCAGCGACGTCCAGCGGAACATGACCATGCGACGCAATTTACGCCCCGCCATGGCGTAACGCTGAGGGGCGGCCTTTCGCGGCTCCCCTCACGTCGCTACTGGATAATTTTTAGCCTTGACCAGTCAGGACTTCGTGCAAGTGCCGCTTCGCCCCAACGTCTGCGGTTCGCCCTTCTTGCTGTTAACAAACGTCTTATAAGTTTGTTTTGTATCGCTGACTTTTGTGATCACGGTGCGGTTCACGGTTCCATCGGGATTCGTCCCGCTCCAGGTCATCGTGTCACCAGCCCAGCCAGGCGACGTCTCAAGCCCGTACCCTCCGAAATTATCCACTGTTTGCCTGACCCAAAGCTTGATCGTCGGATCCCATGTTATAAAAGTGTCGCCCACGTCGGCTCTGCTGCGATACTTGTCGAACGGTGGCGAAACGGTGTGCTGTTGCATCTGCCAGCCATCGTACGCCATCGTGTACGTGTCCGTTTCTTTGCGCCCGGCTCGGCCGGCGAGGGCCTGATTGCAATGCCATGTACCGATTAGAAAGTTCATCGATGAGAAATCCGGAGCAGTATCGGGAACGGGCGTCGGCTGCGCCGCCATTGCGGCACCCCCGGCCAAAAGCGAAAGCATGACCGCGAAAGCGACAAGAAGTCGACTCATGATAGCCTCCCTATTAC
>JACRUD010000084.1:1019-15629 GCA_014304875.1 Vulcanimicrobiota bacterium
AAGCATCCTCGCGCACAAATAGCGATACAAACCGCTGCTTAATTGCCGAGGATTTATGCTATATGTGCGCTTTGCCGCCGACGCGCAGCATGCCTGCCCTCTTATCAGAAGCGTAACTGCAGTCGTTGGCGTAAATGCCACCATGCTCGGACGAGCAAGCCGCAGCGTTACCCTAAGGGCAGTTATCGGGCTGTCATAACCGCGGTGCCGAAGATCACGCTTACGGCAACATAGTAGAGAAGGAGCCATGATCGATCATATCATCTACGCGGCACCGGACCTCGATCGCGCAATTGTCCAGTTCACACGAGAGTACGGCGTTACACCGTTGGCAGGCGGGCGGCACATCGGCTTAGGCACGCGTAACGCGCTCGTGGGACTCAGAAAACGATGTATCTCGAACTCATGGGCCTCGATCCGGAGCAAGACGTTCCCCGAACAAGCGCTTTTTCTCACTGGACGTGAACTCGACGCCCCGCTTTGCCGGATGGTGCGCGCGAGCCTCGCGGCCGCTGGAAGAGACCGCCACGCTCGCTCGCGCGGCCGGCTACGACCTCGGCCAGATTTTCCCGATGTCACGCACGCGTACAGACGGCAGCACGATATCGTGGACGCTGAGTTCGCCGATGGGCCACCGCGAGGGCGGCGTACTGCCATATTATATTGACTGGGGAGTCTCGCCGCATCCCGCGTCCTCGCTCGGGTCTAGTCTATCGCTCGTTTCCCTCACTGCAATCCATCCCGACCCTGTACGCATTCGCACCGTTCTCGATGCACTCGGCGAGCACGGCGTTCGCGTTGAGGAAGGTGCCCCGAACCGGCGCTCGAGGTCGTTCTAGGCTAAGCTTCCAGTCAGGTCCGGCGCCAGCTAGCCTAGTTCATTTACCTATGCCGGCAGCCTGGCACGCGGACAGAGCAGATACAGTTATGTATCACAGCCGTTACATATATGTTATAATGCCGTTATGGACAAATTGTTTGGCTCACAGCTGAGGACGGATGCGGTCGTCGCTATCAATCGATTGGGAACAACCTATGTGTCCGAACTGGCCCGAGTATTGAGCAGGCGCCCCATTGAAATACGTCGAGCCGTAGAATCCCTTGAGAAAGCCGGGGTAGTGCAAACGCGCCGGTTAGGCACGGTTCGCACTGCTGAGATAGATCGCCGTTTCCCTGAATACAGAGAACTCACGGATTTGCTACTCAGGATTAGCGAGCGACCATTGTATCGCGATCGTTGGAAGGCCATGCGTCGGCGTCCTCGCGGGATTGGGAAAAGATTATGAACTTACGTGGACGTTCGCTCATTGAAGTTGCTGCGGAGGCAAGCGCATACCTGAAGCGTGCGGCATCGAAGTTGCGGTCGTGGGTGGAAGTGCCGTAACCGCCTATGCTCCTGAAGTCCATACGTCTTACGACATCGATTTCGCGGCAATTAACGGCGCCAACAGACATGAATTCGGCAGCGCTGTCGCACCGCTCGGCTTCAAGGCAGAGGGTCGTGACTTTGTCCATGCCCAGACGACCTACACGCTGGATCTCGTAGCCGATACGCCGTACATCGATCGACATGCCATTACTGAATTCGAGATGCTCAAGACGACCTTAGGCCTGGTGCGCGTAA
The DNA here is from genome assembly GCA_014304875.1 of Vulcanimicrobiota bacterium. Classification (GTDB taxonomy): domain Bacteria; phylum Vulcanimicrobiota; class Vulcanimicrobiia; order Eremiobacterales; family Eremiobacteraceae; genus Mawsoniella; species Mawsoniella australis. The sequence continues at coordinate 2,644 of JACRUD010000084.1, forward strand.
TCAAATTCGAAGACGCGCTGGCAGATCGCGTGGCGGCGTTCTTGCATTGGAGTGATTCTCAGTACCTTGATGTGGCCGCGAAAGCGCTCAAGAAGATGGCTAATGACACCGATTGGCGACGAGTGCGACGGGCACTTGCCAGATTGGACACAAGCTTACCCAAAGCGGCTCAACGCTTCAAGATCGCTCTAGGCCGTCTGCGAAGGGCCTATGCTGCGGGAAAGATGTCTTCAAAAAAAAGCTAAGGCGCGCATTCGTAGAGGTCGTCAGTATAGCATCATCTCGCACGACTGCGCCTGAAATCGACGGCCATTGCGTTGCCTCGCCAGTTGAGATAACGCGCGAGCTCTGTTCCAGGAAACCACGCCACGTGGCGGTTAACGGTTGTGAGGCGCACCGAAAAGTCATTTTCGGGCGATGCCTAAAAAGGTGTTTATAGTGATTCGACGCTTACATGCGATGTGCGTCAGTCCCTGAAGGTCAAACGGTTACCCTCCTGACTGCCGCGCAGCGACGCGCGTGTGCAAAAGCCGGAAATTACGAGTTGCAAGCACTACAACTCCATCGCTAGCCGTGACGTAACCTCGGGTAGACGAGCATACGGGGCCTAGCGGTCCGGCCTGACGGACCTGTCAGCTAAGACGGCCCCGAAAGCCGCCAGCGCCCGAGCCCGCGCGAATGAGTGTTCGACGATGGGTGCGGGATAGTCGACGCCGATCCGGCACCCCGATTCTGACTGCACGGCCGTAGACATGTTCCACGGGGCGTGAATATATTTAGACGACACGCGAGCCAAAGCGGGCAGCCATGCCCGGAGGAAGACGCCGTCCGGATCTACGTTCTTGCTTTGCAGCACCGGGTTGAAGATACGAAAGTACGGCACGGCGTCAGTTCCGGTGGACGCGCTCCATTGCCACCCACCGTTGTTCTGCGCAAGATCGGCATCGGCTAAGTGCCGTTCGAAGTGGTTCTCGCCTTTGCGCCAGTCGATGAGCAGATGTTTCGTCAGAAAAGAAGCCGAGATCATGCGCAGGCGGTTGTGCATCCATCCGCTTTGATTCAATTGGCGCATCGCTGCGTCGACGATCGGATAACCCGTTTCACCTTCGCACCATGCGCGCAGCGCCTCTTCGTCGTCGTCCCAAGCGATATGCCGTGCGGCGTCTAAAAACGGGGCTCCATCCACGTGCGGAAACGACCGCAAGATCATCTGGTAGAAGTCGCGCCAGATCAACTCGTTGATCCAGGCACCGATTTGGGCCCCTTTGGGCCTTTGGGCTGCATCGAACGCGCGCCCGATGCAGGTGCGAATACCGATAGTGCCGGCGCGAAGTTGCGCGGACAAGCGCGACGTTCCATCGACCGCGGGAAGATCACGCAGCTCAGCGTACCGCTCGCCCGCACCGTCGGGCTGCAAGAAGCGTTCTAGCCCGGCTAGCGCGATCTGTTCGCTGCAAGCCGGATAACGCTCGGATGAACCAAAACCGAAATCCTCGGGCCGCGGAACAGCCGACGTCTCACCGATGGCTCCGCGCGGCAGCAGACGCTCGCCCAAACGATCCTCGGACGCGATCGGCGCACTAGGCGCTGTCGCATGCAAAGCCCGCCACTTTCTGCTGTAGGGCGTGAACACGCGATACGGTTGACCTTGATCGTTACGCAGACGATCGGCGCCGAAGTAGACGTGGTCCGAGAAACTCTGGACTTCCAGACCGCCGGCCGTCAAATCGGCACTGGTACGCCGATCTCGGGCGATCGCCGCCGGATCGTAGTCCTCGTTGTAGTAGACCGCCTGCGCGCCAAGGCGGCGGGCCAGCGCCAGCAGTTGGGAAGAGAAGTCACCCCGCAGCAGCGCGAGATCGCTGCCGCGGCAACGCAAGTCGGCACGCAAAGCTTTCAAAGCAGAAAAAAAAGCCTGGACGATCGGCGCGCCGATGCGATTGCTGGCCAGCAAGACGGGATCTAGGTTGAACGCAAGGCAGACATCGCCTCGGCGCTTGGCCGCATCGAGCGCCGCGTTATCTGCGAGTATCAAGTCTCGACGCAGCCAGACGACCGTTCGAGTTCTGCGCGAGTCGCTCACAAGGGCCGTCCGCGCCAACTAAATTTGCCGCGCTGTCCAAGCAAGTATGACGCCAAAGCGGCGTACGCGGTACACAAACCGCCCAGCGGAACCGCAAGCGCTCCGAGCAGTGATGTCGGCATTTGCGCTTCAACCAGCAAGCGCGCGGTCAACGAGGCGCCCGGACTAGGCTGGAGGTTCTCAGCGCAAGTAGCGCGCGATCCAAGCGATCCAACGCCGGTACACGTCTTCGGAGCGTACCGGATCGCCCGGAAAGTGACCGGCCACCGGGTAGGCGATGAACGAAACGGTGCGGTGATTGTCGCGCAGCGCGTGAAACATCTCGTACGATTGCGTTATCGGCACCCGCTCGTCACCCGTGTCGCTCATGATAAGCGTCGGTGCAGTGATGTTTTGGGCGTAGCTGATCGGCGACTGCTCCAGGTAGCGCTGGGCGCCGCCGCTGGTCCACGGCGAACCTGTGCCCGGAAACCCATAGCGCCCCGTCACGTTGTTGTCCGAGAGGTCGTACTCATCCACCAGATTGTTGACCGCAGCGCCCGAAACCGCGGCCTTCCAAATCGGGTAATGACCGATCATCCAAGAGGTCATGTAACCTCCATACGACCAGCCCGACACCGCCATGCGCGATTCGTCGACGATGCCCATCTTCTTGACCGCCTCGACGCCCGCCATCACGTCTTTGCCGGGGCCCACACCAGCGTCGTTAAAGATGGCGCGCCAATAGGCGTTTCCCATGTTGTCGCTGCCGCGATAGTTGGGTTGAAACACCAAGTAGCCGCGCGCCGCAAGCAGTTGGCTAAGACCGCCGAAGGACGTGATGGACGCTGAGCTCGGACCGCCGTGGATCACGAGCACCAGCGGGTACTTACGCCCGGCGACGTAGTCCGGCGGATACGTCAGCACGCCATTTTCTTCAAAGCCGTTAGGACCGGTCCAGCGCAGCGACTCCACTTTGCCGAGGTCGAGCGCAGCTATCTGGGCATTAAAGTACGTCAGTCTTCGTAAGGCGGCGCCCGCGTGGCTGAGATAATAGAGCTCGCTCGGGTGATGCGGGCTGCTGCCGGTGAAGGCGAGCGCGCCGTCGCGCCCCAGCGCGGCGTCGAGCCAAAAGAACTGGCTAGCGTTGACGTCGCCCGTGTCGATCGGTCGGGCGGCTCCGTCGAGCGGCTGCAGCCACAGCGCGGAGCGGGTCTCCTCGTGCGCAGCCACGAGCAGTGTCTTGCCGTCAGGCATCCACATCGCGCGCACGATATGGCGGTCGAGCGCGTGGGTGACGTCTTCGCCGCCTCCGCCGGACGCCGAACTTACGTAAATCGCGTTAATGTTAGCCGGGTCGCCTTCGCGCGGATACCAATACGCGATCTTAGAACCGTCCGGAGAGAAAAGCGGGAAGCCCTCGAGCCGGTTATGGTTGGTCAGCTTGCGGGTCGCGCCGCTGATCGCATCGACGATCTCGACGTCGGACAGGTCGCTGTCGCCGTACTCGGCGTTCGGCTGCCGCGTAATCGCGATGTACTTACCATCGGGCGACCACGAGAGCGGAGACCCTGGCGGGCTCGGCGGCTCGCTCGATGGCAGGCTCCAAGAGCCCCGGGTTAGACGGCGTTCTCGGCCGCCGTCCGAGGCCACGAGCCACAGATGAGAAGGCGTCGGCGCGGCGGTCGTGAGGTAGCTGTTGTCGCCTACCTCAAAAGCATCGTTGTGCTTTTCGATCGCTTTTTTGTCGATGGGTTCGTCAGCGGTGACGTATGCGATTTCTTTACCGTCGGGGCGCCATTCGAACTGCTGCACCCCGTTCTTGTCGTGGGTGATTTGCTTAGCATCGCCGCCGTTCAACGGCATGATAAATATCTGCTGTGCCGCGTCTTTGCCGGAGCCGGTGAGCGCTACGAAGCCAAGCCTATCGCCTTGGGGCGACCAGCGCGGTGAACCGATGCCCTCCCGGTCGTACGTCAACTGCCGCGTTTGACGCGTCTGTATCTCGATGAGCTGCAACGAAGTGTCGTAACGATCTTTGGCATAGTTGGTGCGCGAAACGATAAAGACGATGCGTTTGCCGTCGGGCGAAATCTGTGGATCGCTCAGACTGACGATACGGCGCAAGTCGGCTAATTGGATATGCCGCGCTTGGGCGTTTGTTGGGTAGCCGATCGCCGCAACCGCCACGATGGCGCTGATGATGACGCCGGCAAACCTGCGCACGCACGAGCGCGCATGACCATCGGCACGGCGGGCAAGATAACCCGCCCCCAGGGTCCAGTGGCGTGGCGTTTTCATTTGGCTAGCATCTCGGCGGCCACAACGGACAGCGGTATGGTGCCGTGCGATAACAGGTCGTCGTGAAACGCTTGCAAGTCAAACGCCGATCCCTTGCGCGCGCGATACTTGGCCAGCAGCTCGTCGATCTGCGCTCGCCCGACGGCGTAGTCGAACGCCTGGCCCGGGTTGAGGGCGTGGCGGCTCACCTCGCCGAGCGCGGTAGCGTCATCCACGCCTGCGTTCTCTTTGAACCAGCTCAGTGCTTGGTCGAACGGCCACTCGCCCGTTGCCAATTTGGCATCGACCACCGCACGCGCCCCGCGCAGGCGCTCGAACTGCGCCACCGCATAGCGCCCATCGAGGCCGGCGGTGCCGTACAGGCCTTGTTGCTCGAGCAGCCGCTCTTCGTAGAATGCCCAGCCCTCGGCGAAGACACTGTCGAAGCTGAAGCGGCGGATCGGGTTGGGATTGTGCTTGGCGATCGATAGCTGCAGAAAATGCCCCGGAATGCCTTCATGGCCACTGGTCATCAATACTCGGTCGCGGTCGAAATCCTCAAAAATGGCGCCGGCTGCCGCACGCTGCGTCATCTGCGGATCGGGCGGGGGAACGAAGTAGACGCCGTCTTTGTGTCTGGAGAGCAGGGGCGGCGCGTCCATCGAGGGGCCAGGAAGGATCGGCTGCAGAAACGGCGGCGTCTCGACGATCCTCATCGTCCCCATGTAATCGGGAATCGTCACGATGTGCTTGTCGCGCACGAACGTATTGAGCGTATCCAATGCGCCCTGGAAAAACGCGAACTGTTCATCCTTTGTCGTCGGCGTTGTGCCGCCTCCGACAGTGGCAGCGCGTTTGGCATCCTTGAGGTCGATGCCCTTAGCTTTCGCGTCGGCCAGCACCGCGCTCTCTTGGGCGCTTGCGCCGGCCAAAACGTTTTGGCCGATCGCCGCGATCCCGTTGGCGTCGTACGGCAACAGCAGCTCATCCTTGAGCATCTTCTCGTAAGCCGGCCGGCCCATCGCGTAGTTCAGCGGCCAGTTTCGGGCGTTGGCGTCAAGCCATGATTTCCACTCCGTCAGCGATGCGACCAGAGCGCCGGACGCCTTGTCGAAGCGGGCTTTGCGGGGACCGCTCAGGTCGGTCGACGCCATGCCTGCCAGCAGACCGGTGAATAGACCGGGTGCATTGGCCAGTTGCTTGCTGGCGACTTCGGCCTGAAGGCGCCCCGGGTGCGTTATCAGCGTGCGCTCGGCGGCAAGCCAGGCGGGGGCTTTCTCGATGCGTGAGATGGCGTGGTTCCACCACACGTTGCGATCCTGTTCGTCCTTGTGCATGATCATCGTGAATATCACGCCGACGATTTCGAGCGGCGGCCCACCGGCGTCTTTGCCCGCGCGCGCCTCTGCGAGTTGACGCCGCTGCCCCACGATGAGAGCACGCAACAGACGCAGGTCGTTGCGCTCGCCGAGCGTTGCGCCTTTCATGTCGACGCCATTGAGCGCGTGCTCGAATTTATCGAGTGATCGCTGTGCGGCGATCAACCCGGCACGACCAGGGGTGCTCAGGTCGGCATCGTGCTCGTAGTCTCCGAGGAAGGTTGCCACCTGCGGCTGCTGCCTCAGAGTAACCGCGATTTGTTTCGTGAGCATCTGTTTGAGGCGATCGCCGCCGGGACTCGCTTGCGCGGGCGCGAGTTGAGAGGCCAACGCCGCTGCTAGGACTAGTGCGAAAAGGCTGTGGCGCACGAAAACAGTCTCCAAGTGGAACTAGTGAGTAATGCGCTCAACCGGCGCAGGTCGTGCAAGGGGTACTTTTCGCCGGGAGACGTTTCCTGGAAACCCGACTTATGCGTCAGTTGAGGCATAGACATTCAGCTCTTGGCCGAGAGCTAAAGCCGGGCGGCCGCTCACAAGGGCCGGCCGCGCCAACTAAATTTGCCGCGCTTTCCGATTGCGTACGACGCTAAAGCGCCGTAAGCAGCACTCAAACCGCCCAGCGGAACCGCAAGCGCTCCGAGCAGTGATGTCGGCATTTGAGCTTCAACCAGCAAAGCGCGGTCAACGAGGCGGCCGATCCGACGATCGCCGGACGCCAGGCAAATGGCAGCAACAGCCACGGGACTACAAAGGCAAGCATGAACAGCAGCGTCGGCCCGAGATCGAAGGTATGCCGCTCCCAGGTAGCCTGCGCGGCGCGGCCTCCCGGCCAATCGGTCTTCTCCAAGACGGTGATGTCATAGCCGCGGGAGCTTAGAATGGCCGCCGCCGTCAGCCCGCCGATGCCCGCGCCGATGACGATCGCGTGCTTACGGCTCAACAGAACGCTCGGTCTGCCAGAACGGCGGTGCATTCTCGAATTGCGTCATCTGCTTGGGTTAAGTTTTTGGATAGGCGCTCAACATGACGTGAATAACCTTACTTCCTTATCACGCCTAATCGCTCCCGCTTCGCGTCGAACCACCAGGTCATACGGAGAGTCCCGGTGTAGTGTCTCCGCGACCGCACGCATCTTATTTCGGTCACACTCCATGGTTTAGAAGATGAAGAAACCCGACGCTAATCAAAGCAAATCGCCTTCTCAGCTCATCAGCGCGAGAATCGCAGAGCTAGGCGACTGGCGTGGCGAGACGCTTGCCTACGTCCGCAAGCTCATCAAAGAGGCAGACCCTCAGATAACCGAAGAATGGAAGTGGAGGGGAGTTCCAGTCTGGTCTGACGGCGGGATCGTCTGCACAGGCGAGTCTTACAAGACTTACGTAAAGCTCACTTTTGCGAAGGGCGCTTCCATCAATGACCCAAAGGGCATCTTCAATTCCAGCCTAGATGGGAACGCAAGGCGCGCAATCGATTTGCATGAAGGCGACAAGATAAATGAATCTGCCTTCAAGGAGCTGATCCGCGCTGCAGTCCACTTGAACTCCAAAGGAAAGAAATAGCTATGGCAGCCCTGATCGGCTCGCTTTCTCTTTCCACTTCTGGACGTTCACGCCCATCACGACGAGCCACAGCGCTAGGGCTATTTCTCCGACGTCCAGAGCGAAACCGACGGGGGACAAGAAGTGCGCGAGCGCGCGGCATCAAAGCCGTGAGCGCGTTCATCAGCAAGCCTAAACCGGCGAGCGCCATCAGCACTCCGATAATACGTGGAAGAAAAGTGCACCTGAAGATGAGATATCCGAGCAAGATGCAATAGAATCCGAAGAAGAACACGCTGTCGTCAGCGTGCGCGATCCCCTCAAGGCTGAAGAACGCCGCCAGCAAAGATAAGCTCCTGCTCACCGGTTTGAACAAATCAAAGAGAAGCAGCGTCACAACGACGTAGGCTGCGCCCGCGATCAGATTCGCAGTGTGACCCGAATGGGTTCCGCGAGCGGGAAAATAGGCGTAAAGAGACGTCACGACCGTGATCATGTAAAACATACCCGCGACTCTGGCTTTGAGCAGCGGCGAGGCCTGTGCGATCCGGTCCGTCGCTTTGGTAGGGGTCAGTACGACGGCGCTCACACACCTACGCCTCCAGGCGGCGCCATTGTATCGTCGCGAACGCCCAGCCCCCGAGGGCGAACAGCGCGAGCGCGACGGCCGCAAAGCTGCGCGTGTTTACATCTCGTCCCCCCATCAACGATACGTAGCTCAACGGGTTCACGATGTTCAGCGCCGCGAAAAGGCTGTGCCAAACCGGCGTAAACGGTATCTGGTGGAGTGCCAAGAGCACCAAGGCTACGGGCCAGATCAGGCTTTGGACCAAGGCGCCGCCGCGCAGCCGTGCGCTCAGCGCGACGATGACCGCATACCAAGCCAGCGGGAACAGCGCGAATCCCAAGAGCTCGTTGGCGGTCGATGGACTCAGGTTCCACGTCACCTGTTCGTGCATTCCGGGAGTCAGCCAGGTCAGCACGAATGCGAAGAAGGACATCAGCACGCAGAACATGATCCCCGCAGCATTCACTAACATCGCCGTGGTCGCATATTCGGTCCGCGAATGCGGCTTGGTCCACGCGACTTCTAAGTGCCCATCGTTCTCATAGGCAAGCGTCGACCCGAAGACCGTGGCCATGATGCCGCCGATGACAAGCGCCGCGGTGCCGAAAATTCCCACGAAGTTGGTCGCGCCACCGCTGTTGGAACTCATCCCTGCGACGAAAAGGTGTAAAGCCGCGTGAGCGACCAGCATGACGGCCAGTGAGATGGCCAACCATTTCACGGCATTGCGCATGCGCAAGAACTCTTTGTAGTACATTTCACGCTCCCAAGTTGAGCGTCGCCATCGCGGCGCTCGAGTCGTCGCCGACCGCGGCGAGGAAGATATCCTCAAGGTTCTGGTTGAGCACGCGCAGGCTGACAGGCTTGGCTTGGCCGATGAGATTGGCGACGCCGTTGCCGCTGTCGAGGACGTAGGCGCGCAGGAGACGTCCCTGACGCATGACTCGGCGCACGTGCGGATCGGATTCCAGACCGGCGATCGCCGGGGCGTCGTCGTGGAAGGTCGCCTCGATGATTTTCTCGCCGGCGCGAAGCTCTTCAACGTCTCCCGTCAGAACGGCCCTGCCTTTGTGCATGATGGCGACATGGTCCGCGGCGCGCTCCACCTGCCCGATCTGATGCGAGGAGAAGAGGATCGTGGCTCCGCCGGCGGCGGCGTCGATCATGAGGTCGAGCACGTGGCGCTGGTGCACCGGATCGAGGCCGCTCGACGGCTCGTCAAGCACGAGGATGTCGGGATGGATCGAGAACGCCAGCGTCAGAGCGAGCGCGGTCTGCTGGCCTTTCGACAGCTCCTTGACTTTCTTTTTGATGTCGAAGCCGAAGAGGTCCAGCAGCGCTTGGGCCCGTGCACCGTCGTACCGCCGATACGATCGCTTGGTCAGCTCCAGGTGGTCGCCACCGGACATCCCTCCGTAGAGCGCGTTGCGCTCCGGCACGTAGGCGATGCGCTCGAAGAGCTGTGGGCGGAGGGTCTCGCCATCGAAGCGGACGTCTCCTGAGTCGGCAAACGTCAGTCCGAGCAAGCACTTGAAGGTGGTGGTCTTCCCAGCGCCGTTTGTGCCGAGCAGGCCGAAGATCGATCCCTTCTCGATGTCGAACGATAGGCGGTCGACCGCCAGCGCCGATTGATAGCGCTTGGTCAGGCCCTTGACGCTGATCGTCACAGTGCGTTCGGTAGTCATGATGCCGCGTTCTCCTCTGACGCATTGTCGTGCGGGTACCAGCGATCGAGCGAACGCTCGAACAAATCTTTCAGGTCGCCGCGACCGAGACCCATGGATCTGGCCTCGCGGACAGCGGCGACGAGGGCCTGGTCGACGACGTCGGCCACAGCGCGTTTCGCCCCGGCGACGCTGCCGTTGCTCGCGATGAACGAACCGCGGCCAGGCGTGGTCTCGATGACGCGGTCGCGTTCGAGTTCGCGATAAGCGCGCGCGACGGTGTTGGCATTGATGACCAGGTCGGCCGCGAGCTGCTTGACGGTTGGAAGCTGCTCGCCCGGCGTCAGGACGCCGACGGCGACGGAGCGCTTCACCTGCTCCGTGATCTGCAGGTAGATCGGCACTCCGCTGCGCGGGTCGACCGTGAAGATCGGGGGCATGGGAGCTAGATCCGCGGACCCCAGCCTTGAAACACGGTGACGGTACCGGTCAGCGGCAGGCGGACGAATGAGTGGTTGACTTCGTCGATGTACTCGACGCCGCTGGCGTTGGTCTGGCTCTTCAACATGGTCTCTGCCCTTCTTATTTAGCTATTGTACTAATTAACTAGTACGCTAGCAGTATATAGCGCTGGCCACGCACTGTCAAGGCTTTATTGTCCCGTATGTAGAGATATTTGGCGAAGAGCTAGACGGCTTGCGGGAGTGGGAATGCTTTTGAAGGCGACGGTAATGAAGGCGCCAGGGGGGCGCTTCTCGCCGCGCTGGCTGATTTAGGCTTTCTCGCCCTGGGCGGCTTCCTTCGCGCGAAACTTAGCGATACGTTCGATCAACTTCACGGGGACGGGTTCGGAGAGCGGAAAGCGGATCGTGCCCTTGCTGACCTTGTACCGTGCAAGCTCCTTCTTGAACGCCGCGACGACGCTTTCACCGGCGGGGTACAGTGAGTAGTGCTGCCTCCATCCCGCGAAGTAGACAACGGTCGCGCCGTGCAGTTTGTACGCCGGGATTTTGTAAGAGATCACTTCCTCGGCGCCGGGCACGGCTTTGCGGATGGTGCTTCGCACGACCTCCAGCACGCGGCGCACGGCTTCGGGTTGCGAGTCCATATAGTCGTCCACGGAGCTGAAGTCGGTTTTGGCCACCTACCAACTTTCTTGATTCGGCTTGCGCGCCCTATCGGCGCAGAAGCGGGCTTGCCCCGCCGACTCTTATAATACTAGTTGACATCCCGGCCGAGCTGGTGTAATCTACAACTAGGAATCTAGGAGGTGTGATGCCGCGAAAGAAATCGCTAGTGCTCACCGATCACGAGCTGCGCTTGATGGACATTCTTTGGACGAAGGGTTGCGCCACGGTTTCCGAGGTGACGGAGGCATTGGCGCCGCCGCCGCTGGCCTACAATACGGTCCTTGCCACAATGCGCACCCTCGAGCAGAAGGGTTATGTGACGCACCGTGAAGCCGGCCGGGCATTTGAATACAGCCCGCTCGTCGAGCGTACCGAGGCGGCGAAATCGGCGGTCAGTCACGTGCTCGCGCGTTTCTTCGACGGCTCGCCCAATGCTTTGGCCGTCGCCCTGCTCGATGACGTGGTGTTGCACGACCGTGACCGCGAACAGATTCGCCAAATGCTCGAACGCAAGAAAGCAAAGGGCCGTCGATGAATATGACGCTTCCGCATGCGGCGCTGCTGATCAACGCAGCTCTCTTCGATAGCATCTGGGAAGGTGCGCTCATCGCCGGCTTGGCGTGGCTCGCCTTGCGCTGCCTGAGCCAGTTGAGTGCGGCTTCGCGCTATGCGATTTGGCTCTCGACACTCGTCGCGCTTTTTGCGATTCCCGTCTTGACCACGCTCGTTTCCGGGCAGGTCGCCCCGCCAAAAGTAGCTCTGACCGCCTTAGCACTATCGCAGCCGATCCATCCGGCCAGCGTACGCCGGGTGATTGCTGGGCCAGGTTCTCAAAGTCAACGGATCGCATTGGCCGCCGTAGTGCTCCCGGCACGATCCGAGCGGCTGGCGACCGCGCGGACGGCCCGCAAGGTTGTGATGCCGCAGGCCCTCGCTGTGGCCATCGCGCTGATCTGGGCATTGGTCGCCGTCGCGCGAGGGCTTCGCTTGGCCATGAATCTCCGCGACATCGCCTTGATCCGGCGCGACAGTCGCCTGTGGTCTGCGGCTTACGAGTTTCCGGTCTACGTGTCGGACGCGGTTGGCGTTCCGATCGCGATCGGATTCTCGCAGCCCGCCGTGATTCTACCAGCTTTGATCTTTGAGCTGGTGGACGCAAGCGCGCTGGAAGCCATCCTCATCCACGAGATGGCGCACCTTCGTCGCTGCGACGTCTGGACGAATGCGTTCGCCCAAGTTATTGAAGCGTTTCTTGCTCTCAATCCCGTCTCATGGTTCGTCGCCAGCCGGATTTCAAGCGAGCGGGAAATGGCTTGCGACGATTGGGTCGTCTCCCGAAGCGATTCAACCGAGGCGTTCACCCGGGCCCTTACTTTGATGGCCAGCCGCATTTCGGCCCGCCTGCCGGTTCTGGCGCCGAGCGCGCTCGGCTCTCGACGCGCTATGCTTGCCCGCATCGAGCAGTTGATGGACGAGGCGCGGCCGCGCGACCTACATCTCTCCGCTCCGGCTCTTAGCGGAGCCGCGGCGCTGCTCACGCTCGCCGCTTTTGGCTTGCAAGCGATGTCGCCCGCGCTGGCCTTTGCGCCACGGTCAAGCCTAACGGCACATCGTTCGGCCATAACGGCCACATCGAGTTGCACGCAACGAGATCGGGGACCCGTCCTCCATCACACCTACGGTCCAGGCGGACCGCGCATGAACTCCGAGTCTCTGTCCGACGGGTTCTTGCAAAAACTCGTGCAGAAGCACCCCGCGACGACGACGACTTATGATGTGAAGGTGGATGCTTCAGGTCGTCCCCACGACCTCACGATCTTGCATCGGAGCAAAGACCCGGCTGTAGATCAGCGCGTCATACATACTGTGCTGAGCAGCACGTTTGAGCCCGCGCATCACGATTGTGGGCCGCTGGCTTCAACCTTCAGATCAGGGTTGACCCGCCTGCCGTCGCCGAGCGTCCTCGTCATTGTCAACCGCGAGACGGTAGTGAGCAACGGCGCCAAGGCAACAACCGGAAAAGCGGAGTGCAGCGCACCTCACCGCAATCCTTCGATAGTAAACCTGGCGCGGCCGAAGTTTCCAGACTGGATCAAATGGCTTGCCGCCCAACGAAGTTTTGTGAATGCTGTTCGGATACGGGTCAACGCGGCGGGTACGGTGACGAGTGCGACTGCAGCGAGTTCGGTCAAGCAATTGGCGTTCGACGACGCGACCGTAGCGGCGGCTAAACGGAGCACCTATGCGCCCGGTCTCGTGAACTGCGCGCCTACCCCAAGCGAATACGTCGTACGGTGGGCATTCACGCAGTGGCTGGAGCCTTAAGACCACAAGGCTCCAGCTACAGTTTTGCCCTTGACAGGCT
>JACRUD010000074.1 GCA_014304875.1 Vulcanimicrobiota bacterium
ATGCGATCGAGGCGGCCGGTGAAAGCGGCGTCGAGGTCCGCCTGAACCCGGTCGATGCCGAAGCATGCATCGACGAAAACGCGCGCGTGCTTGCCGACTCTGCTTTGGGGCGAGGTACGGTGGTCGCATCGGGCGCAATGGGCAGCGTCTTTGCCAGTCTACACGACCGCTCGCTGCTTTTGGCGCGCTGGGCTGCCGGCGAGAAATGAGCCCGGCCGCCAGCTCCGACCTGTTCCCGCTTTGCTACGATCACACCGACGGCTGGATCCGCCGAGGCAGGGTGCTGGAAGTGCGCGACGGATCGGTAGTGGTTCGCTTGCCATCGCTCACGCGTGGGGCGGTGGTTTCCATAAGCCGTCCTGACGGCGTGCCGCTGCTCGCCGAAGTCTGCACGATCGACGGGGGTGGGGCGGGATGCCGGCCACTCGGTTCGGTGCGCGGCCTCGCGGTCGGGGCCATCGCGACCTCGACACGGGCGACTTTGGGATCCTTTGTCGGGGATTCGTTGTTAGGCTGCGCCGTCGATGGGTGGGGGCGGACTGCATGGGGATCGAGTGGGTCGGCGATTGCCGTGACGGCGTCCTGCTGCCGTGCCCGCACGGATCGGGCGCTGATCTCCCGCTCCCTGCGGACCGGCGTCTCGGCTATCGATTGCTTCGCGACGTTGGGCCATGGCCAGCGCATCGCTTTGTTCGCCGGAGCGGGAGTCGGAAAGTCCACCCTGCTGCGTCGCATCGTGGCTCAAGCCGACGTCGACGCGCGCGTCGTCGCATTGATCGGCGAACGCTCGCGCGAGGCCACCGAAACCGGACGGCTCCTGCGCGACAGTGGTTCCTGGCGTACGACGACGCTGGTGTGCGCGACCGCCGAATCGTCGGCGGCCGAGCGATGCGCCGCGGCCGTGAGTGCGACGGCGCAGGCCGAACACCTTGCCGCGGGCGGACGCCGCGTGCTTTTGGTCATGGACTCGTTGACGCGCGTGGCGGCCGCGTGGCGAGAGCTCGCACTTGCCGGCGGGGAGCCGGCGGCACATCGCGGATACCCGCCGTCTGTCGTCGCCGTGCTCGCGGATCTCGTCGAGCGAGCCGGAGCGTTTCAAGGCAGCAGCATCACGGCGGTGTACGCGGTCCTCGTCGACGGCGACGATCCCTTCGAGCCCGTGACGGACGCCGTGCGGGGACTGCTGGACGGCCACATCACGCTGTCGCGTCGGCTGGCGGATGCCGGGCGTTACCCCGCTGTAGACGTCCTGCGCAGTCTGAGCCGCACGATGCCTGCGGTCGTCGGCGCGGCACACCGGGCAGACGCCGCTTTGGTGCGGCGATCGATCGACGCGCTGGAGCGCGCCGAGGATCTGTTGGCTATCGGCGCCTACCAGCCGGGCGGCGATGCTCTTCTCGACGCCGCCGTCGCAGTGCGCGGGCAGATCGAAGCCCTGATATTCGATGACGATGTGACGGCGACCCAAACGACGCCCCGCTTGGGTGACGTCGCAGATGTGATCCGTACGGCGCTGCCTGGACTCGCAGACCGCAAGGCGTGATATGGCCCGCGTCGGCGTCCTATCTTCAGGTATCCACTATCTTCCGTGTAATGAGGAGTCGCTTCCATGACGAACATTCCAGCAGGCGGCATGTCCAGCATCGTGTCCTACACTCCCAAATTGTACGAAGTCGAAGATTCCGATACCATCAACTCGAGCGAGAACGAACGATCAGCGCTGCCCGAATCCGGCTCACGCGAGGGTCTGGCAGCTTTGGAAGCGCGTTTCGCGGATTTAGCGGCATCGCTGCGCAGCAAGTTCGCTGAGCTAGAGCGCTCATTCGCACGCGCCACCAGTAATCTCGCGCGTGCGGACGCCGTCAGAGGCCCTGAAGTCTCCAGCTCCCCCAATGCGCAAAGTTCCCGTGCCGCAGATTCCAGTGAACCGAGGGTCGGCGTGGGAAAGTTCGGGGCTCTCATCCGCAGTTGCGCCGCGCGCAACGAAGTCGACCCCGCTCTCGTCGCCGCAGTCGTACGCCAAGAGTCCGGCTTCCAGGCGCGCGCCGTTTCAAGTGCGGGCGCGCTCGGATTGATGCAACTTATGCCGGACACCGCCAGATCGCTGGGCGTCAGCGACCCGTTCGATCCCGCCCAAAATATCGATGGCGGCACCAGGCTGTTGCGCGGCCTGATCGACCGTTACCACGGACGGCTCGACTTCGCCCTTGCCGCGTATAACGCGGGACCCGGAGCCGTCGATCGTTTCCATGGCGTTCCGCCGTATGCGGAAACGCGGGCGTACGTCCGGGATGTCCTCAGCGCGTATCACGCTCGAGCTCTCGCCTCGTAAAAACGCGAGCGGCGTGGCTCGCACGGACTAGGAAGCCGCCACCGGACCGCTGAACGCAATCGAGAATGATTCTCGATAACCGGACGGCGGCCCTTGCCTGCGCGGCCTTCATCGCCTGCGCATCGACGTCGGCCTGCGGCAGCCGCGCCCGGCAGCCGGCGACCGCTACAGCCACGGACAAGGTCCAGGTTGTCGCTTCGATGTCGACCCTTGCGGCGCTGGTCCGGACCGTTGCGGGCGGCAAGGCCGACGTACGCAGTCTGGTCCCGGTCGGCGGGTCGGTGGAAACGTACGACCCGACTCCGGCTGACCTCGTCGTCCTCTCGCGGGCGCGATTGCTTGTGGAAAATGGCGCCGGTCTAGAGCTGTGGCTCGCCAAACTCGTGCGCGCCGGAGGCCGAGCCGACTTACGGACCTTGGTGCTGAGCGACGGTCTTCCGGTGGCGCGATCCGAGGACGCAGGGGATTTCCGTCGGTCCGCCGCCGGCAATCCGCATTTGTGGCTCGACCCGGTCTACGCCCAGACGTACGTGAAGAAAATCACCGACGGATTGGCCTCGGTCGATCCTTCAAACGCTGACTACTACCGCTCGAACGAGCGTCGCCAGGTTCGCCGGCTGCAGGCTCTCGATGTGTGGGCTCGCGGGCAGGTCGACACGATCCCTTCGCCGGACCGCGTCATGATCTGCTTTCATGATGCTTGGTATTACTTCGACCGCCGCTACGGCATCCGCGACGTGGGCGCCGTCGAACCGGCCCCGGGCCAAGAGCCCTCTGCCGGTTACTTCGCCGAGCTGGTGGCGGCCGCGAGGGCCAATCACGTGCGCGCTGTGTTTGCGGAGCCGCAGTTCTCACCCAAGCTCGCCGACGAGTTGGCGGCGAGCGCAGGCATTCGCACCGTGTCCGACCTATACGACGATACCGTTGGAGCAACGCAGCAACTGTCGACCTACGAAGCCATGATGCGCTACGATGTGCGCACTATCGTCTCGGCTCTGCGGCCTTGAAGGGCCGCGAAGAAGGCCACGACCACACCCACGTGGCGCCGAGCGAGCTTTCCGCCCTTACCGGCGACGGACATGCTGTGGCGCCGGCCGCTCCCCATTTGCACGAGCATGCCGGCCACGCGTTGGCAAAGGCTCCCGTCGCGCAGCAGCGGGCCGCCGAGGCGGTGGCGGTCACAGGGATTTGCGCGGGCTATTTCGGCCGGGACGTATTGGACCGGGTGACGTTTTCGGTCGACGTGGGCGAATTCGTCGGCATCATCGGCCCGAACGGATCCGGAAAGTCGACGCTGTTGAAGACGATCGCCGGTCTCCACCCGCTGCAGTGCGGCGAGATCCGCATCTTCGGCCTGCGCCCCGGGGCAGCCGCACATCGGCTTGTCGGCTACGTGCCGCAAGTCGAGTCGGTCAACTGGTCGTTTCCGGTCACCGTCTTCGACGTCGTGTTGATGGGCAGATTCGGAAATATCGGCCTTTTCCGGCGGCCCGGGCGCGAGGACCGTTCTGCCGCGATGGCAGCGCTCGCCCAAGTCGGCATGGCAGACCGTGCCGACTCGCAGATCGGCCGGCTCTCCGGCGGTCAGCAGCAGCGGGTGTTCATCGCCCGCGCTCTCGTGCAGGACCCCAAGCTGCTCCTGCTCGACGAACCGATCGCCGGCGTGGATGCGACCAGCCAACACGCCATCTTTACCTTGCTTGAAGAACGTCAGCGCGCGGGCATGACCGTCATCGCATCGACCCACGATCTTTCCTGCGTGGCGATGTGGTTCGATCGAGTGCTCTGCCTCAATCACCGCGTGGTCGCGTACGGAACTCCCGGGGAGGTTCTCAACGATGAGACGCTCTCGTCGACCTATGGCAGCCACATGCTGACGATTCCGCAGGCCGGCCGCTAAGCGCCGGATGCACTGGTTGACGGATCCCCTGCAGTACGGCTTCATGGTGAGAGCGCTTTGCGCGTCGACGTTGATCGGTCTGGCTTGCTCGATCGTGGGCGTGTACGTCGTGCTGCGCAACCTTTCGTTCATCGGGGACGGCCTCGCCCACGCGTCCTTCGCCGGGATCGTCATCGCGTACCTGATGAAGTTCAACCTGTACGTCGGCGGCCTGCTATTCGCCGTGCTCACGGCGGTCGGGATCGGCGCGATTAGCAAACGCTCGGAGATCTCCGTCGATACGACCATCGGTGTGCTATTCACCGCGGCATTTGCGTTGGGCGTCTTGCTCATGTCGCAGGCGCGCAACTACATCGTCGATCTGCAAGACTATCTGTTCGGGAACGTGCTCGGCGTCGACCGTACCGATATGATCGTGGTCGCGTCATTGACCACCGCGGTCATCGCGATCGTTCTGCTATTGTACAAGGAACTGCTGTTCGCGTCGTTCGACCCTGTCATGGCGGAAGCGAGCGGCGTGCCGACGACGTTCTTGTACTACCTGCTCCTGGTGGTGCTCGCGGTCACGATCATCGTGTCGCTCCAGGCGGCTGGGATCGTCTTGGTCGCCGCATTGCTGGTCACGCCCGCCGCGACCGCGTACCAGCTGACGAATCGCTTCCCTTCTATGATGGCGATCTCGGCGGCGGTCGGAGTGCTGTCGGCCGTCGTCGGACTCTACATATCGTATTACCTGAAGGCGGCGTCGGGCTCCACGATCGTCCTGGTCGCAACCGCCTGCTTCATCGCCGCCATGGCGCTGTCGCCGAAGCGCCGTTCCGTTTTGAGTTCCATCGTCGAGGCCCGCCGCAACGCGGTGCGAGTCCAGTGAGGAGTCTATTCAAGGCCCGGTCCGCTGCCGGTCCATTGCCCGAGCTTTGCGCAGTCTATGCGGCTTTGTCGAAGAGCGGGTATCGGCTGACCGCGCAGCGCGAAGCCGTCATCGAGAAGTTCGCTCGGCGGCGGAAGTACGTGACGGCAAAGGATCTGCACCGCCGGCTCAGGCGTAGCGATCCGCCCATCGGGCTTGCGACCGTCTATCGAGCCCTCGATGCGTTGGGGCACATCGGTGCGGCATCACAGTCCGCGCAGCGCCACGGCGAGACGGCGTATCTTTTTTGCGCCATACGGCATCACCATCATGCCGTGTGCACGCGCTGCGGGCACGTGGATGACGTGCCGTGCCGCTCCATCGCTCCGTTTCAGAAGTGCCTGGCCCGTGACTTCAACTTCAGGCTCGCGCACCATCGGCTCGATTTCTTTGGACTGTGTGCCGCGTGTTCGTGAATGCCAAAAAGGCATCGGCTGTTTTGCTGACAGTATTGCTCCAGCTTTTCTGGCCGGCGACGGCCTGGCCGTCTGCCGCCGTCCACGTCGGGGATCGTTTGACCCAGTCCGAGGCGCTCGACTATCTATTTTCGCCTCCCTCGAGCGGCGACTGGGCGCACTACCGGCTGACGGTCGACGGCAAAGCGGTCTTAGAAAAAATGGTGGGTTTCGGGAGCGAACGGCTCGGCGACAAAGACGTGCTCTACGTCGAGACCAGTCTGAAGACGCCCTCGATCATCGACCTTCCCGTGCCGTCGTCCCGCGACGTCGCAGCGGACACGATCGACAAGACGTACGTCGATGCGCCTGCCTTCGGCGACTTGGCTCTAACGTACAAAACGGTTGGGGTGTTGGAAAAAGTGGGAGATTCCGTGTACGATGTGCCGGTGCTCATTCCGTTCAGTCTACTGTCGGAACTGCCGTTTGAGGATCTTCGGCCGGGAACCGTTTTCGCAGTCGATCCGCAGGTCATGACGGTCGGTGCAAAAACCGTGCAAGCCGTCCACATAGAGCTCTCTTTCCCGGGCGATGCCGTTCCTGGCGGAGTGCGGCTTGCGCCGTTTGTGCTCCAGCTTTGGCAATCACCCGACGTCCCTTTGGCCACGACCCAGCTGCAAGCGTCGCTGGACGGGCATGTCTACCAGCTGACGTTGACGGACTACGGACGGGGCACGTACCGCACGGCCATCTCCGAACGCTTGGGCGGTATTCACTCTCCTCCTAAGCCGCAGTGAATGCGGCCCGGCTGGCTCGCCGCATAGCGTCCGGCGCAGGGACATCTCCCGGCCACTGGTCAATGCTAAACTCGTCGGCGCATCGGCGGCATCGCTGCCGCGAGCGCGTTGGACCGTTTCCGAAACACGACTGGAGTCCGAGGCGTCTCGATGCCCAAAGCAAAAAGAGTCTACGGGACACAGCAGCCGACAGCGGCCAAAAGGCCAAATGGGCGGCTCGTCGCGGCGGCGGCAGTCGTTGTCGTCGTGCTGATCGCTTTCGGCTTGTGGGTTCGCGAGCGAGCCGCGGCGACCGGGCCGGATGGCGCCGCAGCCACGCAGTCGCCGGCTGCCGAGGCGGCGGGCTCAAGCTCCGGGGCTTCGGTCGCGTTTACCGGCAAGGCCTACCATTCTCAAGGCCACGATCATCTGGAACTCAAAGAACTCACGCGCTTCAGGTACAATTCGGACCCGCCCACCTCAGGCCCGCATCGAGAAGTCTTTAGCGATACGTTCGTCAGCCCCACCCCTTTGCCCAAGTTCATTCAAGTCCACTTGCTGGAGCATGGGAACGTGCTGCTGCAGTACAATTGCACTTGTCCGGACATCGCTTCCGCGTTGGCCGGCATAGCAGCCACCTACAACGACCGACTCCTTCCGCCCAACGAACTGCAGCCGTTACCGACGGATGTCCAAAACGGGGAGCAGCAGGGTCAGGCGGTGATCGTCGCCCCGTACCCTGCGATGAAGTATAAGATCGCTTTGACGGCCTGGACGCGGCTGGCGACGCTGGAATCGCCCGATCGCGTGAAGATCACATCCTTCATCGACGCGTATCTGCATAATGGGGCGAATCTCGCCCAGTGACGGGGAGTGCGAAATTAATTGCCGCCGCATGCACGATTATTGGCCCGCGATATCACTAAGCGCCGGCTTTGATCAGCGCAGCGAGCAAGGTCTTCTCGGCTGGTTCGCCGCTGTCCGCGTAGACGATTTTTCCTTGGCGGTTCACGATATAGAAGGTGGGAAAGCCCGTTAAGCCCCACGTTCGCGCCACCGTCAGGTCGCGGTCGAAGGCCGTCGGCCACGTGACCCTGTACGAAGCGTCGAAACGATTGACGTCTTGCTGATTTTCGGGGACGAGATTGTCCGGGGTCGAATCGGCGGCATACGGTGACCCAGTGACGGAGAGCATGGTGAGTCGCGACTCGGGAACCTTCGCGCGCAGGTCCTTAAGCGTGGCAGTCATGCGTTGGCAATGGGGACACCAAGTGGCGAATATCTCGAGCAGATACGGTCTTCCGGCTAGCGTCGCGCGGGAATACGTCACTCCTCCGGTTTGGAGGGAGAACGGTTTGGCTTGCGTGCCGACCGCAGATTGCGGCGAAAACTTGATGTCGGTGGGCGATACCGCGGCGCCGGGAACCTTATGAGACGCGATCACCGCATACGTCGCGATGCCGATGAGCGCGATCGCTGAGACGACCCATGCCGCAACGGCGTTGCGCCGTCTTTGCGGCGGCAGCGCGGCTTGACGACGTCGTTGGCTGCGCGTGCTCATGTTGTGCCGCTGCTTGCTCGAATCGTCCTTGGCGCCCTTTTCATATCGGCCGGGGCCTTGAAACTGGGGCACGCCGGCGATCTGGCCTCAGTCATCGCCGCCTTTCGCTTGGGTCTTCCTGGCCCGGCCGTGGCGATGATAGCCGTGGGGCTGCCGCCTTTTGAAATGCTTCTCGGCATCTACCTTTTGGGGGGTTTTCTGCTGAGGATATCCGCTGGGGTCGCGGCCGCGCTGCTGCTCGCGTTTATCGCGGTGCTGGCTTCAGTTGCCGCGCGCGGCCTGTCCGCGCCCTGCGGTTGTTTCGGCGCGGGCGACAGCGCTGCGGTCACATGGTTCACCGTGCTGCGCGACGCAGTTTTTCTGCTGCCCGCGCTGTATCTGGTTTGGTGGACCGGTCGGCGGGACGCGCACGAAGATCAGGCGTAAACCTTTTGACCTACACCCCGCTTTGAGACTGAGCCCGTTTGTTACGCCGCGCGAACCGCCTGTGCGGCTGCTGCTAGCGGCAGTTCGGGTGGCCGCACTGGCACTTCGCATCGCCATGCGAGTGCCCGTGCTCGCCTTGCTCGCGGCAGGAGTCGCTGCAGTATCCTGAATCCGTAACTTCCGAACCTGCGCATTTGCAATCGATATGCCCGCATTTCCCCGCCATCGTTCACCCCTTTCGAGAGAGGGTACCCTACTCCGTAGGGGATAACAATACCTATCGCCGGGCCAATCCAGAAGCGGTCTCGGGTCGTTACCTAAGGCGTGATCGGGAGGCGAATGCAAAGCAGCTTCGGGATATCCGCCGTTTTGCGCGTCTTCAACGACAGCGCCGGGGACATTCGTTCCAAAGTCATCGGCATCTACGCATTCCTCGTGACTCTCAACGTCGCGGCTTGGGCGCTTTCCTTTGCGGCCTTCGCCCATCATCCGCTTCTGCTCGGCACCGCTCTACTAGCGTACACGTTCGGCCTACGGCATTCGGTTGATGCCGATCACATATCGGCCATCGACAACGTGACGCGCAAGCTGATGCAGGAAGGCAAACGTCCGGTCGCGGTCGGGTTTTTCTTTTCGCTCGGCCACTCGACCATCGTGGTGGCGCTGTCCGTGGGCATCGCCATTGCGGCGGCGGTCGTCAAGAACAGCATCCCCAGCCTGCAGAACCTCGGCGGCCTGATCGGCACCTCCGTGTCGGCGGCGTTTCTCTTCGTCATCGCCATCATCAACATGCTGGTGCTGTGGGACATATTCCGGACGTTTCAGACGGTGAAGCGTGGTGGCGAATACAACGATCGGACGCTCGAGGAGTTCCTCAGTCAGCGCGGTTTGATGGGCCGCTTCTTCAAGCCGTTGCTGCGCCTCGTCAGGACGAGCTGGCACATGTATCCGATCGGCCTGCTCTTCGGCCTTGGTTTCGATACCGCGACCGAAGTCGGCTTGCTCGGCATCGCCGCCGTGGAGGCAGGCAAAGGCTTGCCCATCTATTATATCCTGCTCTTTCCGCTGCTTTTCACCGCGGGCATGTGCCTCATCGATACCACGGACGGCATTCTCATGCTCGGAGCGTACGGCTGGGCATTCGTCAAGCCGATACGCAAGCTGTACTACAACATGAACATCACGCTCGTCTCCGTGCTCGTGGCCCTGGTCGTCGGCGGCATCGAGGCGCTGAGCATCGTGACGGGTCAGTTGAGGCTCCAGGGTCCCATGTGGAGCGTGGTGGGAAACCTGAGCGGTAACTTCGGAAC
The DNA here is from genome assembly GCA_014304875.1 of Vulcanimicrobiota bacterium. Lineage (GTDB taxonomy): Bacteria > Vulcanimicrobiota > Vulcanimicrobiia > Eremiobacterales > Eremiobacteraceae > Mawsoniella > Mawsoniella australis. Next base: position 9,611 of record JACRUD010000074.1, read on the forward strand.
GCTCGGCTTCATCATCATCGGCATTTTCATTGCCAGCTGGGCCGTTTCGACCGTCATCTACAAGATCAAGAGATACGATGAGATAGACGTCGCGCTCGCTCCGCCGCCAGAGCGCATTTCGGCCGCGACCACAGACTTGTAGCCTGACACCGGCATAACTGCGCGGCACGACTTGACGCCTGTCGGAGGACGACGGGGAGCCGCGACTAAAGCCGCGGCACTACATCACGCGTTGGAGCGGCAGTACATCGCGCGTGTGGGCGGTGCATGTAGCCAGGGACTCCAAGGTAGGTTGGTCTTTCTAATGCTCGTGTAGCGGCGGCTTCTCCGCTGTGCCGGTCAGCGGATGCCAGTGGTCGCCGTGATCGTGATCGTGGGAATGGATCACGCCGCCGGGATGGCGATGCAGATGCCGGTGGCGCTCGCTCTTGTCGCTCACCCTGTGGCGCCCGGCGCTGCCCGTCGGACCTGCCGGGAAGCGGAAGTACCGCGCCAGGGTCTCTTCCAAGCTTGCAAATATAGTTCCCGCCGAACGTTTTGCGATGCCTTCGCGCACCGAGGCCTCGATCTGGCTGAGGATCATGATCTTGGCGACTTTGTCCCAAGCTTCGCGAACCGCTTTGATCTGCTGGAGTATTTCGGCCGTGCCTTCACCGTCGGCGTACATGCGGCGCAGGGCTTTCGTATGCCCTTCGATGGCCGCTAGGCGCCGATCGATGCCGGACTTATCGGGAAGATGATCCTTTTTCATCGCGCTTCCATTTCTTCACCGTTTGACTAGCCTCCAGTCGGGGACGTTCCGGCTTAGCAATTCCACGTGCGTTAGGGCTACAATATCCGCATCAGGCTCGCGAGAACGAGCGCTCCGATAAGGAACGTGGCCCCGCCGACGACCATCGCAAGCCCCGGTACGGGCCGATAATTGCCGCGCGCCAACCCGCGCTCCACGGCGATGTAGCGCCACGAACCGAAAGCCGCCAGCGCGCACCCGAACGCGGCGAACGCCAGACCTAAGCGGCTGCTTCCGAAATGCATGGGGGTGGAGCGGACCGCCCCCAGCGGAACGAAGCGCAAGAAAAGCGCGAACCGGTCGATGACGAAGCCAAACGCCAAGAGGCTGAGCGACGTCCTGACGTATGCGAGAAACGTCCGCTCGTTGGCGAGGTGATCCGTCGCGCGAACCGGCTCGAGCGATTTGCTCAGGGCAGCGCAGCCGTCAATTTCACGGTGATCCGCCTGGCGGCCGCGTACTGCGTCGTGTTAAAGCCATTGGCGACCTTGAGCAAATACTTGTGGTCGAGCAGATTTGTCCCCTCGATTTCCCAGCCGTACCCCTTCCCGTTCGCCGGCGCCTTGCGTCCGACGGATGCATTCGCGGTCCAATGCACCGGTAAACGACCTAAGCCGTTCTCGAATTGCACCGGGAAGCCGCTGCCGTACTCGGCCTGGACTGTCGCGTAGCGCGAACCGTCGGGTGACAATTCCTTCGTGTAGGCCGCGTTGAGCGTGTTGGCCTGATCGTGGTCTTCCAATGCGAACGAGTTTGCGCCTTGCAGCGAGGCCGGCGAAAATAGGAACGTGCCGCCCGAAATCCCCTTCGCAAGCGACTGGCTCAAGCCGTAGGATAGATAGTAACTATCTCCCCGCGCTGTCTGTCCGTTGAGGGCGACCTCGACTCCCTGTGCTTGCCCGACCGCGGAGTTGAAGAGGGTGAAGATCGGCGTCGCCCCGAGCTGGGTCGTATCGAGCACGTTCGAGACGTTGCGCCCCCAGGCCGTCAATCGGCCTTGCATCAGTGGCGAGAACACGTGCGCGAAACCCGCCTCATACAGCGAGTCGCGTTCCGGCTTGAGGTCGTACACGGGCTTGTCCGGCGTGCCGTTGACAACGGTTGCATCGCGGCGTACGTCTTCCAGCGCCGGCGCGGCATACAGCCGACCATAGTAGAAGTGGACGACGTTCTTCGGATCGACCTCGGCGTTCAATTCAAGACGAGGACTCAGTTGATGGCTGCCGACGAAGCCGGTCGAGTGGTCGTAACGCAGCCCGCCATTGACCGTAACCGCGCGCGAGGCGCGGTATTGGTCCTGCACGTACAGGGCGGTCTCGGATCCGGCCTGCTGGACATCGTCGGAGAACGGCGGCAGGATCGCCCCGCTATTGGGGTCGCGCAGCGTGATGGAAAAGGCGCCGTTGAATTCCTCTCGGTCGAGAGTGATGCCCATCTTGACGTTGTGCTTGTCGCTGCTGCGAAACCAAGCTGACGTCACGCCGACGTACTTGACCGCTCGGTCCTGAGCGGTCGAAGTTTGAGAGCCGCCCGCCAGGTCTTTGGCCGCGTCGGGCAGATACGTTACGCGCCCGTAACGGTACCACGGCGCGAGCTCCACGTATCCTTTCCCATCCGAGCTCAGGTGATTGAACGTGATGTTGGCGAAGCGATCGTACTCGTGCTGGTTGTCATCCGTCCCGGGGAGCGAGAAGAATGGATCCAGCGGATCTTTTGGATTGGTGTCGATGGGGATCTGGTACGCGGCATACTGGTTCGAGAGGTCGAACGCGATGCTGTCGCGTGCGTTGGGCGCGTAAAGCGCCCGGACGAACTCATCGCCCTGGCTTGAATTGTCATGCAGCGGATCGAAGGTCGGAGCGTCCAGCCCGCGCTGCGTTCTGCGTTCGTCGGCCGAGAAAAAAATGTGCAGCGGTCCCCCGCCGAACGATTTGTTCACGTCCAACGCGCTCGAGCCGTAGCCGCCGGCGCTCAAACTCAAGGCGCCCGCATGTGACTGCGCGTAGCCGGGACTTTTCGTGACGATATCGATCACCGCACCGGCGCGCTCGCCCCCGAACTCCGCCGGAATGGCTCCCGTGAATACTTCAAGTCTATCGACGTCGCGGGGGTCGATGACCTCCGCGAATTGAGCGGAGGCCGTCTGGGGCATCGGCACGCCGTCGATCTCGTACGTCACTCCGTGAAAACCGCGCGCTACCGGCTCGTTGAACGAAAATGGCACGATCCCAGGCACCGTCTCGGTGACGTGCGCAAGATTGCCGTTGCCCGGAAGGGTCGCGATCGTGTTGCGGGAGATGATGTTGATGCTGCCGGCTTGATCGCGGACCCCGGAAGCCCGCGTCACGACGCGCGCTAGTATCTTCTTGCTGAGCCGAAAATCGACCACTGCGACGTTGCCTGAGGTAACCGTGATGGTTGACGATTGCTGCGCGAAACCGGCCGGCGCTATGGAAACGGTGTATGTGTCGAAAGCGACGCGCGGAAAAGCGTAGCGTCCTTGGGGATCGGAGCGTGTCTTCTCCGATGCTCCTTCCGCGGTCTTGATGGTGACCGTGACTCCGGCGGCTGGATGGCGGCTCTCGTCGCTGACCGAGCCGCGGATGGCGCCATAGACGTCCGCTTGCGCCGTGCCCTGAAAAAACGCACAAACCACAATAACGACAGTAATGGCGGCGAGAAGCTTGCTATGCATTGATCCCTCTCCACTGAGCGGCTCGCGCTCCGACCAGGTGCGCGAGCGAGATCGCCGCCAGCGCTCGGCCGCGGCGCGATTACGCTTGAAGTGGAGAAAGAGGCGGTGGCCTGTTGGCTAGACGCAGCGCGAGTTCGCAGGGTGTGGTCACCCGCGCGCTCGCAGCCCGTGCGCGCAGGGCAGTAGCGCCCCCCACGATGCCGGGCCGCTGCGCAGCCACGAGGCAGATGACGATCTCGATAGCGGAACCGACGTGCCGGCAGGCGGCGCGAGACAGCATCCACAGCACGAGGCCTGCGAAGACGCCGATCGAGATGTGGACGAGGACCGCTGACTCGTGCCCTGTGCCGAAAACAGCGCCTATCCCGTAGCCTGCATAATGAGAGAGACGCTGTTCGAGTACTTCGATGGCGACCAGAGCGATCACTTGGCCGGCCAGCACGCTTGCGACGATGCGCCCCGCGCCGAGCCTGCAGAGAGCGTCGGCAGCCGGCAGGATAGCCTTGCCCGACGTGGTCCGCACTGAAAACGCGGCCAAGAATTGACGAAACAGCAACACGGCGGAGATCAAGAAGAGCACGAGCGAGATACCGGCGGCAAAACCTTGTCCCACGTGAGCGTAGCCGGCACGAACATCGGCGACAAAGCCAAGGTTCTCCAGGTCCAGTTCGGCCGCATGCCCGGCCACCATCGCCATCAAGGCGACGGCAAGGACGAGCGGCCAGCTCGCGGCCGGCGATTTCACCAAGCCGTCCACGCCCGTGTCACCGTTTCCATCGCGATTAATGTTTTAAGGGCGGGTATTTTAGTCCTCGCCGCCAGGCATAAGGTTGATCTCAAAGAAAGCGCGGCCCATGCCTTGCGCTGCTCGCATTCCGAGCCGTTACGGATCCGGCGACCGTGTCGCGCTGTTCCTTCCCTGCTACATCGACGTATTTTCGCCTCATATCGGGCAGGCCTTGATAGAATTATTCGCCCGCCTCGGCGTGCGGATCGACTATCCTGTGGACCAAACCTGCTGCGGTCAGCCGGCATTCAACGCGGGTTATTGGCCCCAAACGCGCGCAGTGGCCGCACATTTCGCGCGCACGTTTGCCCACTATCCATGGATCGTCGTCCCATCCTGTTCGTGCGCGGCGATGGTACGGTCATGCTACCGGCAGGTTGGAGCGGGCGACGATGCGATTGAGGTCAGCGAGCGGGTCTACGACCTTGCGACGTTCTTGGTCGACGTGTTGGGCGTCGTCGATGTGGGCGCACGTTTTCCGCACCGCGTCACGTACCACGACGGGTGCCACGGTCGGCGGGAGCTTTTGACCGGCGACCGGGCGGTGCGCCTACTGCAGGCGGTCGCCGGCCTGGAATACGTTGGGCTGCCTGCCATAGACGAATGCTGTGGGTTCGGCGGTCTGTTCAGCGTTAAGTATGCCGAACTGGCGGGTTCGATGGCGGACGCGAAGCGCGCGAGCGTGCTCGAGACAGGCGCCGCCGTGCTGACGTCCGGCGATGCCAGCTGCTTGATGCATGTGGCAGGCAGCTTGAGCCGCGATGCGAGGACCCGCCATGTCCGCTGCATGCACCTCACCGAAATCCTTGTCCGCGTCTAAAGCGCCTGGATTCGATGCAGGCGCGGTGCGCCGGCAGCTTCACCATCCGACGGCCGCGCCGTCGCTCGGACCATCGATGCAGCGCGCTCTGGACTGCAAGCGCTCTGCCCAATCGCAGGTCCCTTGGGCCGCTCTGCGGCAGCGGGCGCACGACGTCAAGGCGTACGTCCTTGCCAATTTGGACTCCCTACTGGTCAGCTTCGAGACCGAATTTCGTGCCCGCGGCGGCGCGGTGCTGTGGGCGCGCACAGCCGCCGACGCAGGCGACATATTTTTAGACATCGCCCGCCGGCACGGCGCTAAGTCGGTGGTTAAAGGCAAGTCCCTGGTCTCGGAGGAGCTGGCGCTCAACGCCCGGCTGCGCGCGGCCGGTATCGAACCTGTCGAGACCGACTTGGGCGAGTTCATCGTTGCCCTCGCCGGTCAGAAACCGTCGCATATCATCGCGCCGGCGGTGCACCTCTCCAGCGCAGACGTCGGACGCATATTCGAAGCCAAGCTGGGTCTTCCGTACAGCGCTGACCCGGCGACGCTGAGCTTGGCGGCGCGCGAACTGTTGCGCGCGCGCTACTTGCAAGCCGGAGTCGGCATGACCGGCGTGAACTTCGCCATCGCCGAGACGGGGACGGTCGTCGTGGTTGAAAACGAGGGGAATGCCGGTTTGTCAGCTGCCGCACCGCCGGTGCACGTGTTGCTCATGGGTATCGAAAAAGTTCTGCCCGGGCTAGCCGATCTTTCGGTATTCCTCCAGTTGCTCGCCCGCGCCGGCACAGGACAAAAGCTGACGTCGTACACGCATCATTTCTTGGGTCCCGAGCCCGGGAAGCAGATGTATTGCATACTCATCGACGCGGGCCGCACTGACGTATTCGCCGATTCCCAGACGAGCTAGTCCCTGGCCTGCATCCGTTGCGGC
>JACRUD010000096.1 GCA_014304875.1 Vulcanimicrobiota bacterium
CGGTTTTCAACGATTGTCCTCAGTACGCCGACGTGAATCCAAGGCCGGCGCGCGGCAACCGGCTGGACATGCAACCTGTCCAGGGCGTCAACAAAGAGTTGATTCGCATCAGCACTCACACCGGAACGCACTGCGACGCACCGTATCACTTTTTCGATGATGGCCAGACTATCGACGCAATCGCGCTTGAGACGTACGTGGCTGCGGCGACCATTTTGGATTTGCGCCACAAGAAGGCCGGGTCGGAAATAACGGTCGAGGACGTCGAACGATCGCTTGTGCAGCCTCAAAGCGGGGATGTGGTTTTGCTGAATACCGGCTGGGGACACAAGCGCGCTAACAGCAAGGAATTCTTGACGCAGTACGTGTACCTCGGCGGCCCGGCCGCCCGGCACCTCGTCGCGCGCGGCATCAAAGGGGTTGGGATCGACGCGGTAAGCCTGGGCGGATACAATGATTGGAAGAAGGCGGCCCCGGCCCACCAGGCGCTGCTAGGCAACGGAAAATTTATCTGCGAAGAACTGTTCTTCCCGGATGAGGTGATGGATGGCAAGCGACGGCTGTTCTGCGCTTTCCCGATAAAGCTCAAGGGCTGCGGGGGCGCCTGGTCGCGGGCGGTCCTGCTCGAGTTCAGTCCCTAGCCGTCGGCCGCGGCGGCGCATCGTCGCGGTGACGCGCAACGGTGTCGCGGGACGTTACCAGGGGCAAACGTCCGGCCTGCAGTCGGCCGTGGCGACGCAGCCAAGGATATCACCGAGGACTGGGCGCCCCGTTAGCCCCGGTCCAGTTTGGGAATAAACGCTCAATATGGATGTTGCTAGCGGCAGCGGCGCGAGCCATAAGACCGCTTATTACGAATTGGCCGACGATGAATTGGCCGCCGGCAGCACCTTGGGCGGACCGCTTGCATGCGCGACGATCAAGGCCACCGGTGCTGTCGAGCGCTTTTATAGCATCGAAGCCGGTCAGGAGTTTTTCGGCTCCGTGCTGCTCCACCACTGGGATGGGCGCACAGGAGTACAGCTGGAGCCGCGAACCGGCAGCTTCATCATCCATCCCGAACATCAACAGCATGTATTCACTTTGGCCAACGATGTCGCGGTTCACGAGGACATATTCGTCCTAAGCGGCCAGCCGGGCGACGACGGCTCGGTAGACCCCCCGGCTCTTTACTATGCCGTCGAGTTGCGCAACGATACGCAAGAACCGTTGACGGTTTCCACTTTTGCTTTTTGCCAGCTTCGGGGCGACACCGCGCACGACGTTCTCACGACATTCAGGAAGCGCCTGAACGCCTTCATCGCCTGGAACAATTCCAAGAAGGACTACGTGCGGTTGTTCGGCTGCTCGGTGCCGGTGCGCAGCTTCGAGACGACGTCGGATCACGCAAAGGCCGTTTCGGAGCACTGTCCGCAAGCACTCTCGGGAAAGACCGACGTTGCAGGCGGCGATCCGCTCGCCGTTTTGGAGCTGTCGCACGATCTCAAGCCCGGCAAGGCCGCCAAGTTCACGCTTCTGCTGAGCTTCTCGGTGCGCGGCAAGAAGGACGCGCTGCGAACCTATCGCTCCTGTCCCCCCGCCGACGAGGCGCTGGCGCGCACGCAGGAGTACTATCGGGACGTGCTCGGCCGGTCGATCGTCGTCACTCCGGATCCGGAAGTCAACCGCGGCGTCCTGTGGGCGAAGGCGAACATGCTGCGCGTGCAGCTCAAGGCGCCCACGGGGTGGGCATTCACCAACGACCCCGGGCATTCCAACAACAGCGTCGCGCGCGACACGGCATGGTTCGCGTACGGTGCGGACTACCTGACGCCGGAATTCTCCCGTGCTTCCTTGCTGGCTTACGTAAAGCGGCAAGAAAAAAGCGGCGAGATCATCGAGTACTACGATATCCGAAACGGCAAGGCCGCCGATTACGGTTTGAACATCAACGATAACACGCCGCTGCTGGTTCTGGCGCTGTGGCATCATTACAATACGACGGGCGATAAAGATTTTCTCCGTGAAGTCTACCCGGCGGCCGCCAAAGCTGCGCGCTACATCCTTTCCCAGCGCAACGAGCAAGGCCTCGTGTGGTGCACCGCGACCGGAACGTCGGACTTCGGCATCATCGGATGGCGCAACGTCATCCAAGACTACCGTCTATCCGGAGCGACGACCGAGGTCAACTCAGAGTGCTATGCGGCTTTGCTGACCGCTAGCCAGATGGCGCGCGTCTTGGAAAAGCACGAGGAGAGCGCTAAATTCAAGCAGTCCGCCGAGCAGTTGCGGACCGACATCAACACCCACTTGAGCAACCCGTCCAACGGCTTGTACTATCTGAACATCACGGTCGAAGGCGTGCCACGCAGCGATGTGACGGCAGATTTGGTGTTTCCGGTGATGTTCGGAGTCGCATCCAGCGACAAGGCGGCCCTGATCATCGGGCGCCTAAGCGCGCGCGACTTTTGGACGGAGGCGGGGATTCGAACGGTGCCGCGCAGCGCGCCGTACTACAGCCCGGGCCCGAAACCTGCATATGGATTGCTGGGCGGCGTTTGGGTCGCGATGTCGTTCTGGTACGCATTTGCCGCCGCGCCGTTCGTGCCGGACTTCATGGCGTACGCGCTGAGCGTCAGCTTCCGCCACTATTCGCGCGACCCCAAGCGCAACAACACCGTCCCCGGCCAATTCTCAGAATGGCTGCACGGCGAAACGCTCGTCAACGAAGGCATGATGCTCTCACCCTGGTTTCCTCCGCGCTATCTATGGGCCGCGATCGAGGGTGCCGCAGGTCTCGATACGTCGACCGGCTCGCTAAGCGTGAACCCACGTTTGGCGCCCGACTGGAAGTGGTGCGCGGTGCAAAACCTGCCGTACTGCGGCCAGCGCCTCACGTGGTTCGTCGCGCGAGCGCCCGACATGCAGATGTACGCAAATTTCCATTCGCCCCGCGAGTCGGTTCCGCACGAGATCTTCGAGCAGGATATCAGCGACAAGATCCATGCCGGCGGAGAACATATCGTCTTCTTGGGCTTGCGGCAGGATAATCACATGATATTTTTTGCCGGCAACACGAGCGATCGCACGACCTCGGCGGCCTTGCGGGTCGACGCCGCGTTCAGCGGATCCTACCGCGTTCGCGTCTTCGACAGCCTGCTGGGCAGCTGGCACGATCGCGGTCTGCTGCCCGGCTCCGCTATGGAGGGAGGTATTGCGATGCGACTGGAGCGCAAGGGTTTCTGGCTCGTCGACCTGCAGCAAGAGCTGTGAAGAATCCTCAGGTCATCATCTTGGGCGGCGGCTTTGCGGGCTTGGCGGTCGCACGCGAACTGGAGCGCCGTGATCGGCGCGGCCGCTGCGACATCACGCTCGTGAATGCCGAAAACTATACGCTGTACACACCAATGCTGCCCGAGGTCGCGACCGGATCGATCGAGAGCCGGCACATCGTCGAACCGATTAGAGTCGCGCTCAGACGAACCCAATTCGTCATGGGGGATGTCGAAAACATCGATCTAGACGCCGGCGCCGTGCGCGTGCGCCGCCCGCTGGTGGGAACGTCGGACGAGCTGCGTTACGATCATTTGGTATTGGCGCTGGGCGCGACGACGTCGACGTTTGGAATTCCGGGCATCGAACAGCGCACGATCCCGCTGAAAACGCTTGACGACGGAATACGGCTGCGCAACGATGTCATCAAGATGCTGGAGATTGCCGCGACCACCGACGAAGAAGCCGAGCGCCGGCGCCTGCTGACTTTCATCGTCGTCGGCGGAGGCTTTACCGGAGTTGAAGCGGCGGGCGAACTTTACGCCTTCCTCAAGGCGATCAAGCGTTTTTATCCGCGTCTGCGCCGCGAGCCCATTCGTGTGGTGCTGATCGAAGCCGGCAAACAACTGCTGGGCCAGCTGCCGCCCAGGTTTGGAGCGGCAGCGTAGCGCGAGCTGCAAAGGCGTGGCATCGAAATCGCGACCGGCGACGAAGTCGCGGGAGCCGATAAAGGTGGCCTGACGCTCAAGTCCGGCAAGCGCTACGACGCGGAGATCATCGTGTGGAGTGCCGGCGTCAAGCCGTCGAAGATCGTCGGCGGACTGCCCGTCAAACTGTCTCGCCACGGAGCCGTGATCGTCGATCGCGATCTTTCCGTGGGCGGGCGGCCAGGAGTCTGGGCACTCGGCGATTGCGCTCAAGTTCCCGATCCTTCCGGCGGTTCGTATCCCCCCACCGCGCAGCACGCCATCCGCGAAGGGCCGCTGCTGGCGCGCAATATCCTCGCCAGTCTGCGCAAGCGGCGCACCAAGTCGTTCGTCTACCGCTCTCCCGGCATGATGGCCTCGCTGGGCAACCGCGCCGCGTTGGCCGACGTATTCGGCAAGATGGTGACCGGCCTGCCGGCCTGGCTATTGTGGCGGACGTATTACCTTGCGCGCCTGCCCGGAGCGGACCGAAAATCGCGGGTGGCATCGGACTGGTTTTTGTCGCTCATCTTCCCGCGCGACATCGCGCAGCTGCGGCTCGCCGGCAATCACCTGTTACCCGGCGACGGTGGTCAGCCGCCAACCGACAAGGATGAGAGCAAGCATATGGACACGGAGCAGCACGGCGTTTCTTCCAGCGCCAAGGGCTCGGCCGCACGCGGCGATGGAGAGCCGGCCCCGGCCGGCAGCGTGGCGGCGAACGCGCGCCTACGCGGGAAAGTGGCGATCGTTACCGGAGCCGCGACCGGCATAGGGAGCGCCATCGCGCAGCGCTTGGCAAAGGATGGAGCGATGGTCGCCGTCGATTATATCGGCTCGCCGGACGCCGCGAGCGATGTGGTGGCCGGGATTGAAAAAGATGGCGGGAAGGCGATTGCGGTCGAGGCCGACGTCAGCAACGTGGACCAAGTCAACGCGCTTGTGTACCAAGCGGTCGCGAAGTTCGGAAAGTTGGATATCTTGGTCAACAACGCAGGCCTGGAACACAAGCAGCCGTTTCTAGAGACCCCTTTTGCGACGTGGCAAAAGGTGATCGGGGTCGATTTGACTGGACCTTGGTTGTGCAGCCAGGCGGCCGCGCGGCAAATGGTCCAACAAGGCCATGGCGGCCGCATCATCAACATCTCCTCCGTCCACGAAGACATGGCGATGCCCACTAACGCCCCGTACTGCGCGGCAAAGGGCGGCCTTAGGATGCTCATGCGCACCATCGCTGTGGAACTCGCGGCGCACGACATAAACGTCAACAACGTCGCCCCGGGTGCTATCGACACGCCGATGGACAAGCCGCTCGAACAAAACGCCGCCGAGATGAAGACGCTGCTTGCGGAGATTCCTTTGGGCAGGATGGGCAAGCCCGAGGAGGTCGCCGCGATGGTCGCATTTTTAGCTTCCGATCAGGCGGGATACATCACCGGCTCGACGTTCTTCGTGGACGGCGGCATGCTGCGGCAGTCCGGCACCCTGTAAAGTGACATCGCTCTTCGGACTCGAGATGACGCGGGCTCAGATCGAGCAGTCGATCGGGCGCTTCGATCAAATCGCGGGCATCACGCCGTTTCGGCTTACCGAAGGGCGCGCCCAGGGATGCCGCGGGTTTCGCGTCGCCACCGGCGGAGGGTTTGCTTTTACGCCGATCGCTGACCGTGCGCTCGACGTCTCGCACGCCGACTTTAAAGGCATCCCTTTGTGCTGGCGGTCGGCTAGCGGCGAAGCGGCGCCGGCCTTCTGCGAACCTGCCGGGGACGAGTGGCTACGCACTTTCTTCGGCGGCCTTTTCACGACGTGCGGGCTGACGAACTTTGGACCGGCTGGCTGCGACCGCTGGGGAAGCTTCGGATTGCATGGACGTGTTAATTGCTTGCCGGCAGAAGATGTACGCCACGCTCAAGCCTGGAGCGGCGCTGAGTACGTCATGGAGATCTCGGGAACGATACGCCAGACGAAGGTCCTTGGGGAACATTTGACGCTGCGCCGCAGGTTGCGCACGGGTCTGGGAAGCAAGCGCTTGAGCGTGCATGATGTCGTGACGAACGAAGGAGTCGACCCAACCCCGCACATGATCTTGTACCATTGTAACGGCGGTTTTCCGCTGCTGTCGGATGAGACGCGGCTATACGTGTCGAGCCGCAAGACGACTCCGCGCGATGAAGAGGCGGCGCGCGGGCTCGCTGTCTGGGGCTGCGGCGGTCCACCGCGAGCCGGTTTCAAAGAGCAAGTGTTCATCCACGAACCGGTGGCCTGCGAGAGCAGCCGGACCGTCGCGCTGCTCGTCAACCGGCGGCTCAACGCAGGCGCCGGTCTTGCGCTTGCGATTCGGTTCGATCCTCGGCAGCTGCCGGCATTTTTTAGCTGGCGCAAGCTCGATGCGGGCACCTACGTGATGGGGATGGAGCCGGCGAACTGTGCGACTATCGAAGGACGCGTGGCGGCGGGCGAGCGAGGCACTCTTCCGATGCTAGAGGGCGGCGAAAGCCGCACCTACGATTTGGAGTTCGAGGTGTTGGATGAACCGAACGGCATTGCCGCTGCGGTCAGTCGCATCCAAAGCGCGAGCGCCTCGCGGTAATGCGGACTTTTGCCGCACGCGATGGATAGGGAATCATCCAACTAAGACAAACCGACACGCCTCAAGAGCGCTCCAACGATAGCCGACCCGTTCGGCACCGTCGCGCCCCCCGAATCGCCACGAAAGGCTGAATGAACACATGGCTGACACGGCAAGCGATTTTCTTTTACAGCGGCTCACCCAATGGGGCGTCAAACGGGTCTACGGGTACCCCGGCGATGGCATCAACGGAATCATGGGGGCGTTCGAACGAGCGCAAGACAAACTAGAATTTATCCAGACGCGGCACGAGGAAATGGCCGCCTTCATGGCGTGCGCCCACGCGAAATACACGGGCGAAGTCGGAGTCTGCGTCGCGACCTCCGGTCCCGGCGCGATTCATCTGCTCAATGGCCTGTACGACGCCAAGGGCGATCGTCAGCCCGTCGTTGCCATCGTCGGACAGGCGGCGCGGAGCGCGATCGGAGGTCATTACCAACAGGAAGTAGACCTGACGTCGCTGTTCAAGGACGTCGCGAGCGAATACGTCTACATGGCTTCAAGCCCGGTGCAGATCCGGCACCTCGTGGACCGCGCGATGCGGATCGCGAAATCGCAGCGCGCGGTCACCTGCATCATCGTCCCCAAAGACGTCCAGGATCTTCCTGCGGTTCCGAACCCGCCGCACCTCCACAACACCATCCATAGCGGCGTCGACTTCTGCTTTCCGCGCGTCCTGCCGGCCGATGCAGACTTGCGCCGCGCCGCCGACGTGCTCAACGCGGGCGAAAGAGTCGCGATGCTCATCGGTTTCGGCGCCCAGAACGCGGTCGACGAGACGATCGAAGTCGCGGAGCGGCTGGGCGCGGGAGTCGCCAAAGCGTTGTTGGGAAAATTCGTACTTCCCGACGATCTGCCATTCGTGACGGGCCAAATCGGGCTCCTCGGCACGCGGCCGAGCGCCGACATGATGAACGAGTGCGACACGCTGCTCATGGTCGGCACGACCTTTCCCTACGCCGAATTCCTTCCCAAAGAGGGCAAAGCGCGCGGAGTCCAGATCGACATCGATCCCCGTATGCTTGGCATCCGTTACCCGACGGAAGTCAACTTGGTGGGCGACGCAGGCGAAACGCTGCGCGTCCTCTTACCGCTGCTCGAGAGAAAGACCGAGCGCGCGTGGCGATCGAAGATCGAGTCCGGTATCGGCGACTGGTGGAAGCTGATGGCAGATCGAGCGCTGGAGAGCGCCGATCCGCTCAACCCAGAACGCGTCTTCTACGAGCTCTCGCCCCGCCTTCCGGACAACTGCATCATCAGCGGCGATGCCGGTACCGCGACCAACTGGTTCGCCCGCTATCTGAAGATGCGGCCGGGCATGAAGTCATCGCTGTCAGGCAGTCTGGCCACCATGGGATCCGCCGTCCCGTACGCCGTTGCGGCGAAGTTCGCGTACCCGCAGCGTGTTTCGATCGCGGTCACGGGCGACGGCGCCATGCAGATGAACGGGCTCAACGTGCTGATCACGGTGAAGAAGTACTGGCAGCGTTGGGCAGATCCGCGATTGATATTTCTCGTGCTGAATAACCGCGAGCTCAGCCAGGTCAGTTGGGAGATGCGAGTCGCAGGCGAGCCCAAGTTCTCCGAATCACAGGACTTGCCCGACTTTCCCTATGCCGAGTACGCGGACTCGATCGGGCTCAAAGGAATCCGCGTGAGCCGCCCCGAGGATGTCGGACCGGCGTGGGAGGAGGCGCTGCACGCAGACCGCCCCGTCGTCTACGAGGCGTATACGGATCCAAACGTCGCGACGCTGCCGCCGCACATCAGTCTGGAAGAAGCGCGCGCGTTTATGTCGACGGTTCTCAAAGGCGACCCCGATGAGGGCGGGATCATCAAGCAATCGGTGAAGCAGATGCTGGCCGGCATCTTGCCGCACAAGCCGGACCACGATGCTTCATGATCGATACGAAGACCACAGGCGTTGACGTTGCCATAGAGAGCATCGCGGTCAGCGCCTACCGCATCAATACGGACTACCCCGAGTCCGACGGAACGATCAAATGGGATAGCACGACTTTGGTCCTGGTGGAGGCCGAAGGCGGGGGCCGCACGGGGATCGGCTACACGTACGCCGATCAGGCGACGGCGATGCTTATCAGGGACACGCTCGCCGACGTGGTGCAGGCACGCGATGCGATGGCGATCACGGGGGCGTGGGTCGCCATGGTCCATGCGGTGCGCAACTTAGGTCGTCCGGGTATCGCTTCGATGGCGATCTCGGCGGTGGACAACGCGCTGTGGGACCTCAAATGCCGCTTGCTGGACTTGCCGCTCTGCAGCCTGTTAGGGATGGCTCGCGAGAGCGCCCCAGTCTACGGTTCCGGTGGTTTTACGTCGTATTCGCTGGAGCAATTACAGCTGCAGCTCGGCGGATGGGTCGCGTCCGGCATTCCGCGCGTCAAGATGAAGGTCGGGCGGCAGCCGTCCGAAGATATCGAGCGCGTCCGTTTCGTGCGTGATGCGATTGGAGCCGCTGCTCAGCTTTTCGTCGACGCCAACGGAGCGTACAGTCGCAAGGAAGCCATGGCCAAGGCCGAGGCCTTCGTCGACGTCGGAGTGACGTGGTTCGAGGAACCGGTGCCGGCAGACGACCTCATCGGGCTGCACCTGCTGCGCGACCGCGCTCCGGCCGGTATGGACATCGCGGCAGGGGAGTACGGATACGAGCCGGTGTACTTTCGTCGCATGCTGCAGGCCGAGGCCGTCGACGTCTTACAGGCCGACGCGTCGCGCTGCGGCGGCATCACGGGCTTTCTGAACGCCGCCGCGCTGTGCGAAGCGCACTTCATTCCGCTGTCTGCCCACTGTGCGCCGTCGTTGCATGTCCATCCCGGCTGCGCAGTTCCCCGCTTTCGCCATCTCGAGTACTTTCACGATCACGTCCGCATCGAGCGCATGATGTTCGACGGCGCGCTCACGCCGGTTCAAGGGACTATCCAACCGGACCTCACGCGGCCCGGATTCGGATTGGATTTCAAGCACTCCGATGCGCGTCAGTTCGCCATCTAGCGCCTTTGCCGCGCTTCGGCGGCCTGATGCCGTCAACACGTCCGAGGTCAACGTGCAGGGGTTGCTCCAGGTGCTGCGCCAGAGAGTGCGGGGCGATGTCCTTTTCGACGATGGCAGCCGGGCGATCTACTCGACGGACGCATCGAATTACCGGCAGATACCGATCGGCGTGGTCGTTCCGCGCGACGCCGACGACGTCGTAGCGACCGTTGCGGCCTGCCGAGCCTTTGGGGCACCGGTCCTGTCCCGCGGCGGCGGCACGAGCCTGGCTGGCCAGGCCTGCAATGTCGCCGTGGTCATGGACATGTCGAAGTACATGAACGGCGTCGTCCACATCGACTGGGAGAACAAGCAGGCGCGAGTTCAGCCCGGAACCGTCCTCGACGCCCTGCGCGATGCGGCCGAAGAGCGCAACCTCACGTTCGGTCCAGACCCCGCGACGCACAATCGCAGCACCCTGGGCGGCATGATCGGCAATAACTCGTGCGGCATGCACGCCCAGATGGCCGGCAAGGTCGAAGCGAACATCGACGAGCTTGAGATACTGACCTACGGCGGCTTACGCATGCGCGTGGGACAGACGAGCGAAGAGGACCTCGAGAAGATCATCGCTTCCGGCGGCCGGCGCGCGGAGATCTACGCGCGCCTGAAGACCCTGCGCGATAGGTATGCGGATCGCATCCGCGCCCGCTATCCCGATATTCCGCGGCGGGTTTCCGGGTACAACCTTAACGAGCTGCTGCCGGAGAACGGCTTTCACGTGGCGCGGGCGCTGGTCGGCAGTGAAAGCACGTGCGTGACCGTCCTGGAAGCGACCTGCAGGCTTGTGCACAGCCCGGCTTGCCGAGCCTTGTTGTTGCTGGGCTTTGCGGATATCTTCACCGCAGCCGACCACGTTCCGTTCTGCAACGAGCACGGACCGATCGCGCTCGAAGGCCTCGATGCCAGCATGTTCCGGTACATGAACGACAAGGGCATGTCGACCGCGGGCAGAGCGATGTTCCCTGACGGGTCGGCCTGGCTCGTCGTCGAGTTCGGCGGCGAGACGACGGGCGAAGCGGAGGCGCGCGCAAAAGCGCTTGTGGAAGCATACGCGTCGCACCCCGACCCGCCGCGTGCGAAGCTCTTCTCCGACAACCACCACATGCGGCAGCTTTGGGACATTCGCGAGTCCGGTCTGGGATCGACGTCAAAGGTTCCGGGTCAGCCGGATTTTTGGCCCGGTTGGGAAGACTCCGCCGTCGCACCCGAGCGTTTAGGCGCGTATTTGCGCAAACTGCAAGTCCTCTTTGAGACGTACGACTATCACTGTTCGCTGTACGGCCATTTCGGTCAGGGCTGCGTCCACTGCAGCATCGATTTCGATCTCGTCACGGCGCACGGCATCGCGAGGTGGCGCGATTTCATGAAAGAGGCGGCTGCGCTGGTGTGCGAGTTCGGCGGGTCTCTCTCCGGCGAGCACGGTGACGGCCAGGCGAGGGCGGAATTCTTGCCGATCATGTACGGCCCGGATCTGGTCAAGGCGTTCGCCGAGTTCAAAAACATTTGGGATCCGCGCGGGAAGATGAATCCGGGAAAAATAGTGGACCCGCTGGCGATCGACCAAAACCTGCGGCTCGGCGTGCACTATGATCCGTGGGACCCTATCACGCATTTCGCTTTCGGCTCGGATCGCGGCAGCTTCGCCTATGCGGCCAATCGCTGCGTCGGAACGGGGCGTTGCCGCAAACACGACGGGGGCACGATGTGTCCGAGCTACATGGTGACCCGCGACGAGAAAGACTCGACCCGGGGACGGGCTCGCGCGCTGTTCGAGATGCTGGAGGGCGAGCCCTTAGGCGATCGCTGGCGCGACGAAGCGGTCAAAGAGGCTCTCGATCTGTGCCTTTCCTGTAAAGGGTGCAAGGGGGAGTGCCCCGTCGCGGTCGACATGGCGACCTACAAAGCGGAATTCCTCTCGCACTACTACGAAGGCCGAGTACGGCCGGTCGCGGCCTACGCGTTCGGCTTGATGTATTGGTGGGCGACGATCGCTTCCCGTATGCCGTCGGTCGTGAATTTCCTGACTCAAACACCGCTTCTCCGCGATGTCGTCAAAGCGCTCGCGACGATGGCCCCGCAGCGGCGCGTCCCGGTCTTTGCCCTTCGCACCTTTCGGCGATGGTTTGACACGCGCGGCCTGCGTAACCAAGGTAAGGCCAAGGTCATCCTCTGGGTCGACACGTGGAACAACCACTTCCATCCGACCACAGCGCAAGCCGCCGTCGAGGTCCTGGAAGCCGCCGGCTTTCAAGTCGTCATTCCCAAGTCGCCGCTGTGCTGCGGCCGGCCGCTCTACGACTACGGAATGCTCGACTTAGCGAAGACGATGCTCGGTCGCGTCTTAGAGGAGTTACGCCCTGACATCCGGGCCGGCGCCTGCGTCGTCGGCCTGGAACCGAGTTGCGTCTCCGTGTTCCGGGAAGAGATGGCGGAGCTCATGCCGGGCGATCGCGATGCGGACGCCTTGAAGCGGCAGACTTTCATGTTGAGCGAATTTTTGGTTCAAAAAGCGGCGCACTTCGAGCTTCCAAGGCTGGAGCGCAAAGCTTTGGTTCACGGACACTGCCATCACAAGTCGGTTCTGCGCATGGCAGACGAAGAAGCCCTCTTGGCGCGCATGGGTTTGGACTACACCATGGTCGACTCGGGCTGCTGCGGAATGGCGGGCTCGTTCGGATTCGAAAAGGGCGACCACTACGACGTCTCCATCAAGGCGGGCGAACGAGTGTTACTGCCGGCGGTACGCGCCGCGTCCGACGACACGCTCATCATCAACGATGGATTCAGCTGCCGCGAACAGATCGCGCAGACGACCGACCGGCAAGCCATGCATCTCGCCGAAGTGATCAAAATGGCGATGGATCACGGTCCCGCCGGAGTCCCCTCGCCTCTGCCGGAGCGCGAATCAAGCTTCGCTCGCGGTCGGCAAGGCCGCCGCGGCAGCCGTCGAGGTCTGGCGGCGATCGCGCTGCTACTTGCCGTGGGCGCGGCCGCCGTGGCGCTTGGCAAACGCCGCGCCAAGTGAGCGACGCGATGTTCGCGGACAGAGCGCTCAGAGGCGAATAGTGGCGCAGGCTGCCGTCACATCTGCCAGCTCCAAGACTCCGGTCGGAGTCTTCGGAATGGTGCTGTTCATCGCGTCGGAGATGATGTTCTTCGGCGGTCTATTCGCGGGATATTTCATGATTCGCAGCTCGGCATCGCGCTGGCCGCCCGACGGCATCCGTTTGGACTTGGTCGAGCCGACCGTGCTCACGGCCGTGATCACACTGACCACGGTGACGATCTATTTGGCCCGTAGAGCGCTGAAAATGCAGAGCATCGGGGCCATGCGCAGCTGGGTTTGGACGACGTTTGCGTTGGGGGCAGCTTTCCTGGCGATCGAGTACCACGAATGGGCGAACACGGATTTCAAGATCTCCACGAACGCGTACGGTTCTCTTTTTTACACCATGACCGGCTTTCACGGCCTTCACGTGCTCATCGGTCTCGCGCTGCTTCTGGGCTTGTTGGCAGCGGCCCGGCATCCGGGCCAAGCGCGCGGTGGCGCCGAAGCGATCGCCTACTATTGGCACTTTCTCTACGTCGTATGGCTGGGCTTGTACGGCGTCATCTATCTTCTGCAATGATGCGCGACGGGAACATGCGCGCGGACTCGGTCCGCCTGGTCGGCGCCGCTCTCTTGCTTGTGATCGTCCCCATGGTCGTCGTCAAGACAGTACTGGCCGCGAGTCCGACGGGAGGCGCGTCATCCGCCGCGCCTGACGGACGCACCCTGTTCGCAGTGCACTGTTCGTCGTGTCACGGCACGTCAGCTCAAGGGTCGAAAATCGCGCCGCCGCTCATCAACGCGGGAGCGGCAGCCGTCGACTGGTACCTTTCGACAGGCCGGATGCCGCTTGCGTATCCCGAGGAAGAACCGGCTCGAAAAGAATCGGCATTCGATCGGCGCGAGATAGATGCGCTTGTGGCATACATCGATTCGCTCAGTGTTGGGTCGGCTGGGGCGCGCGGCCCGAGCATCCCGACGGTCGATGTCCGAGCCGGCGATCCGGTTCACGGCCGGCAGCTTTTCGCTCAGAATTGCCAATCTTGCCACGGTTCGGACGGAGAAGGCAATTCCGTCGGATTCGGATGGCTGGCGCCCTCATTATACGAGGCAACGCCGACGCAAGTGGCTGAAGCGGTGCGCTTTGGGCCCGGCATCATGCCGCGGTTCGGCGAGCGCCAACTGGGGCGGCACGATTTCGACTCGCTGGTCCGATACGTCGTGACGCTCAAAGCGCCGGACGATCGTGGCGGGTTTCCGCTGGGCCACATCGGTCCTGTAACCGAAGGGCTGGTGGGATGGATTTTCGGCTTTGGCATCCTCTTCTTGGGCATCAAGCTCATAGGGACGAAGACATGAACAGAGCTTGGAGCTGGGTGGCGATCTCGCTTATTGTCTCTATCGTCTCGACCATCGCGCTGTTCGTCCTTTACGCGTTGCGCGTCAGCCGGTACGCCGATGTCGCGCTGTTGGCCGTCGCGCTAGGCAGCTTCGCAGTGGCGCTCGGCGCATGGGGCAAGTACCTGTTGCCGGACGAGGCCGTCGTAGAGGACCGCCCGCCCGAACCCTCTCCGCCGAGCGAGCGGGAAGCGGCCCAAGAAGCCTTCGTGGGGGGCAAAGACGAGATAACGCGTCGGCTGGTGCTGTCGTCGTTGCTCGCCACAGGCGCGGGAGCTTTGGGGTTGGCAGCGCTCTTACCGCTGCGGTCGCTGGGGCCGCGGCCGGGGACGGCTCTCTTCCACACTCACTGGCGGCACGGTGCTCGATTGGTCCGAGACGACGGGCGGGCGATCCGAAGCGACGAGCTCGAGGTGGGATCCGTCGCGACCGTTTTCCCGGAAGGGTACGTCGGCGACGCAGACGCGCAGGCCATGCTCGTGCGCGTCCGTCCCGACTTGCTGCGGCTTTCCCCCCAGCGGCTCGCTTGGGCGCCCCTCGGCTACGTGGCGTATTCGAAAGTATGCACCCACGTGGGGTGTCCGGTCGCCTTGTATCGCCAGTCGACCCACGAACTGCGCTGTCCGTGCCACCAATCGACCTTCGACGTTCTTCGTGGTGCGGCGCCCGTGTCGGGGCCGGCGCCCAGACCTTTGCCGCAGCTGCCTCTGACAGTGGGGCGCGACGGGTTTTTGCGAGCGCGCGGAGACTTTCCGGAACCGATCGGTCCAAGTTTTTGGACGCGGGCATAAGCGCGTGATTCCGAGGTTCATCCGCTGGCTGGATAACCGTCTCGGTGCGGCGCCGTTCATTCGAGATGCGCTGCGCAAGGTTTTTCCCGATCACTGGTCCTTCATGCTGGGTGAAATAGCGCTTTACTGCTTCATGGTACTGGTCGCGACGGGCGTCTTTTTGACGTTGTTCTACAATTCATCGACGGACAGAGTCGTGTACCACGGCCCGTACGCGATCTTACACGGCATCTCCATGTCGAAGGCGTACGAGTCCGTGCTGCGGCTGTGCTTCCAAGTTCGCGCCGGTCTTTTGATTCGTCAGGTGCATCACTGGGCGGCGGTCGTGTTCCTGGCCGCGATCGTCGTGCACATGTGCCGCATCTTCTTTACGGGTGCCTTCCGCAGGCCGCGCGAGATAAACTGGATGATCGGCGTCAGCCTGTTAATCCTTTCCATTTTGGCCGGTTTCTCCGGATATTCGCTGCCGGACGACTTGCCGTCCGGCATCGGCCTTCATATCGGTTATTCGGTCTTGCTCTCGGTTCCGATCGTCGGGGCGTGGGCGTCGTTCTTGCTGTGGGGTGGAGCTTTTCCCGGCGATCAATTCCTGAGCAGGTTGTTAGTCATCCACATGTTCTTGTTGCCCGCGCTTATCGTCACAGCCCTATCGGCTCATCTTGCGATCCTGTGGCACCAAAAGCACACGCAGTTTCGCGGACCGGGCCGCACGGAACGCAACGTCGTGGGC
>JACRUD010000201.1 GCA_014304875.1 Vulcanimicrobiota bacterium
GTCCGGCCACGCCTTCGTTACCCTTCGCGCCGACCGACGATGAAGCGGGCCAACTGACGCTCTTCCCGTTGCCCACTTGGTCCTTCCACTGGCCGCTGACTTTGCTTAGATAGTCGGTGAAGATATACGTCGTACCGCTGCCGTCGGCTCGATGCACGACCACGATGGGCAGGTCGGGCAACCGTGCGCCGCGGTTCAGCCTGCCTATGGCGCCGTCGTTCCAATTCGTCACTTTTCCGAGGAAGATGTTCGCAAGCACGTCGGATGACAGATGGAGATGATTCGGCGCGCCGGGAACGTTATACGCGAGCGCGACCCCGCCCAAAGCGACCGGAACCTGGACAACCGCTCCGTTGGCATCCTGAGCCGCCTTAAGCTCTTTGGCGTTGAGCGGCACGTCCGATGCTCCGAAGTCGACGGTTTTTGCCGTGAATTGTTGGATTCCACCGCCCGATCCAATGCTTTGGTAGTTGACGGAGACGCCCGGATGGCTTCGCCCGTATTCGTAGAACGCGCGAGAGAAGAACGGGTAATCGAAAGACGAGCCCGCTCCGATCAGCTGCGTATCGGCGAGCGCGCCGGCCGGAGCAGCGATGAGAGCGGCGATGAAGACGCCGACCGCAATCCTCGCGTTTAGAATATGTTTCACTCCTAGCTCCTTTCAGAGTCGTGTTGGAGTGATTCTCTCACGGACGCCTCAACAGCAGATTAAGCCTTCCTTAACGCGAGATAAGGAAGGCTCGATGGCTGGCAACGGCCGAGCAAGGCAGCTTGATGTCCGCGACCTTCGGCGTGTCGGCGGCCGCGGCGGCGAAGTTACGCTCGATTAGGACGAGAGGGCCAGAGAACCGCGATTGACCGCCGCGTCGCGGCTACGTGAACGGGGTTGCGACGGCCTCAGGAATTACAATCCAGCTTCACCCGGAAACTTGGATCGTGCACCGTATAGCCGAAGTTCTTTCCGAACTCCTCGGCCTTGATGTTGACAAGCAGCTTGGTGGGCGTCTGCGCCGCATGGTCGTCGTCAAGACGGTACCACATCGTGGTGCGGGCTACACCACCCGGCGGAATGCTCTTGTAAAAAATGGCTTTCTGGTATTGAACTTTTGCTTCGGTCGTCTCCATGTCCAACACGGTGCCGTCCGCGAATGCAAGTTGAGGATAATCTTGGAAGCCGCTGTCGGTCGGTGAATTTTGGGCGTTCTTACCGTTGCGCAATTCCAACGTTATCGCCCAGTTCTTCGAGTCGGAGTCATCTGGGTTCGTCTTTAGCGCGCTTTCTATGACCTTCAACCGCCATACTCCGTTGAATAAGGTCTGACCGATACATCCCTCCACCGAGGGGCGTTGATTAGAGCCGCCGGCAGGCGACGACGCGTTTGGGTTGGCGAGGGCAGGCATGAGGCTAAAGACCGCCAGCGAGATACCCGCCAAAAAGGCTCGACCCTTTGAACTTGTAAACGGCATAGAACGCCCTTCCCTTATAGACGGCTAGTGTACGAGAGGCATTCTCACTCCTAGCTAGCGTCTTATTCATGCTGACTGGCCGCTAGATGTCGACTGTGTTATATGAGGACGATTTCGTGCGGCCCGCCCTATCGGCGATGGAGCGCCTCGGCACCTAGCCACAGACCCAGCAACACGAATGCGACGCCTGCCGCTATCCCGCATCCCCGCGACGCGCGCCCTCCGACCGTCGCGCCGATGCGGCCGCCGATCGAGATTCCAAGCACCGTAACGACGAATGCCTGAAGCGAAATCAGCGCGAGGACGAGTCCGACGGGTAAGCCTGATGCGCCTAACGGGAAGCCGATCGCGACCTCGTCCGTCGATATCGCGAGGCCCGCCAATAACGAAGAGCGCAGGGATCCAAAGGCAAGACGCTCTGCTTCTTCGCCATCTGCAAGGGCTTCACGGACGGCGTAAATTCCAACCCCGACAAGTATGAGACCGCCGATCAGTCCCGCTGCAAGGCCAAATCGCAGCCCGAAGGATCGCGCCAACCCTATCCCTATGATGGGCATGGCGCCTTCGAAAACCGCGAATACCAGAGCCGGCCGCCAGGGGCGGACATTGCGCAGCCCGAGCGCGATCGACAGCGCCATTGTATCGAGCCCTAGCGGTAGCACGAAGGCGATTATTTTTGCGAGCATCTAATAAGAAAGCAGAGATCGGGACCGTTTCGTGTTCGGCACCTATTTGCCAAGATCAAGAGCCTTTATTTCACGGATTTCTTCAGCATATCTTCACAATTTCGCTTTAGTGTTGATATATGCCAGATCGCGGCATTGAAGGAGAGACCTATGAGCGATAAGCTGTACGAATCTTTTAGGAACACCGGCGAAGCCCTCGTCGAAGTACAAACCAAAGCGCGTGAAGCCTCTACCAAAGGCGATTCCAGGCGATCGTTTTTGGAGAAAACTATGCTTCTAGGCGGGGCCACCGCTTTGGGCACGTCGGCTGCGACCATCCTTGGAGCCACTAGCGCCGGTGCGGCCACGAGCTCGAGCGGATTCACGTGCGACTGCACGGCTCATGAGATAATCAGTCTTGCCGACACGGCGGAGAACCTAGCCGTTGTGTTCTACTACAACGTGCTCAACCTGCCGACCAATCTGCCGGACGTGAACGACACCAACCACCGCAACTACTTCCAAGCAGCGTTGACACATGAGTATCTACACAAAGAGTTTCTCGAGAGCCAAGGGGCAAAAGCGTTGGCGAGCAGCTTCTTTTTTCCACAAGGAATGTTTTCAAATCAAAACGTGTTCTTCAACACCGTATTGGCGCTAGAACATCAGTTCATCGGCGCTTATATCCAGTCAATACGTGAGTTCTCCGGAGTCGTGTCGAGCAACATCCGCAAGCCCGATCCATTCTCGATGGGCGCGGCCGCTCAAATCATGGGAGTCGAATGCGAGCACAGGGCGCTGATCCGAGATGTCGCCAATCTCACTCCCCCGGATAACCTGGCGTTCGAACCCGTTCCAGAGACTTGTGTCAAGGACGTTATGGCGACCTTGAAGCCGTTCTTGCAGGGCGGATCAGGATTCGTGGGACCGTTCAGCCTGCCCAGTAAGGGCGAAGTAAACCAGCGGGCGACGCCTTTTGGCTTCGGCTTTTTCCCGCCGGTCAAGATCGTCTAGCAGGCGAATCGGCTCAAAAGGCCACCACATAGGCGGGGCCACGCATTCCGGTTCGAAT
>JACRUD010000103.1 GCA_014304875.1 Vulcanimicrobiota bacterium
TATCTGGAGTTCGTCCAAGCCGGCGGGCCCCCGCCGCCGTTTTGGGTTTTGCGCGACGGTGTCTGGCATCAGCGCGCGCTCTTCGATGAAATCCCGCTCCCCCAGGCGTGGCCGGCGTACGTGACCTTGGACCAAGCCACAGCGTTCGCGCGGTGGAAAGGCATGCGGCTGCCGACGGAGCCCGAGTTCCACCGCGCCGCCTACGCAGCGCCTGAAGGAGAAGAACGCCGCTTCCCGTGGGGTGATGAAACGCCCGACTCCAGTCGCGGCAACTTCGATTTCGCGCGCTGGGATCCGGTCGCGGTTGGCTCTTATCCAAGCGGAGTCAGCGCCTGGGGAGTCCACGACTTGGTCGGCAACGGTTGGGAGTGGACGTCCACGCCGTTCGAACCGTTGCCCGGCTTTGCGCCGATGGCGTCCTATCCGCTTTACTCCGTCGACTTCTTCGACGCCAAGCATTACGTGGTCAAGGGCGCCTCCGCCGTCACGGCGAGGGATCTCGTGCGCCGTAGCTTGCGGAATTGGTTCAGGCCGAACTACCCGTTCATCTACGCGAAATTCCGCTGCGTCAGCTGACGCAGCTTTAATCCAGCTTCGCCGCCAGGATGGGTTTGGTCGTGGGAGCGCGCGAGCCGCTCCTCGGCTCGATCGTCACGGCGACGACTATCCCCTTCGCGGCGGAGACCGGAATCCGCACCAGGCCGTTGCCTTGCGGATCGACGGTGAACACCGGCTCCGGCGTCGGTTTGGCGCCCGGCCGGATCACCCACGCTTGATAGGCTTTCTCGGAGGGAAGCGTGCGCAAGCCGTGCGTCTCCAAGATCATGCTGTCGGCCGCCGCGGCGACGACGCGTCCGGAGATGGTGCAGCCGGCTCGCGGCGGAGCGCAAGCGGCGATCCAACTGCGTTCCGTGCGCGCGTGCTCGCCTACGAAGAAATGTTGTCCGGCGACAAGGACGGCGACGACAGCGGCGGCCGCGAGCGCAAAGCCGATCGCTCGACGTCCGGCAGGGATAGTCGTGACTTTGGTCGCCGGCCGGGCCGCTGCGGACAAGATGGTCGCTCGCAGCCGAGCCGGCGGCTCCTCTCTGACCGAGAGCGCCAAGGCGGTGGTGGCGGCTCTGGCGTTTGCATATTCCGCGCGGCACTGGGGGCAGTTCGCGGTGTGCTCGCGGACGCTTGCGGCCTCGTCCGGCTGGAGAGATCCGAGCGCGTCGATCGCGACGAGTTCCAGCATTTCGGGTGTGTGCTCGGACGTCATGACGCGACCACTTGCTCTAGATCTTCCCACAGGCGGCGCAGGCCCGCACGAATGCGGCTTTTTATGGTGCCCACCGGCGTCCCCGTCCGCTCGGCCACTTCGCGATAGGATAGACCGCCGAAGTAGGCCTGTTCTATCGCCGTCCGTTGGTCGGCCGGCAGCATCGCCACGGCTCCCGCCACCGCATCCGCCCGGGCCCGCGAGAACACTTCATCTTCGAGCGCCGCTTCCGATGCGACGTTCAGCGGCATGTCGGGTTCGCGCGTGCGGACGGAAGAACTGCGCAAGATATCGATCGCTTTGTTTCGCGCCACACGCGCGAGCCAACCGACGAAATTGCCGCCTTGGAAGGCAGTCGGTCTCGACCAAAGCTGCAAGAAGACGGATTGGGTGACGTCTTCGGCCTGGGTTGGATTGCCGAGGACGCGCTTTGCGACGCCGTACACCATGCGGGCGTGATGATCGTATAGTTCGCTAAACGCCGCGTGATCGCGGCGGCACAGCCGCGCGAACAGCGACAGGTCGTCGCTCATCTGAGCGGCCAATTCGCGCGTCCATCGCCATTCGCCTTGCCTGGTGAGCGCACCGCACATAACAGTCGCCATCGAATCGAGCCTTTCACCATTCTTCGCACTTAGCAACGATTGAACGGCTAAATCGGCTTGGAGAGCTTCCGATAACTGGTCGGTAGTGGAATTCATCCGAAACCGTCGTCCGCGCGTTATGGGCAATATGCCGCTAGTTGAATATGAGTTGACGTCACCGTGCGTCGACGTTTGACGTGCGCGGCTTTGATCGCCGTCGCGACGGCGATCGGCCCGCGCCCGGCGGCCGCTCATCCGCTGGGCAACTTCACGATCAACCATCTGGTGAAGGCCCGCATAGCCGGCGACCGGCTTTCGTTTCGATACGTCTTGGATATCGCCGAGATTCCGACATTTCAGATCATGCGTAGCCGCAGCAGCAGCGGTATGATGACCTCCGCGCAGATGCGGGAGTGGGCGCAGGAAACGATCGGGCAGATCGAATCGGACATCGCGATAACGTTGGACGGCAGGCAACTGCGCTTGAAGGCCGCTGCCGCTCCGCGCGTTTCGACGCGGCCCGGCGCGGGCGGCCTTCCAACGCTCTACTGGTCGGAAGATTTCTATGCGACGCGGGCCGGCGCTCCCAAGGATGCTCATCGCTTGACTATAGTCGACCGAACGTTTCCCGGGCGCATCGGCTGGAAGGACATCGCCGTCGCCCCGGAGCGCGAACCGACCGACGAGTTACGGCACTATCCCAGCGCCATGCTGTCGTCCCCGCGCGATATCAACTCGGTCGAGATCGTTTTCCACGGCGGATCGGCGAGCATCACCCGTTCGTCTCAAAGCGTCAGCGAAACGGCCGGTCCTCCGGCTTCACAAGTCCGCACGAACACCCTGTCCGATATGCTGTCGCGGGGCACTGCGAACCCGTTATTCATCGCCTTGACGTTACTGATCGCGCTCGGTCTTGGCGCTCTCCACGCGCTCGAACCCGGCCACGGCAAAACACTGCTCGCTGTGTCTCTGGTCGGGGCGCGGGCCACGGCACGGCAGGCGATGATCTTGGCGTCGGCGCTCACGCTGGCTCATACGGCCGGCGTCATCGTGTTGGGCATCGTCCTGTTGTTCGCGGCGCAATGGATGGTGCCTGAGGCGGTGTACCCGTGGATAACGGTGTTCTCGGGCGCCCTAGTCGTCTTATTGGGAGCCAACGCGCTGGCGCGGTACGTGCAACGACAGCGGGAGTCGGCCGGGCCGCGCGCAGCGGCCGACAGCCATGCCCACCGGCATCACGAGCAC
Organism: Vulcanimicrobiota bacterium; assembly: GCA_014304875.1. Classification (GTDB taxonomy): domain Bacteria; phylum Vulcanimicrobiota; class Vulcanimicrobiia; order Eremiobacterales; family Eremiobacteraceae; genus Mawsoniella; species Mawsoniella australis. Next base: position 3,091 of record JACRUD010000103.1, read on the forward strand.
GCGCACCCTCATGTCGCTGCGGGTCACCACGATCACAGCCACGCCCACGATCTCGCGCATCGACGCGGTGACGGGCACGATCACACTCGCGGTCACGGCCACAGTCACGGTCACGATCACGCGATCCCGGGGGCTGAGCCGCTCTCGTTTCGCAGCGTCGTGCTTATCGCGATGAGCGGGAACATCGCCCCATGCCCGGCCGCATTGGTCGTGCTGCTCACGGCGCTTTCGCTGCATCGCGTCGGATACGGTCTGCTGGTCGTGATCGCGTTCAGCATCGGCTTGGCCGCCGTGCTCACCGGTCTCGGCATCGCGTTCGTGCGCGGGGCAAAATGGCTATCGGGCCGGCCGGCCTTCGATCGAGCGGTCACCTACGGACCGCTGGTCTCCGCGTGCGTCATCGCCTGCATCGGCGCAGCGATGGTCGGTCAAGGCCTGCGCGGGACGCTTCACCTGCAGACGCTGATGATCGTCGCCGCGACGTTGCTCGCGGTCGCGGTCTACGCCCTGCGTCCCACCCGCAGCCGCGTCCGTGCGCACGCGGTGCACTGACGCAATGACGCCCACTGCGGCTAGCAGCCGCTCCTCAATCGGCCGCGTCCTCGCAAAAGTTCGCGGTCGGCTCGCTCACTTGAGAGGAACCAGCACCATGAATCTAACCTCCACGCGGCTCGCCGGCGGCGTCGCAATCGCGGCGCTTGCGGCGGCCGTATTTCTCTACACATCCCATCCGGTCTCGGGCTCCGACCATCAGGACTCACCGACCATGCTCGCGCGCCCGGGAGCCGATATCACCGACGCCTATATCTTCCCGTCGCCTGCCAATTCGGCCAACGTCGTGTTGGCCATGAACACGCATCCGCTGATACCGGCCGGGGCCGGCACGAACACGTTCTTCGATCCCGCCGTGCTGTACCAGTTCAAGATCGACAATACGGGCACCACGCACGTCGAAAATCAGGTCATCCAGTTCAAAGCCAATGGCACCGGAGCATCGCAGACGATCACGATGTACGGACCCGCCGCGCCGTCGATCGCCGGCACGACATCGGTGCTGTTGACGCCGACCGCCACTTTCAAATACAACACTCCAACGACTCTTGCCAACGGCATGCAAGTATTCGCGGGGCCCCGCAAAGACACGTTCTTCTTCGATCTGCTGACGTTCTTCCAGATCGTCCCAGACCGGTTCTACGCGTGCCATGCGAACCCGGTACCGGCGCAGTTCGCTTCGCTGTGCGCCGGCGGCGGCTCGTCCTTCAACGGCTTCACCGCCGCGTACAACGCGGCGCACGCTGCAAGCTGCTCCACCAAGCCCGCGATGGATTTTCTCTCGGCAAATCAATTCAACGTGTTGTCCTTTGTCGTCGAACTGCCGCGCACGGCGCTGGCGCCCAAAAGCGGTTCGCCCGGCAAGATATATCTGTGGTCGACGACCAGCACCACAACCGGCAGTTAGGAGACGAAAAAGAACCATGAGAATATTTGATCTTCGCATTCTTGTCCTCACTGCCGTTGTGGTCGGTGCCGCTGGTTGCGGCGGCTCGGGCACGACCATCGGCCAGCGGCAAACCGCATACACGCAAATCGAACGCTGGGGCCGGCCCGCGGTCAAGGAGGCGTTCGAAGCGTTCGGCAACCACGATACGACCAATCGGAGCACGCCGACCAACGATCCGCTGCTGCCCAGCGACATCTTCAATTTCATGACGACGACTGCCGGGCGGTCGCCCGCAATCGCGAACGTCGTGAAGTCCGTGCTCATTCCCGACGAGATGGCGGCCGATCTTTCTCAGCCGGGTCCGGCTGACTATCTCGGCGTCGAAACCGGCGGCCTCGCGAGTCCGACCGGGAGCAAATTCGGCGGCCGCGCTTTGAGCGACGACGTCATCACGATCTCACTGAGCGTGATCTTCGGGAACACGGTGCCCGCGCTGGGCTTGGCCCCTGACGATGGCCACGAATCAGCCTGCCTGGTCACGGACAACGTACCGCCGGGCCCAGCCCAGATTCCCCAACCCACGTTCCCGTACCTCAACGGACCGTACTAGCGTCGTCGCAGGGACGATGAACTCGAAGACTGTCTGGCTCATTGCGGCAAGCGCGCTCGTCGCGCTTGCCGTCTGGCCGGCGTTTTTTCTAAAGCGCCACGCCGACGCGGATGCCATAGCCTTCCCGACGCCGGCTCCGGTCATCGCCGACTATCTCAGCCGCGGACGCTTGGTCGCTTTCTACGAGAAAGCGGTTCGGCGCAATCCCAACGACCAGATCATGGCCCGCATGCTCGCGGGGCAGTACCTACAGCGCTACCGGGAGACGGGCGACGTGGGCGATTTGTCGCGCGCGGATCGCGCCGCCCGCCGCTCGCTCGCCGTGCAGCCACGTTACAACATCGGCGCCGAAAGCGAGCTGTCGACTATCTTCTTGACTTTTCATGAAAACCGCCAAGCCCTTGCGTACGCCGCCGACGTGTCGGCGATGGAGCCTTGGAACGCATCCTCAAAAGCCGCGGTGGCCTCTTTAGATATGGAGCTTGGAGACTACGCCGCGGCTCGTCGAATCTTGAGCGCACCGGCGCCACGGTACGGCAATCCAGGCTGGGATTCGGCGCTGGCGAGATACGATGAGCTGACGGGGCGGCTCGCCGCCGCTCGACGGTTGATCGACGGAGCGATGGCCCAGACGGACAGCGTGATCGACAATCCCGCTGAGGGCCGTGCATGGTACCATTGGCGCGCGGGCCAGCTCGCCTTCAAAGCCGGTGACCTGGATGCGGCGGAGCAGCGCTATCGAGAAGCGCTCGCGATCTTCCCAAGCTATGCGCGCGCGGACGATGGGCTCGCTCAACTGTATTGGGGTCAACGGCGCTGGTCTGAAGCGCTCGATGCCGCCACCCGCGGGGCGGACTTGATCCCGTTGCCGACCACGCTCGGCTACAAAGCCGACGCCCAAAGAGCGCTTGGCGAAGCCCGTGGAGCGGATGAAACGCAAGACCTCATCGGCGCGATCCAAAGGCTCGGCAACGCGAAAGGCATCAACGACCGGCTCATCGCGAACTACTATTCCGAACACGGCACACGACTAGGGGACGCGGTCGCGATCGCCCGCCGGGATATGGCAAAGCGCGATGACATCTATTCCGAAGACACGCTCGCTTGGGCTCTGGCCATGAGCGGTAGATGGACCGAGGCGAGCCCGCACGCCGAGCGTGCAGTCCGGTATGGGACCCAAGATTCTCTGCTGCAATACCACGCCGGCATGATCGCGCTGCGCCGGGGCCAGCGCCAAAAAGCTGCCGCACGGCTGAGCATGGCGCTCTCGCTGAACCGCTACTTCCACCCGTTCTACGCAGCGGAGGCCGAGCAAGCGCTTGGGACCCTGTCCCGTTTTGGCAGCGTCAGCATAAACTTCCCGCATCATAGGACAAATTAACCCACGTCGGGTCCTTTGGCTGGGCGGACCCGCGCGGCGCTCACGGCGAAGTGTACTGGGTTCCTCACCGCTTCGCCGCCTCGGAAAGTACGAACGCCGTCATGCGCCGCCTCCACCACAACCCGCGCCCCAAACTGCAGATGCTGCTCAATGGGCTGCGCGTTATCGCGACGCCGATGCCGCATGCCCGGAGTCTCAGTCTCGCCTTGGCGGTGCAGGCTGGCTCGATCTACGATCCGCCCCACGCGGCCGGCCTGGCGCACTTTCTCGAGCACTTGATCTTCAAGTCGACTGACGAATTCAGCCGGCACGAGCTCGCTTCGGCGATGCAGCGTTGCGGCAACCGCTTCGATCCTTCCACCAATAAGGAACTGATCTCGATCAGCGGCACAGTGCCGGTTCATAAGTATAACGACGCGCTTGCTCTGGTGGGCAGCGTCGCGCAACGGCCGCGCTTCGACGCCGACGACGTCGAAGTGGAGCGTCAGGTGGTATTGGAAGAACTGCGCGATTGGGAAGAGGACCCAAGCAAGCGTATCGAGGTGCTGACCGACGCCACGCTTTGGGGTCCGCACCCGTTGGGGCGCGACACGGGCGGGACCCGAGCGACGGTGCGCGACATCACTCGGGCGCAAGTGCGCGGATACCATCGGCGCTACTTCCACCCGCGCAACGCCGTGCTGAGTCTGGCCGGCCCCCTGTCCTGCCGCGAGATGATGGCGGCGGCCCGGCGTCACTTCGGGCGCTGGCGCGCCGTTGCCAGCAGCGCCATGCCCAGGCGCCCTGCGACCATGGCATCCGCGCCGGCGATCCGCCAAAGCCGCCGCTCGAAGGTTTTGCGGCGGGCCAACACCCACCAAGTATGGTTTTCGGTATCGACGACGACCCCGTCGTATCCGCAAGGATACGATGGGGTGTTGCGGACCCAGCTTGCGCAAGTCCTCATAGGCGACGGCGACGGGAGCCGCCTGTGGGACGGACTGCGCGAGCGGCTCGGCCTCGCGTACGAGGTGTACGCGACGCTCGATTTCTATCAAGACGTGGGCGTCATGAGCGCGATGGCGGCCGTCGGCCGCGGACGGGCCGGCGCTGCGGTGCGGGAGATGCAGCGCATCTTAGAAGAGACGGAGGAGGGCTTTACCCGCGACGAGTTTGCGCGCGGCAGAGACGCCCTCGCGGCACAGATCGATCTCGCCGCGGATTGGAACGCGGCGCACGCATCGCGCTACGCAGAGCTCGCGCTTTTCAATCAGCCGCTCGTGACTCCGGCCGAAGAACTGGCAAAGCTGGCCGACATTCGGCCGGGAGAATTCAACCGCTTCGTGCGCGAGAAGATCCGCTGGAACCATCCGACCGTATGCGCTATCGGACAAGGGTCGGCTCTCGACATCGTGCGCGGCGACTGACGGACAGACCTAAAGGTCCGTGGCTACATAGGCCGCGGTCTGTTACGCTTTGCTTCCAACTCTCGCGCCGCGTCGGCGATCAGCCTTCCTGCGGCCTCCGGTGTCAGCCGGCCGGTGTTCACCACTAAGTCGTAGTTGTGGTGATCCTGCCATACGATGCCGTAATACTGTTGCACGTACGCCGCGCGATGGCGATCGGAATCTTTGATCTTGCGGGCTGCTTCTTCCGCAGAGCAACCGGCGCGTTGCATGACGCGCAGACATCGTACGTCGCATGGTGCGCTGACGAAAACACGCAAGATGCCGGCTCGGTCCTTCAAAAGGCTTGGCGCGCCTCTGCCGATCACGACCACGCTGCGCTCGGCCGCGCGCTCGGAAATGATGTCGGCCGTCAGTCTCACCAAGCGCTCTTCCGACCAGTCGGGGGTGCGGGCCGCCGAGTAGGCCTCCGGATCGGCGGCGGTGATGGCGCGGAAGAGACGCTCCACGAAGCCCTCGACGTTCTCGTCGCGCTGCGCGACGTACGACGCCGGCGCGCCGATGCGTGCCGCAACGAGATCGACGATCTGCTTGTCCAGCAGTTCGGCGTTCAGCTGCGCGGCCGTCCGTTCGCCGACATCTCGGCCGCCCGCGCCGAGTTCGCGAGCCATCGCGACGATCATGGAAATGTCGCGCCGTCAAGCGGGGACCGAGAAGCTCGCATGGCAGCCGGTTCGTGCCCGATCCGTAAGAAGCTCTAAGCGGGTGCGCGCGAAGCGACGCGCGCCGGGTACCGCGAAACGAGCGTCCCACCCTCGCGGCGCAGCGTATCGAGGACTTCGCGCCTGCTGAGATCAGTGCGGTCCACGTCGAGCGCTACCATCCACTTTAGGTCGATGCGTTCGTTGTCCCCGCGCTGCGGCGTGCGCGGTTCGCCGCCCGTGGGGATTGCGAAGACACGCAGACAATCAGACGCGATTGCCTGATTGCGAAACCAATCGAGAGCTCCAGTCGCATTGCGCAAGACGGAGAACTCCGCCACGATCAAGCCGGACCGGTTCATCGAACTCGTGCTTTTGGCGGCGAGGAGGCGTGCCCTGCACTACCGGGGGACTTTTTTGCGGAGGCTTGAAGAGCGAAGAAATGGCAGCGAACATTCCGATCACCGTCGCGTACGGTGACGGCATCGGCCCCGAGATCATGCAGGCCACGCTGGACATTTTGGACGCGGCCGGCGCGCGGCTGGAGCGCGAGGTCATCGAGATAGGAGAGAAAGTTTACCTGCGGGGCATTCCCGAGGGAATCGAGCCCGGGGCATGGGCGTCGCTGCGCCGCACGCGCGTATTCTTGAAGGCTCCGATCACGACGCCCCAAGGCGGCGGATACAAAAGCCTCAATGTCACCGCCCGAACGATACTAGGCCTCTACGCGAACGTACGCCCGTGCGTGTCATACTACCCCTTCGTGCAGACCAAACATCCGACCATGGACGTCGTCATCGTCCGGGAAAACGAAGAAGACGTGTACGGAGGGATCGAATATCGTCAGACCGCGCAGATGACGGAGTGTTTGCGGCTCATCTCCGAACCCGGGTCGCGCAAGATCAATCGCTACGCGTTCGAGTACGCGCGCAAGCACCAGCGAAAAAAAGTCACCTGCTTCACCAAAGACAACATCATGAAGATCAGCGATGGTCTCTTCCATCGCATCTTCGAGGAAGTCGGTGCGCAGTACCCGGACATCGAGAAAGAGCACTGGATCGTCGACATCGGATCCGCCAAGCTTGCCGACACGCCGGAAGCCTTCGACGTCATCGTGCTCCCGAATCTGTACGGCGATATTCTTTCGGATGTGGCCGCGCAGCTGGCGGGCTCCGTCGGGCTGGCCGGCTCCTCCAACATCGGTGAATCTTGCGCGATGTTCGAAGCCATCCACGGTTCCGCGCCGCGCCGGGCAGGACAAGACGTCGCCAATCCTTCCGGTCTGCTGCTGGGCGCGGTCTTGATGCTCGTGCACATCGGTCAGCCAGAAACCGCCGATCGCGTGCACAACGCGTGGCTGCGGACTCTCGAAGACGGCGTGCATACCTACGATGTGTACCGGGAAGGCAAGAGCTCGCGCAAGGTCGGCACGCGCGAATTCGCACAAGCAGTCATCGCCCGACTCGGCCAAGAGCCGCAAAAGCTGCACCCGGCGCGCTACGCGAGCGCTGCGAGCAACGCGCTTCAACGGGAGGGCAGCAGCGAGAACGGGCCAAGCGAAGCTCGCAAAGAGTTGGTCGGCGTGGATGTTTTCTTGGACTTCAAATCCGCAGAGCCGGCCCGGCTTTCGGGATTGCTCCAACCCCTGATGGCGGACGGCCTTCGGTTGAACATGATCACCAATCGCGGCGCAAAAGTCTGGCCCGACGGATTTCCCGAGACGTTCTTGACCGATCACTGGCGAACCCGGGTACTGGGCGACAAAGCGTCGCCGGTCCGCGCCGCGCAGATCGCCTTGCTTTTAGGGCGCATGGCAGAGGCCGGTCTCGATGTTATCAAGACGGAGAACCTGTACACGTTCGACGGCAAGCCGGGTTACTCGTCCGGCCAAGCGGAATGAGCGCGCGCCGAGACACGTTCAAGACCAAATCCACTTTGGAGCTTGATGGCAAAGCGATCGCTTACCATCGGCTCGCCGCGCTCGGCGAAACGGGAGTGGGGCACGTCGAGCGGCTGCCGTACTCGCTCAAAGTTCTGCTGGAAAACCTGCTGCGCAGTGAAGACGGCCGCTCGGTGACCGCGGAGCACATCCGTGCCTTGGCCGCGTGGGACCCCGCCATGCCGCCCGACCGCGAGATCGCGTTTCGCCCGGCCCGCGTCTTGCTGCAAGACTTCACCGGCGTCCCGGCGGTCGTCGACCTTGCCGCCATGCGCGATGCGATGGCCGATATGGGAGGAGATCCTCAGCGCATCAATCCCCTGCAAGACGTGGAACTTGTCATCGACCATTCGGTACAAGTGGACGCCTACGGCAACGAAGCGGCGTTTCGTAAGAACGCCGATTTGGAGTTTGACCGCAACGGCGAGCGATACGCCCTGTTGAAGTGGGGCCAACAGGCGCTGCATCGTTTCCGTGCGCTCCCGCCGGATACAGGCATCGTGCATCAGGTCAACCTCGAGTATCTCGCGCGCGTGGTTTTCGCGCACGACGTCGACGGTCAACGGACGGCGTATCCCGATACGGTCGTGGGCACGGACTCGCACACGACGATGGTCAACGGCTTGGGCGTGCTGGGCTGGGGCGTGGGCGGCATCGAAGCAGAAGCTGCGATGCTTGGCCAACCCATCTCCATGTTGATCCCTGAGGTGGTCGGATTTAGACTGCTGGGCGCGCGGCCCGAAGGCGTGACCGCGACCGACCTCGTCCTCAAGGTCACGGAGATGCTGCGCCGCAAAGGCGTAGTCGGAAAGTTCGTCGAGTTCTTCGGCAGCGGACTGAGCGATTTGAGCGTCGCCGACCGCGCTACGATCGGCAATATGTCGCCCGAATACGGGTCGACGTGCGCCATCTTCCCCATCGACGAACAGACGCTCGGCTATCTTCGGCTGACCGGCAGATCCTCCGAGCAAATATCGCTCGTCCGCGAGTACGCCCAAGCCCAAGGCATGTTTCGCCGCGACGATTCGGCGGAACCGCTCTTCAGCGACGTGCTCGAGCTGGATCTGGGAGACGTCGAGCCCAGCTTGGCCGGACCACGCCGCCCGCAAGACCGCGTGCCGTTGCGCAAAGCCAAGGAATCGTTCGACAAGGCGCTGCTGGCGTTGGAGGAGAGCCGCGGTCCGGAAAAAGTACCGGCCGGGCGGGTGGCCGACTGGGCGGCGGAAGGTGGGAACGTCGCGACGGAGGCGCGCGCCCGGCGCACCGCGCGCTACGAGGTCGACGAACAGTGCGTGGAGATACACGACGGTTCGGTCGTCATCGCCGCGATCACCAGTTGCACCAATACGTCGAACCCGAGCGTCATGGTGGCTGCGGGACTGCTGGCAAAAGCCGCCGTCGAGCGCGGCTTGCGTTCCAAGCCGTGGGTGAAAACCAGCCTAGCGCCGGGCTCCAAGGTCGTCACGGATTATCTGGACCGGGCCGGCCTAACGACGTACTTGGAGCAGCTGGGATTCTATCTGGTGGGCTACGGATGCACCACCTGCATCGGCAACAGCGGCCCGCTCGCCGATCCGATCGCCGCTGCGATCAGCGATAACGACCTAGTCGTCTGCGCGGTGCTTTCCGGAAATCGCAATTTCGAGGGCCGCATCCATCCGCTCGTGCGCGCGAACTATCTCGCTTCGCCGCCACTCGTGGTCGCGTACGCCCTCGCCGGAACGATGGATTTCGACCCGCTTGCCGACCCGCTCGGGCTAGACCCCTCCGGTGCGGCCGTCTACTTGCGGGATCTTTGGCCGTCGTCGCGCGCCATCGCGGACGTCGTCGCCGAATGTGTCGCCGAGGCGATGTTCCGACGCCGATACGCCGATGCATTCGGCGGCGACGAGCGTTGGCGCAACTTGCGCGTGCCGACGGGCGACCGCTACGCGTGGTCGCCTGAATCCACGTACGTCAAGAAGCCGCCGTTCTTCGACGGGATGAAGCGGCAGCCGCAGCCGTTACGCGACATCGAGAGGGCGCGCGTTTTGGCGTTGTTGGGCGACAGCGTGACGACCGATCATATCTCACCAGCTGGCAGCATCGGCAAGAACAGTCCCGCGGGCCAGTATCTGACGGACCGGGGGATCGAGCCGATCGATTTCAACTCGTACGGTTCACGGCGCGGCAACCACGAAGTGATGGCGCGCGGAACCTTCGCCAACGTCCGCCTGAGGAATACACTGGCCCCGGGCACCGAAGGCGGTTTCACGCGGCACCTGCCGGACGGCGAAGTGACCAGCATCTTCGATGCCGCCACGCGCTACGCCGACGAAGGCGTTCCTTTGATCATCATCGCCGGCAAAGAATACGGCTCCGGCTCCTCGCGCGACTGGGCCGCCAAGGGTCCGCGCCTGCTCGGCGTGCGCGCGGTCATCGCCGAGAGCTTCGAGCGCATCCACCGCAGCAACCTGATCGGCATGGGGGTCCTGCCCCTGCAGTTCGATGCCGGTCAAAGCTCCGCTACTCTAGGCTTGACGGGTGAAGAGAGCTTCGATATCAGCGGTCTCGCGCAGGGCGTGCGTCCCGGCGCGCGCATCGTCGTGGCGGCTCGGTCCGCCGACGGCGCAGTGAAATCATTCGCCGCCCTGGTGCGCATCGACACGCCGGACGAGGCCGAGTACTATCGCCACGACGGCATATTGCCCTACGTCCTGCGCCAGCTCCACGGCTCGTGACGGATAGGAAGGCTAGCCCCGCGGTCCGCCGAACCGAAGGCGAACGGGAGCAAGCGAGCGCAAAGTGTTAACGTATACGATTCGCCGCACCATTCAAGCGATTCCATTGCTGCTCTTCATCAGCGTCGTGCTCTTTTTGATCCTGCACCAGATGCCCGGCGGCCCGCTCGCGCCGTACATGGCGAACCCGCACATCACCGAAGCCGACATCGCCCGCCTCAAACATAATTTCGGCCTTGACCGCCCGCTTTACGTGCAGTACTTCTCGTGGGCATTTCACGTTCTGAAAGGCGACTGGGGATGGTCGACGATGAACTCGACCCCCGTGACCGAAGCGATCTTCCAGCGTCTGCCTGCCACTTTGCTTCTGATGGGGATCTCTTTTGTCGTCTCCGCGGCCATCGGCGTGTTTTTCGGCATCCTCGCGGCCGTGAAGCCCTACAGCTGGTGGGACTACTTTGTGACGACGTTCGCGTTCTTCGGGATGTCCATGCCGGTGTTCTGGTTCGCGATCATGCTGCAGATGCTGCTGGCGGTCAACGGCATTCACCTTCAGACGTTCGGCTATGCCTTTGACTTCAGCCTGCCCTCTGCGGGGATGACCTCGACCGAGGGCGGCGACTTCGTCGACAGGGTTAGGCACCTCGTGCTGCCGGTCATCGTGCTTTCGCTGTTGCAAGTCGCGACCTGGTCGCGCTTTACGCGTGCGTCGATGCAGGAAGTGCTGCACACGGACTACATGCGCACCGCCGCGGCCAAAGGACTCACGTTCTTGCGGATCATTCTCAAACACGGCATGAAGAACGCCCTGATGCCGGTGGTGACGATCGCCGCCTTATCCTTGCCTGGCCTTGCCGGCGGAGCCGTGATCACCGAGCAGATCTTCGCGTGGCCGGGCATGGGCCGGCTGTTCTACACCGCGCTCACCCAGCAAGACTTCTCCCTGCTGATGGGCTACCTGGTCTTGATATCGGTCTTGGTGGTGTTCTTCAATCTGATCGCCGATCTCACGTACGGATGGCTCGATCCCCGCGTGAAGTACGACTAGGAAGGCGTCGCCTTGGCAGTAGCGCCCGGCACCGTCCTCGAGGCACCCCTTCCGCTGGCCCACCTGCAAGCGGAAGAGTACGCGCGCGATCGTCACCTGACGTGGCGCAAGTTCTCGCGCCACAAGCTTGCCGTCGCGGGCGCCATCGTGCTCTTGGTCTTCATCTTCGCCGCGGCGTTTGCTCCGTTTCTTTCACATTTCGATCCCAACGCCATCGACTCGCGCTGGTCGGGTACGCCGCTGAGCCCGGGTGCCTTCGGACACTGGATCGGCACCGACGAGATCGGTCGCGATCTGTACACCCGGCTGCTATTCGGAGCGCGCATCTCGCTGACGCTGGCGACGTTCGTCGTCGTCATCGAAGTAGTATTGGGAACATTTATCGGAGCCGTGGCCGGTTATTACGGCGGTTTCATCGACGGGCTGCTGATGCGCGTCACCGACACCGTCCTGTGCATCCCGACCCTGCCGCTGCTGCTCGTGCTGACCGGCATCGTGGCGGCGACGTCAACAAAGGCGTCGCTCAATTTCGTCTCCATCGTCCTGATCATCGGTTTCTTGTCGTGGACGACGGTCGCGCGCCTGGTGCGCGGCGCCTTTTTGAGCCTGCGGGAAAAGGAGTTCTGCGAGGCCGCCCGCGCCATCGGCAGCAACGATTCACGCATCGTTGTCCGCCATCTGCTGCCCAATGCGCTCGCGCCGATCATCGTTCAGGCGACGCTCGACATCGCCAACGTCATCATCTTGGAGTCTGCGCTTTCGTACTTGGGATTCGGCATCCAGCCGCCCACCGCTTCGTGGGGCAGCATGCTCGCCAACGCCCAAGAAAACATCACGAT
>JACRUD010000029.1 GCA_014304875.1 Vulcanimicrobiota bacterium
GAGCAGCAGAGGTACGGGATTGGCTGTGTGCGCGGTGAGTTCGCCGCCCGTTCGGCTATCGATCTTCTCTTCGGCGTTGCCATGGTCAGCGGTCAGCAGCATCGTGGCGCCGGCGGCCAGAACGGCCGGGACGAGCTTGGCCAGACATTCATCGAGCACGTCGAGCGCTTCGATGATGGCTTGCCATTTGCCGGTGTGCCCGACCATATCGGCGTTGGCGTAATTCATGACGATGAGCGCGTAGCGGCCGGAGCCGAGCGCCTCGACGGCCTTGTCGGTAATCTCCCGCGCCCGCATCTCCGGCTTTTTGTCGTACGTGCCGATGTCTTTGGCCGACGGCACCAAGACCCGTTCTTCTTTGTCGAACGGTTCTTCGCGGCCGCCGGAAAAGAAATAGGTGACGTGGGCATACTTCTCCGTCTCGGCGAGCCGCAGCTGCGCAAGACCGGCATCCGCCACGATTTCGCCGAGCGTTCTGGTCTCGAACACCCTACCGAACATCACCGGATTGACGAAACTCTCGTCGTAGCGAGTCATGAGGACGAACGCAAAGTCGGCGAAGCGTCTGACTGGAAACGCATCGAAGGAGAGCTCGCAAAAGGCGCGCGTCAGTTGACGCGCCCGATCGGGACGAAAATTTAAGAACAGACATGCGTCGCCGTCCTTGACGATCGGCGCACAGCGGCCGATTATGGTCGGCTCGATGAACTCATCGTCTTCTCCGCGCGCGTAGGCGGCTTCAACGCCCTGCAACGCGCTTGGCGCGCTGAGTCCCTTGCCGTAGACCAAGGCATCGTACGCTTTGCGCGTGCGCTCCCAGCGCGCGTCGCGGTCCATCGCGTAGTAGCGCCCACAGACCATGGAGATCGAAGCCGAGCCAAACCGCGCGCACTTGTCCTGCACCCGCTCCAGGTAGACCTGCGCGCTGCGCGGCGGTGTATCGCGGCCGTCGAGAAAAGCGGCGACCTTCACCGGAGCGCCGGCGCGCGCGGCCGCTGCGATGAGCGCTTCCAGGTGACGCATGGAAGAATGCACGCCGCCGTCGGAGACGAGGCCCAGGAGGTGCAGCGTGCCGCCGGTTTTCCCCACGTGGGCAAAGCACTGCGCCAGCGCGGGATTGTTCTCGAACTCGCCGGTTTCGATCGCGCGATCGATTCTGGTCGTGCTTTGAAGCACCACTCGCCCCGCACCCAGATTGAGGTGTCCAACTTCGCTGTTCCCTTGTTGACCTGAAGGCAGACCGACGGCTTCGCCGCCGGCACCCAAGAGCGCGAATGGGTAGCGCTTTTCCAACGAGCGGTAAAAAGACAGCGGTGCGGCGGCGATCGCGTTGCCCAGTTTGTTAGGAGAACAACCGAACCCGTCGAGCACGCACAGGACAACCGGGCGGCGCCACGGTTCAGCGGGCATCGAGGACTTGCAGACCGCACGAGATGAGGCTCAGGAATTCGGCGGGATCAAGGCTCGCCGAGCCGACCAAACCGCCGTCGATGTTCGGCTGAGCGCACAGCGCGGTCGCGTTGGCGGGCTTCATCGAGCCGCCGTAGATGATGCGCGCCTCATCCAGCCCCCCGGCGGACCGGCGGATGAAGTTCATGATCGTGTCTGCGGATTCAGCGTCGCACGCAAGGCCGGTCCCGATCGCCCAGACCGGCTCGTAGGCCACGACGACGGCGGCGCGCTCGGCGTCGGACAGACTGCCAAGGGCGCCGTGTAACTGTTGCTCCACTCGCGCGAACGATGTCCCGGCGTGATGTTCGGCGTGGGTTTCACCGACGCAGACGATCGGCGTGATATTGCCGCCGAGCAATGCGGAGATTTTCAGGGAGACCGTCTCGTCGGTCTCGCCGAAAAATTCGCGCCGTTCCGAATGCCCGACGATACAGTACTGTACGCCGAGCGCGCTCAGCATCGGCGCGCTCACCTCGCCCGTGAAGGCTCCCTCAGCTTCCCAAAAGCAGTCCTGCGCGCCGATGCCGATGGTGGAACCTTCCAGCGCGACGCGAAGTGCGTCCAAATCGACGAACGGAGCGGCGAGTGCGATGTCGGCTTGCGCGACCAGTTCCGCAGCCATAATGCGGAAAGCATCGACGTAAGCGCGCGTGTCTTCCGGTGTTTTGAACATCTTCCAATTGCCGACGAAAAGCGGCCGACGCCCCCTCACGGCGAGCTCCCGGAGCGCAACGCTGCCACGCCCGGCAATTGCTTGCCCTCGATGTATTCCAACGTCGCACCGCCGCCGGTCGATATATGCGTCATCTTGTCGGCGAAGCCAAGCTTATGCGCAGCGGCGGCCGTGTCGCCGCCGCCGACGAAGGACATCGCGCCGGAGTCGACGATCGCCTGCCCCACCGCTTCGGTTCCGGCGGCGAACTCATCGTTTTCGAAAAGCCCCATCGGACCGTTCCACAGCACCGTCTTTGCCCGCAGGATGACGCCCCGGTAATCCATGGCGGTCGCGGGCCCGATGTCGAGCATCATCTCGTCCGGCGGGATCTGGTCGATGTCTACCACCTGCGTCTCCACGCCTGCGCGGATCTCCTTGGCGATCACGGCGTCCTTTGGCAGACGCACATCGACGGCCGTGGCGCGCTCCTCGATGTCCTTCATGACGCTTCGGGCAGGTTCTAAATCGGAATCGCGTAGCGACCTGCCGACCTCGAAGCCTTCTGCCGCGAGCAGCGTGTTGGCCATCCCGCCGCCGACCAGTACCGCGTCGCAGATGGACAGCAGCCGCTCGATGACGCCGATTTTGTCGGCGATCTTCGCGCCGCCCAACACCGCGATGAAAGGCCGTGCCGGATGCTGCAGCAGGCGGTCCAGAACTTCCAGCTCGCGTGCGAGGAGAGGCCCCATATACGCCGGCAGGTATTTCGCAACTCCGGCCGTCGAGGCGTGTGCCCGATGCGCGGCGCCGAAGGCGTCGTTGACGTAGACGTCCGCCATTGCGGCCAGCTCGCGAGAAAAGCCGTCATCGTCGTTTTCTTCCTCTTTGTGGAAACGGAGGTTCTCCAGCATCAGCACGTCGCCGTCCGCCATCTGGGCAACGGCCCGGCGCGCGCTTTCTCCCACGCAATCGGACACGGTTCGGACATCGCGTCCCAAGGCCGCGGAAAGGGCCCGGGCGACCGGCAGCATGCGCAGCGATTCCACAACTGTGCCGCCGGGACGGCCTAGGTGCGACATGACGATGACTTTGGCGCCGCGCTGGCTGAGATCACGCAAGGTGGGAACCGCAGCGTCAATCCGGGTGGCATCGCTTATGTTCAAGCCGTCTAATGGAACGTTGAGGTCCTCACGGACCAAGACGCGTTTGCCCTTGAGGTCCAGCTCCGCTAGACTCGGCTCAGCCACTGAGCCTGTTTTTCCAGCACGAACGCCGTTAGGTCGGCCAGCCGGCACGAGTATCCCCACTCGTTGTCGTACCAGGCGAGGACCTTCACCAAGTTGCCGTCAATCACCATCGTCGTCAGCGCATCGATGATGGACGAGCGGGAGTCGCCTTTGTAGTCCATCGACACGAGCGGCTCTTCTGAGACGCCCAAGATGCCTTCCATGCGTCCGGCCTCGTACTTCCGGAACAGCGCGTTGACGGCGTCTTTGGTCGTCGGCCTATCGGTCAGCACCACGAGGTCGACGATCGATACCGTCGGCGTCGGCACGCGCAACGAGAATCCGTCGATCTTTCCCTTCACTTCCGGCACCACGAGAAATAGAGCTTTCGCAGCACCGGTGGTGGTGGGGATGATGTTCATCGCTGCGGCCCGCGCGCGCCGCAGATCCTCGTGCGGGAAATCGAGGATGCGTTGATCGTTGGTATACGAGTGGACGGTCGTCATCGCGCCTTTTGCGATGCCGAGCTCGTCTTGCAATATCTTCACCAGAGGAGCGAGACAGTTCGTCGTGCAGGAGGCGTTGGAGATGATCTTGTGTTTGCCGGGGTCGTACTTGTCGTCGTTGACGCCAAGCACGATCGTGATATCCTCGTTCTTTGCGGGGGCGGAGATGATGACCCGGCCGGCGCCCGCCTCGAGATGCGCTTTGGCTTTACTCGCGTCGGTGAAGATTCCCGTCGACTCGACGACCACGTCGACTTGGAGGTCCTTCCAGGGCAGCTTGGAGGGATCGCGTTCGGCGGTGAGCCGTATAGTACGCCCGTCTATCGTGAGTTCTCCCGGGGCGGGCGTCACCTGACCCGGATAGTTGCCGTAGCTGGAATCATGCTTGAACAGATGGGCTGCCGTCTTGACGTCGACCAGATCGTTGATGGCCACGACCTCGACGGCCGGGTGGCGTTCGAAAAGGGCGCGCAAACATTGCCGTCCGATGCGGCCGAACCCATTGATAGCGACCCGACCTTCCACTGCTGCTCCCTCCTGCTTGTCCGTGGCATTAGCACGTAGTACAGCGATATCTGCCGCGGCGTCCGATATTTCGACGGGGTCTCAGCTCCGATCGCTAGGCCAAGCCTGCGGCTCCGTTGCGATGCTGATGCCGGCCGGGTGACCCGCATTCCCGAGCGATCCTTGCGCCGAACCTTTACAATACCCGCGCTGCTCGAAACGAACCTGCCGTCTCGTACAGACCGACGAGACGCCCAGTGAGCGCGTCGACCGAATATGGAGCGGCTGCCTTGAGCGCCGCCTGCCGGCGAGCCGCATGGTCGCGGCTGCCTTTGCCGGCTAAGCCGATCGCGGCGCTGGCCAGCAGCTCGGCGTCTTCAGGGACGAGCGGCCCCGCCTCGGGCGGCACGATCTCGCGCACGACCGGGCAATCCACTGCGATGACAGGCAACCCGTGGGTCAGCGCTTCGACGATGACCAGGCCTTGAGTCTCCGTGGTGGAGGTGAAAAGGAAGAAATCCGCAGCCCGATAGTAGGCTCCCAGTGCGGCACGGTTCACGAGACCGGCGAAATGGACGCGCTGTCCGGAGCCGATCGTCGAGGCACGGCGGCGCAAATGGGTTTCGTCTGGACCGCTGCCGACGACGATCAATCGCGCACCGGCGATGCGGTCGGCGATCTTTTCAAATGCGTCGAGAAGAAGGTCCAGGTTTTTTTCTTTCGCTAACCTGCCAACGGAGAGAAAGACCGGTCCCGCAGAGGAAACCGGTTCCGGCTGGATCGAGTTGGCGCCCGAAAAGCTTTGAATGTCGACGCCCGTGGGGATCACTTCGATCGGGGTTCGAACGCCGTAAGAATGCAGCAGTTCGGCCATGCCCGCGGTCGGAGCGATGACTCGATCGCAACGATTGGAGTACTCCCGGGAGATCCACACCGCCTGGGCGTGGCTTATGCGTTCGTGAACGGGGAGGTAATGCGTGTACTCCGTCCAGCGCGTGTGGTAGGTGAAGAAAAGCGGGATCCGGCGTAGCTGCGCTAGGTACGCCCCAAGACAGCCCACGAAAAAAAGCGAATGCGCGTGGATCACGTCAAACGGCATGCGGGGCAACGCCGCGAGCAGTTTAGCGGGCAACGGGAACGCCATGCGAAACTGCGGATAAAACGGAAACGCGGTCGACTGGAAACGAAACACGTCGGGGTCGTCGTCGGGACCTCCGCCGTGGGCCGGCGCGACGACGATCGCCCGGTGACCTTGGCGGCGCAGCGCATCGACGGTTCCGGCGATCGAGGTCACGACGCCATTGACCTCGGGCGCGTAGGTATCGGTGAACATGCCGATCGTCAAACTCACGCGCTCACCGTTTTGCTGTCGGAAATGGTCGTGTAAAGGCTGGCTCGGGGCACCCGAACGCCGGGCTTCTCGGGAACAGCTTCGATGCGGACGCGCACGTCGCGCGTGGCGTAGCGGATCAGCAACTCGTCGCCTATTTTCACCTGGTACGAAGGTTTCAGCGGGCGGCCCGCGCACTCGATCCTGCCCGCATCCAGCGCCTCTTTCGCGATAGAGCGCCTCTTCGCCAGCGCGCTGACCTTCAAGAACTTATCCAGTCTCATGGTGTTTCGCGCTTTGCCACAGCGCGTCAAGATGGTCGGCGGGCTTCCCAGCCAGGGCCTTTGCTCCGCCGCCTGCCAGGCGCTCCATGGCTGCGAAGCGTCCGCGGAACTTCGCGTTTGCGCCGCGCATGGCCGCCTCGGAGTCAACACCAAGGCGCCGTGCCACATTGACGACCGTGAACAGCATGTCGCCGATCTCCTCGCGCATCTGCCTCGCATCGCCGTCGCTGAGTGCGTTCCGCAATTCCGCCATTTCCTCGTCGAGTTTATCCAGGACGCCGTCCGTCCGCGGCCAATCGAATCCCACCGTCGCCGCCTTCTCTTGCATGCGCTGGGCTCCGAGCAGCGCCGGCAAGCTTTTCGGGATGCCGTCCAGCAGCGACTCGCGGTGTTTGATGGATGTTTCCTGGGTCTTCAACAGCTCCCACGATTGCATCTGCTCTTGCGCGCTTGTGATGTTCGCCTCGCCGAAAACGTGCGGATGACGGTAGATCATTTTTTGGGTCAGCGCGTCGATGACGTCGGCGACGGTGAAAGCGCCCCTTTCCGCCGCGATCTGAGAGTGGAAGACGATCTGCAAAAGAAGGTCGCCCAGTTCTTCGCATAACTTGCGCGGATCGCCGTCTTCGACCGCTTCGACGACCTCGTGCGCTTCTTCGACGAGGTACGGCAGCAGGCTCGCGTGCGTTTGCTCGCGGTCCCAAGGGCAACAGGCACGCAAGCGCGCCATGATCTCGACGAGCTCTTCCCACGTGTGGTGGATGGCGACGGCGGGCAGTGGAAGAAGCGGAGCGGCCGCTGCGGCGGAAAGCGCGGAGCGCGGCACGCCCGGTACCATTTCGATATCCACGCCGGCCGGCGGCGCTGCCTGCAGCAGATGCGGCAACCCCGGGAAGTCAAGCAGCGGATGGCCGGGTATGCCGAGCGCGGCATCGCCCTGCGCCGCAAATGCGACTGCCGCTGAAACGGCCTGCGGAATGCCGCGCAGCAGGCCGGCAGCATCGAACGGAGTCGGAGACACGACGTTGACGCCACGCGAGCGCAAGAAGCCGCTCAGCGCTGGGGGGACGCCGCAGATCGCCACCCGCGGAGCTTCCTGCAGCCGCGTCAGAGCGCCGAGCGTGAGCAACGCCGCATCGCTCGGCCCCAAGCCGACGATGGCAAGCCTAGGCATGAAGCTGATTTATTCCGGCTGGACCCATCGCCCTGTGCGGGCCGCCGTGGTAAGCGGCCCGCGCGGCGGAGTTACGGCGAGTGCGTGCTCTGCGCGGCCGGCGGCGCACCGGCGGGAGGGCCACCCGCGGGCGGAGCACCAGGCATGCCTCCCGGAGGCGGCGAGGGGAAGAGATCCGCGAAGCGCGGATCGTTGATCTCTATTTTGGCTTTACTGCGTAGCTGCTCCAAGAACTGCGGAACGTACTGCTGCTCCTGAGCTTGCGTCAGCTGGTCGCGGATCTTGGTTTGCGAGCTTGCGAAGTTGGCGACCCCGCCGGGCTTTTTCTCTTCCAGTTGAATGATATGCCAGCCGAAGCTCGTCTGCACCGGCGGGCTGATCTGGCCCGGCTTCAACGCGTGCGCCGCCGCGTCGAATTGCGGCAACATTTGGCCCGGACCGAAAAACCCCAGCTCTCCGCCTTTATCCTTGCTCCCCGGGTCGACCGAATATTTGCGCGCCAGATCGGCGAAGTTGGCGCCCTTGCGCAATTGGGCCTCGATCGAATCGGCTTCCGCCTTGCTCTTCACCAAGATATGGCGCGCTCTCATCTGGGCCGGCGTGTTGAAAAGAGCGCTGTTCTTCGTGAAATAGCTTTTCACGTCGGCATCGGAGAGGTGTATGTTCTTATCGACCGCTTTGCGCACGATGAGCTGCTCGCGAAGCACGTTCTTCGCATCGTCCAGGGTCAGGCCCTGAGTCTTGAGGACTTGTTGGAACTGGTCGCCGGGAAAGCGCTGCTTGATCTTATCCAGCTCGGCGTTGATCTCGGCGTCCGTGACGTCGATTTTGTTGTCCTTGGCGTACTGAAAGACCAGTTGTTGCTGGACGATCTGCTGCAAAGTGGTTTTCCCGCCCGGGCATTGCGGCGCAGCGCAGCCCTCTAGGCGGGCATCGAGTTGGCCTTTTGTGATCTTCTGACCGTTGACCGTGGCCACCGCCTTATCATCAGGGTTCGAGCACGCCGCTCCGGCGAGCGCGGCGCAAGCCGCGGCGATCGCGAGAATGCGGGTGACAAAACTACGGTTCATCCTGCCTCCTAAAAAAAAGGGTCGGTCATAAGGCCGCCACGATTTCACGGACCAAAGCGAGCTGGCCGTCGTTGGCGGGCGGCGGCGAGAGATGCGCCACGATCGAGCCCTTGGTGAAACGGAAGTTCCCGCGCGTGATGGATGTGAGCGTGGGAAGGGCCCGTTCGGACAATGAAAAACGCCGCCCCATCTCTAGCGTCAGCCGCCGCTGTTCGAGCGAAACTTTTTCGACTCCTTTCGCGGCTGCGAGGACGCGCAGTCGAGTCAGCTCGATCAAGGCGAGCGCCGGCGTAGGCAACGCCCCAAAGCGGTCGCTCAGCTCCTCGCCGATCGCTTCGACCTCCGGGAGGGATTGTGCCGCCGCGAGACGCTGATAGAAAGCGATTTTCTGATTTGCACCGCGCACGTAGCCGCTGGGCAGATAGGCGCTGACGCGGACGTCCAAGACCGGCGGCGGCTGTTCAGGCAAAACGGGTTCCCCACGACGCTGTCCCACCGCTTCCTGCAAGAGCTGACAGTACGTGTCGAAGCCGACTGCCGCGATGAAACCGTGCTGCTGACGGCCCAGCAGGTTGCCGGCCCCGCGAATCTCCAAGTCGCGCATCGCGAGCTTGAGCCCCGACCCGAGCTGGGTAAATTCTCGAATGGCCTCCAATCGGGACCGCTGCGCCTCCGACAGCACGCGTTGCGGCTGGTAGAGAAAATAGGCGTACGCTTGATGCGAGCTGCGGCCAACTCGCCCGCGTAATTGATAGAGCTGGGCGAGTCCGAAGTGGTTGGCGTTATTGACGATGATCGTGTTGACGTTCGGGATGTCCAAGCCGTTTTCGATGATGGTGGTCGACACCAAGATATCGGAGTTGCCTTCAACAAAGTCGACCATCACTTTTTCCAGTTCCCCTTCTTTCATCTGACCGTGCCCGATCGCGATACGCGCGCGAGGCGCGAGCCGCTGCAGCGCCGCTGCGACTCCGAAGATCGTCTCGACCCGATTATGCACGAAATACACTTGACCGCCACGCTCGAGCTCCTGACGCAGCGCGGTGGCGATCAGCGGATCGCTCGTCGGGGCGACGATCGTCTTGATCGCGATCCGGTCGACGGGCGCGGTCTGGATGAGGGACAAGTCGCGGACTCCGACCATCGACATGTGAAGGGTTCTCGGGATCGGCGTCGCCGAAAGAGTCAAGACGTCGACGGACTGCCGTAGCTCTTTTAGCCGCTCTTTATGCATGACGCCGAAGCGCTGCTCTTCGTCGACGATGACCAGCCCAAGCCGCGAAAAGCCGACATCTTTTTGCAGGATGCGATGCGTGCCGATGACCAGATCGACGCTGCCGTCGTGCAAGCCACGCAGCGCCTCCTTCTGTGCGGACTTGGCGGCAAAGCGTGAAAGCAGCGCTATATTGACCGGAAAGGCGGCAAAGCGCTCCGAGAAAGTTCGGAAATGCTGCGCCGCCAGAACGGTCGTCGGCACTAAGACCGCCACTTGCTTGCGGTCCATGACCGCTTTGAAGGCGCCGCGTATGGCGACCTCCGTCTTTCCGTAACCGACGTCGCCGCAGATCAGCCGGTCCATGGGTCGCGGCCGCTCCATGTCCGCTTTTAAAGCGTCGATGGCTTTGCGCTGGTCTTCCGTCTCGTCGTAGGGAAACGTCTCTTCCAGCTCGGCTTGCCAGGGAGTGTCCGGCGCGAAGGCATGGCCTGCAGCCGCCTCGCGGGCAGCGTACAAGCGGACCAATCCCTCCGCTATCTTGTCGACCGCCTCGCGGACGCGCGAGCGCGTGCGGGCCCAATCGCCGCCGCCCATCTTGGAAAGTCTCGGCACCGCCTCGTCCGAAGACGAATACCGACGAACCATGTGCATTTGGTCGATCGGAACGTAAAGCCGGTCATCGCCGGCATACTGCAAGAGGATGAAGTCCCTTTCGATGTCGTTGATCGCCAGATGTTCCAAGCCGAGGTATCGACCGATGCCGTGATACGCGTGCACGAAATATTCACCGGGCCGCAAGTCCGCCTCGGTGACCGGTACGCCTTCTTTGGCCGCCTTGAGCTTTTGGCGCCGGGCGGGGTGCCCGAACAGTTCGGCATCCCCGAGGACCGTGAGACCGAATGCCGGCATGGCGAATCCCGAGTCGATGATGCCTTCAGCCACGTAGACAGCGCCCCGTTGTCCATGGGCGCCTCGCCCGGCCGATTCGCGTAAGTGAAGGCCTCTGGGCAAAGCGGCCGGCGCGATCGCATGCTCTGCCAGGACCTCGCGGATGCGCCGATGCCCCAGCGTGATGACGGCGACAGCCTCACCCCGAGCGACGCGCTGCCTTACGTCGGCCGCGAAATTTTCTATGCTGCGCCCGTAGGCCGGCGCGTTCTCGGCCGGGATGGCCACGCTGACATCGGCGGCCCGCGATGCGCGCTGCGTCGCGGTCGCGGGCGCGAACGCCGCCACCGCATGGCCGTCCGTTTGCGCCGCGATTTCGGCCAGTTCCAGACGAGGAGCCGCCGCGAAAACGTCATCCTCTTGCGGCTGGGGCGGGCTCGGATGCTCGGAGGCCGTGCCATCGTTTTCATCTTCGCTATCGGCCGCCGCTATCGTCGCATCATCTCGTTCAATGGCCAGAGTCCGGTCGACGATGGCGATAGATTCCGGATCGTCGACGACGATCAGCGCGCCAGTCGCGTAGGCGAGAAGGCATACCCGCTCGCTACCGAGCGCTTCCGTCCAGGGCGTGACCGCGACCCGCCGGATGTCGCCGACCGATCGCTGGTCCGATAGAGCGAAGGTGCGGGCGCTCTCGAGGCGGTCGCCGAAAAACTCAAGACGAACCGGTAACGCCGCCGTCGCCGGAAACACGTCGATCAGACCGCCGTGGACAGCGAACTCCCCGACTGCAGTCACGACATCGACCCGCTCGTACCCCAGCGTCACAAGCGACGCGAGCAGTGAATCCCACGCGTAATCGGCGCCTACTTCAAGAATACGGGCAGCGCCGCGTACGGTTTCCGGTGCGCTGACGGTTTGGCGAAGCGCCGCCTGAGACACGCAGTAGATGCCCGGCCGCCCGGACAAGAGCGCGTCGAGCGCTTCCCGACGAGCGCTCTGCTCGGTTGGGTTGGGTCTCCCGCCGCCGTCATCCCGGGGGCGAATCGTCCACACTTCGTCGTTGCGTCCGCCGAGATAGAAGCCGCAATCGGTGGCGAATCGGTCTGCCGCGTCGGGAGTATGGGTCCAGATGACGCACTGGCCGCCCAGCGCCTGCCACAGCGAAGCGACCACAAAAGGACGCGCGGGCCCCGCGGTTTCCTTGATATCGACGCAGGCGCCGGCCGCAAGCGCTTGCACTGCCGTCGCGAGCGCGGAGCTTGATGCGGCAAGGCCGCGAGCAAGGCTCGCGCCAAAATCAGCGGACAAGATGGCCTCCGAAACGGTCAGCGGCCGAGTCGCGCACGACCCGGCCTATGGAAATACGATGCGCCGAACGTTCGCCGAGAGGGGCGCGCTGGACCTATGGTTTGATGTCCCTTCAGCGAACGCCGCCCAAGGGGGCTTGTAGTAGTTCGCGTCTCACGATTGCGGCAGCGAAAAAGCGGCTTCGAGCCCCGCATCGTTGTCCGGCAGGTAACGCCGCCCGCCGGCCGGCTCCCAAGGTCTGGCCGCCAACAATGCGCTGACGACGGCCCTCGTAGCCGGCGACTTGTTAAGCGTATAGAAATGAATCGCCGGCACCCCGCGTGCCAGCAGATCGACACACTGTAAGGTGGCGTACGCCACCCCGAAGTCCGAGATGGCTTCAGGTTGGCCTGCGCGGGCGTCGAGCTCGGCGAGCAGCCGCGCCGGGATGCTGGCTCCGCACATCTCGGTAAAGCGCGCGATTTGCGAGGCGTTGGTGATCGGCATGATGCCCGGGATGATCGGCACGTCGATGCCGGCCCGCCGCGCCCGTTCGACAAACGAGAAATAGTACTCGTTGTCCAAGAAGAGTTGCGTGATGAGAAATCGAGCCCCGCTCTCGACTTTTTCCCGCAGATGACGCAAATCGGTATAGAAGTCCGGCGCCTCAAGGTGCTTTTCCGGATGGCATGCGCCGCCCACACACAGACCAAACTCGGAACGCACTAAGCGGACCAAGTCCGAAGCGTGGGCCAGCCCTCCGGGGCTAGGTTGGAACTGAGGCTGGTCTCGCGGCGGGTCACCCCGCAAAGCCAAGACGTTCTCGATTCCGGCTTCACAGATGCGGGCAAGGATCGCGCGCAACTCCTGGGCATCGGCGCCGACGCAAGTGAGGTGCGCCATCGCCTCGAGCCCGAGGTCGCGTTTCATTGACGTGACTGCTTCGAGGGTACGCCGGCGCGTGCTGCCTCCGGCGCCGTACGTGACCGACACGAAGGCGGGATCTAACGCGCGAAGCGATGCCGCCGTTTGGAGTAACGCTTCCATCGCAGCGTCCGTCTGGGGCGGAAAAAACTCAAACGAGAAGCACGGCTTGCGCGCTGCCAGGATCCCCTCGATGGTCACGTAGCAGACTACTTAGCGGCGCCGCCACGAACCTTTAGGCCCGTCCCCGTATGTAGCCACGGACCTTTAGGTCGGTTGCGTTGACGACGGAGCCGCGACTAAAGCGGCGCCACTACATTAGAGAAAGCGTAGGTAGCCACGGACCTTTAGGTCCGTTTGGAGTCGAAATCGCAGTCTCACAGCACCGCAGGCTGCGTCGGCGACACACAAGAAGCAGGCGGCGTTATACGAACTGTGATAGTCGCTCCTCTGCGCCGAATCGTCGGCTGGCTCGTCGGCTGCCTGGCGCTGTTGATGCCCGTGAACGCTATCGCCGCGCAAGACGCTCAAGCGCCGAAAGATCAAATCATCACGGTGTCCGCCTCGCGCGTGGAATACTTCAGCGATGCAGGCATGATCCGGGCGCGGGGCGCCGTGCGCGTGACCATGGCGCACGGCGTGACGATGGAAGGCGACGCTTTCTCAATGGATCTGGCACTGCGCCGGTTCCTCGTCGCGGGTCACGTCCGGTTGGAGACAAGGGCCGGCACGTTTCGAGGTGCTGCCGTCGCTGAGTTCTTGGCATTCCGACGGACCTATTTCGTGCCTCTGGAACCGGACCCAGATCGCTGGACCTTCCTAAACGACGACTTCGCGCATCCCGAGAAAGGCCGCCTGATGCCCGGCGACGCCTTTTTCTTGCGCGACTTCAGCGGTCAGGCTCCTTACATCGTCGCCAAACAGGCGCAGATCGCTCCGGCTTCCTACGTGAAGTTCGTTCCGGCGAGATTCGTGTTCTTGAACGGGCGCCTCAACACGCCTCCCCTGCCGCCCTACGTCTATAATTTTTCGGCGAATCCTGACTTCGGCCAGAACTCGCTGTCGGGGGCGACCTTCGATGCGCCGTATAACTTCGCAGGATCGACGCACGCCTTGGATGCAGTGCACTTTCGCTACGATTCTCAGAAGAAGACGTATTTCTCTCTCGAACATCACGCGCTGTTGGGCGATCGAGGCTACGCCGTCTTCAGCCTGAACCCGGCGACTCAAGCAAACAAACAATGGAACCTGCTCGCCTACGAGCGGGTGGGAAAATCAGACGCCCTCGCCCTAAACGCTCAGCTGTTCACCGATCAGCACGGTCTTTCACAACCGCGGTCGGCGAACGGCTTCGCCGACGTGCAATTCACCCAACCTTTTCGCCAGTCGTCGCTGACGGTGGACGTCACCCAGGAGTACGACGACTTGCTCGGCCAGTCGGCGGCGCGCAATCATGCGCTGATCGCCGGCGTCGCTTGGTCCGGATTCGACCAGCGCATCGGACGCTCCGGTCTGACCTATCGACTGCAGTCGGGTTTCGCGCGCGCGCACGACGCGTACGGCGTCTCGGGCAGCGGTTTGCACGACGTGTGGACGCACTTTCTCGGCGCGTCGCTATCAACGCCGGTCTACCCGGGACCGTTTCGCAGCGGCATCAGTGCGATCTTTCGCGGCCAGCGAACGTGGCTGAGCTTTCCCAATCTCGTGGACTCGCAGTCGGTCCAGCTCAGCGACGGAAAGCGCCTCACGGGCCAGCTCTCCGCCGTCGCGTCGTACGTCGTGCAAAGCATCGCAGTACGCGACGCATCGCTGACGGTCGCGTCCCCGAATATCGCGCTCGGTTTGCTGCCGTTGCCGGGCTCGTCGAACGGATTGCCGACTTTCGATGGCACGGCCGACTTCTTTCCGCACGCTGTCGACCGCAGCGTCGTCCTGAGTGCGGCGTATGCAGCCAGTCCGGACTTTCAAGCCACTCTGACCGCCCTCAGCAACCATTTCTCGCCGGCCCTTCCGGCAGGTATCGGGCCTCCGAAGTACCACCTAGCCGGCGACGTGCGCGCGCGCATCAGCAAGACGCTTTTCTTGGATTTAGGCCGTCAATATTACTTCAATTGGGCGGGCCGGACGTTCTCTCCGCAGTTCACGCTTCAGGTCTCCGCCCAGTGAGCCGCCTGCTGTGGTTAGCAATCCCGCTGCTCGTGGGCAGCTCGCTGGGTGATCTTGCGGCGCGAGCCGGGACTGAGGTTGGCGCGCTTCCCACGCCTATCCCTCAAGCGACTCAGACCGCTCCTCCGGACCT